>JAQBNT010000105.1 GCA_028288445.1 Hymenobacter sp. | reverse complement strand
CCTGCTGACGAAGCAGCCCAGCACGATGAACATCGACGCGCTGGAAGACTCGCAACTGCTGCTGCTGGCCCAGGCGGACATGGAAACCATTTACGCCCGCTTTCCGGTCTTCGAGCGGTATTTCCGGCTCCTGATGCAGAGCCGCTACGTGGCGCTCCAGGAGCGCGTGAATGCCTCGCTGAGCCAGTCGGCGAGTGAGAAGTACCAGCACTTTCTGCGCAAGTATCCTGGCATTGCCCAGCGGGTACCGCAGCATTTTATTGCTTCCTACCTGGGCATTACGCCCGAGTCGCTGAGCCGCGTGCGGCGGCAACTGTAGCGGAAAAGCAGCAGCGCACCGCGTTGCAGGTTGGGGTGCGGTAAGGTACGTTCTTATCCTAGGATAATGCGCAGGGGTACCCCGGCAGGGGACCTTTGTCTTGTTCTCTCGTGGTGAGAGAATCCTGACAAGTAGTTGTCTTCCCGATGAAAAAAGCCCTGCTCTCCCTCGCCCTGTTCGCCATTTCGCTGACAGCCGCCGCTCAAAAACCCGCCGCTAAAACCAGCGACCTCGTGGCCCAGCACCTGAAAACCTTCGATGAGCTGGACTACGATGTGTTCAGCAACGAAAAGTGGGACCGCCTGCACGAAAGCCACGCCCAAAACATCCTGGTGCATTGGCCCGACGGCCACACCACCACCGGCATCGCCCGCCACATTTCGGACCTGAAAGCCATGTTCGTGTACGCTCCCGATACCCAGATTAAGCAGCACCCCTTCAAGATTGGCCAGGGCAATCTGACGTCGGTATCCGGCGTGATGACCGGCACCTTCACCAAGCCCATGCCCACCGGCGACGGCAAGTTCATCCAGCCCACGGGCAAGAAGTTCGTGCTGCCCATGTCCACCCTCGGCGTGTGGAAAGACGGTGTGATGGTGGAAGAATACCTCTACTGGGACAACCAATCCTACATGAAGCAGCTCGGGCTGGCCAAGTAAGGAATCCCGCTGCCGCCGCTTCAATTGCCCTCAACCGCTACCTCCCCGCTTCCTATGACTGCTGCCCTGCTTCCTTATTCTTCGCTGCCCGCCGAACGCATTGGTGTGCACCCGCCGACAGAATTGCCGGCGACCATTCGCCTGGGCACCGTGCACCTGGCGGTGGCCAACCTGGTTCGCTCGCTGGACTTTTACCAGCGCGTACTCGGGTTTGCGCTGCTCAGTCAAACGTCGGCCACCGAAGGCCAGGCCGCCGTGGCGGAGTTGGGCGTAGCCGGCAGCCCCCAGGTGCTGGTGCGCCTGCAGGAGCAGCCGGGGGCTAACCCCATCCCCCGGCGGGGTCGGCTGGGCATCTACCACCTGGCCGTGCTGCTGCCCACCCGCGCCGATTTGGGCTGCTTTATCAAGCACGTGCATTCCTTGGGGGTCTACCTGGGCTCCTCCGACCACAATTACAGCGAAGCCACTTACCTGACCGACCCCGACGGCTTTACCATCGAGGTATACCGCGACCGGCCCCGCTCGGAGTGGCAGGTGAGCGCAGAAGGAGAAATCCAGTCGGCCCTCGACCCCCTCGACGAGACCGGGGTGCTGCAGGCGGCCGGCAAAGCCCACTGGGAAGGTCTGCCCGCTGGTACGACCATCGGTCACCTGCACTTTTATACCGGTAGTTTGACCGCAGCGGCGGCCTTCTACCACCAGGCGCTGGGCTTCGACATTGAGACCTGGAGCTTGTCGGGGGCCCTGTTTGTGGGCGCCGGGGGCTACCACCACCACCTGGGCCTGAACGTGTGGGCCGCCGGCTCGCCCGTGGCCACGGCGGCCGATGCCCGCCTGCTGCACTGGGAGTTGTGGCTGCCCGATGCCGGCTCCCGCGATGCGGCCGCCGCCCGACTGCAAGCTGCCGGCTACGCCGTGGAGCCAACGCCCGAAGGACCCATCGCCACCGACCCGTGGGGCATCCGGGTCCTGTTGGGCGCCGAGGCGCAACCGCAGGCATGAGCAGCCACTGGAAACGCCTACGATGGGCGTGGCTGGCCTTTTTTCTCCTGTTTTATCTAATTACTTCCATGACTGTTGCATCCGCTACGCAGCCCGCGCTGCTCACCGATTTATCCCTGGCCTACCGCCTGGTGAACCCGGCCCTGGCCACCGGTGCCAAACGCCTCTTGCTCATGCTGCACGGCGTAGGCGGCAACGAACTGAACCTGCTGCCCGTGGGCGAGCAGCTGGCCGATGCCCATACGCTGGTGCTCACGGTGCGGGCCCCGCTGGTGTTCGGGCCGATGGGCTTCGGGTTCTACCAGGTTGATTTCTCGTCGGGCAAGCCCGTCTTCAACCAGGCCCAGCAGCTCGATGGGCAACGCCTGCTGCTCACCTTTATTCGGGAGGCCTCGGCGCGGTACGGCATCCCGGCCGGGCAAGTGTACCTGCTGGGGTTCAGCCAGGGCGCCATCATGGCCTACGATGTGGCCCTGACCCACCCGGCACAGGTGCGCGGCGTGCTGGCCTTCAGCGGCCGCATGCTGGTTGAATCGCGCCAGCACCACGCCCCGGCCGCCGATGTCAAGAAGGTGCATTTCTTTCTCAGCCACGGCCGACACGACGACAAGCTGCCCGCTTTCTATGCCGACGAGGCCGTGACGTTTCTCAAAACGCTGGGCATCGCCCCGCACTACGAAGCCTTCGAGGGTGGGCATGAAATATCGGCCAGCGGCCTGACCGCCGCGCACCAGTGGCTCAGCCAGCAGCCCTAACTCGGCTGCCAGCATCCCCCTTAAATCATTTCAAATCAACAACTTTTCACACCAGAAATCATGAAAAACCTCCTGTTCTCCCTCCTGTTGGCCGCCACCGTGCTGTCGGCTCCCGCGCAAGCCGCTAAAGGCCCCGCTGCTCGCAAACCTGCTTCGGCTACCGCCGCCGTTGAAACCTACAAAGTGCAGCCGCAGCTGAGCTCACTCGGCTGGACGGGCAAGAAAATTGGCGGCCAGCACAGCGGCACCATCAACCTAAAAGACGGCACCGTGCTGGTGAAAGGCAGCCAGATTGTGGGCGGCACGTTCGTGGCCGACATGACTTCGCTCAAGAACACCGACCTGACCGATGCTGACTACAACGCCAAGCTGGTGGGCCACCTGAAATCGGACGATTTCTTCGGCGTGGAAAAGAACCCGACGGCCACCTTCGTCATCACCAGCATCAAGGCGCTGAAAGGTGATGCCGCTGGCAACAACGCCACCATCACCGGTAACCTAACTATCAAAGGCAAAACCAACCCGCTGAGCTTCCCGGCCAAAGTGGGCGTGAAAAACGGCGTGGCCGCTGCTTCCGGCACCGCCAGCATCGACCGCACGAAATATAATGTTACGTTCGGCTCAACCCTGTTTGGCACCGCCGCGGACAAAGCAGTTGACGACAATTTTACGTTGACCTTCAACGTGATTGCCAAAGCCAACGGCGTAGCTGCTCGCTAAGCAACCTGGCTACCCTGGCTTCCCTTGCAGAGGAAGACCGGGGCGGCTTCGGTATTAGCCCTCGGCCCACCTCGCTGCTTATTGCTCGCGGGCGGCAAACTCGGAGGGACGATGGCCCACCAGCTTGTTGAAGGTATTGCTGAACGAGGCTAGGCTGTTGTAGCCCACCGCGTAAGCGGTTTCGCTGATGGTTTGCCGGCTTTTCAGCATCATTTCCATCGCAGCCATCATGCGGCGCAGCTTCAGGTACTGCCCAAAGGAGATGCTCAGGCACTCCTGAAACAGGCGCGACAGGCTGCGCGGGCTGAAGCCGAAGTGCCGGGCCAGGCTGCCCAGCTCCAGCAGCTCGTCGATGTGCTCGTAGATGTGGCGCAGCACCGGCACCAGGCGCGGGTCTTCGGTGGTGGGCAGGGCCAGCGGCAGCGGGTGGTGGCTGATGTGCGGCAGCACGAGCTTGAGGTTCAATAGGAACAAGTAGGGCTCGTACTGCTCGGGGCCGTAGTGCCCGTGCCAACTTTCGGTGTAGCGCAGCAGCTCGTAGAGTAGGTCCGTAACCGGGTAGATGCCCAGCTTGCTAAAGAACGGGTGGTCGGCGTCGCGGGCTTCCGCAAAGCACAGCCCGGTAACGACGTGCTGGGGCGAGTGGAACAGCACGCGGTGTTCCAGTCGGGGCGGAATGAGCACGTAGTGCCGGGCCGGCAGGAAGTACGTTTTGCTGGGCGTGATGAGGTAGGCCACGCCGCTGCGCACATACACCAGCTGCGTCTTCTGGTGCTGGTGCAGGGGGTAGTTTTCCTCGCTGTGCTGCTCCAACACAAACATTGTTTCGGGCCGACTATCAATGCTTTGGAGTTCAGCGAGAAACTCTTCGGAGGTGAGCATACGGCTTGGCTGGTTTGAACAAATATCTGACCTGATTGCCAAAACTAACCAGTGAGGCACTTTCTACTTTTGGGCTACTAAAAAGCTGCCCAGATACCGGCCGCTAAAAACGGCCTGTTGGGCCACCGCGCGGTGCCCACCACCCTGCCAATTCTTTACCATTCCCTCCCTTTATCCCCAATTCCCATGAAGATTACTGCTGCCGTCGTCAAAGAAAAAGGTGGTCCGTTTGTGCTCGAAGAAGCCCAGCTCGACCAGCCCCAACCCCAGGAAGTGCTGGTCCGCATCGTGGCCACCGGCATCTGCCACACCGATATGGTGATTCGCAACCAGCAAATGGCCGCCCCGCTTCCGATGGTGCTCGGCCACGAGGGCGCGGGTGTGGTCGAAGCCATAGGCAATGAGGTAACCGAGGTGGCCGTGGGCGACCACGTGGTGCTCACCTTCGGTTACTGCGGCAAGTGCAGCAGCTGCCGCGAGGGCTTCCCCACCTACTGCGAGCACATGCTGGAGCACAACTTTGCCGGCAGCCGCCCCGACGGCAGCCACCGCATTCACCAGCACGATACGCCCGATTTGCACGACAGCTTCTTCTCGCAGTCGTCGTTTGCCACCTACGCCATCGCCCACGAGAATAACACCATCAAGGTGCCCAAGGACGTGCCGCTGGAGCTGCTCGGGCCGCTGGGCTGCGGCATCCAGACCGGGGCCGGGGCCATTTTAAACAGCCTGAACGTGCCTTCCGGGGCTAGCATCGCCATTTTCGGCACCGGAGCCGTGGGGCTGTCGGCCATCATGGCATCGGGCGTAGCCGGAGCTACGACCATCATCGCCGTCGACATCAACGATGAGCGCCTGGCCTTGGCCAAAGAGTTGGGCGCCACCCACACCATCAACAGCAAGACGGGCAACGTGGTGGAGGAAGTCCAGAAAATCACCGGCACCGGCACCCACTTCGCCTTCGACACCACGGGCCGCCCCGAAATCATCCGTACGGCGGTGCAGGGCTTGCGCACCCACGGCGTGTGTGGGCTGGTGGGCGTCACGGCCCCCGACAAGGAATTGACCTTCGGCCCCAACGACCTCATGGTGGCCGGCCGTACCCTCAAGGGCATTTTGCAGGGCGACTCGGTGCCCAGCATCTTCATCCCGCGCCTGATTGGGCTCTACCAGCAGGGCAAGTTTCCCTTCGACAAGCTGGTGAAATTCTACGAGTTTGACCAGATAAACCAAGCCGCCGAAGACTCGGAAAAGGGCATCACCATCAAGCCCATCCTGCGCATCGGGAAGGTAGAGGCCGCCGTGTAAACAGTTGCCGCCCTACCCGGTTGGGTTCCAAGCGCCCGGCTTCCTCTGGAGTCGGGCGTTTTGTTGTCAAAGCGGCTCAGGTAGTAGCTAGCAACTGGTCGGAAACGGCCCCTTTTATTCATTGCACTTCCCCAAAGAGGTGGCCACCACTGGCGCCTCCGTACCTTATGAAAATTAAATATGTGCTTGGCCTGGCCAGCGGCGCCTTAATAATTTGGTTCATCGTGGATGCAATGAGCCAGCCGAGTCCGCAGGATTTGCCCGGCGAGTTTCAGGAGGTGGCCCTGTTTCGCAATGAGAACAACACCGGCCCCGTCGTGCGCATCTACGCGGTAACCGTGGGCGACACGAGCCGTTGGCAGGAGATGGCGCAGTACGGCGCGCTTATGCCCTACACCAAGTACGGCAGCACCAAGGTGTTTTTCTTTGCCAAAAGCGGGCCTTCCCCTACCCAGCTTCAAATGAATCAGCCGCATTTTGAGCCCGCGCTCAACCGCTACTGTCTGGCTTCTTACGAGAAGGATGTGATGAGCAAGGTCATGTTCGTCAAACACCCGCTGCACTAGCCAGCGCACCTAACTACCCCCTTGCAAAGAGATTAAACCGTACTTCAATCAAGCATTATGGAAGTTGGAATTGACAGCTTTGCCTCGCACCTGCTCCAAAACGGCGGCGAGCGCCTGAGCGGCACCGAGGCCATGCGCCTGCTGCTGGAGCGCATCGAGCGCGCCGACCAGGTGGGCCTTGACGTGTTCGGCATTGGCGAGCATCACCGGGCCGAGTACCTCGACTCGGCCACTGCTGTGATACTGGCGGCTGCCGCGGCCCGTACCAAGCGCATTCGCCTCACCAGCGCCGTCACGGTGCTCTCAGCCGCCGACCCGGTGCGCGTGTTCCAGGACTTTGCCACGCTGGACCTCATCGCCCAGGGACGGGCCGAAATGGTGGTGGGGCGGGGCTCCTCCACCGAAGCCTTCCCGCTCTTCGGCTACAGCCTGAATGACTACGACGAGTTATTTGCCGAGAAGCTGGAGCTGCTGCTGGCCATTAGGAACACCGAAAAAATCAGCTGGCAGGGTCAGTTCCGGCCGGCCCTGACGGGTCAGGGCGTGTACCCGCGCCCAGCGCAGGCGCAGCTGCCCATCTGGCTGGGGGTGGGCGGCACGCCCGAGTCGTTCGTGCGGGCCGGCACGCTGGGCCTTCCGCTGATGGTGGCAATTATCGGGGGCGAAACCCGCCGCTTCCGCCCCCTGGTCGACCTCTACCGCGAAGCCGGCCGCCGGGCGGGCCACGCCCCCGAGCAACTCAAAGTGGGCCTGCACTCGCTGGGCTACGTAGCCCCCACCACCAAGGAAGCCATGGACGGTTTCGCGCCCGGCTACATCCAAACCTTCGGCCAGCGCGCCCGCGAGCGGGGCGGCTTTCCCCCAACGCGGGCCCACGTGGAGGCGCAAGCCGGCCCATTGGGGGCGCTGCTGGTGGGCAGCCCCGATGAAGTAGCCGCCAAGATTCTGCGCCACAGCAAGGCACTGGGTGGCATTTCGCGGGTGACATTCCAGATGGACGTGGCCGTGCTGCCGCACGAGAAAATATTGCAAGCCACCGAGCTGATTGGCAGCCGTGTGGCACCGTTGCTGCGTTAGGACGCGGCAGCTGAGCCGCAAAACGACAGGACCAGCCGGACCCAGCAATTGGGTTCAGCTGGTCCTGTTCGCTTATCAGGAGCTCCGTGATGTATGCTTTATAATGAATAGAGCCAAAAACGTCATTGGCTGGTTTGAACAATATTCTGACTTATACAATAAAATGAGCCGAATACAGGGGCCGTAATTTTGTGCTGTTACAATAAGCCCATTATGAACGGTCGAAGTTGGCTGCGGACTGGTGCCGCAGCTTTTTTATTATCAGCCACTTACCCGCTGGCCGCCCAAACCGCTGGTAGCCCTGCCGAGCCCCTGACGCTGGAGCAGGCATGGGCGCTGGCCACGGCGCACAACAAGGAAATCCGGATGCAGCGCCAGCAGGTGGAGCTCAGCGCCGAACTGGTGAAGGACCGGCGGAACGAGCACCTGCCCCGCGTGACGACCAATGGCAGCTATGCCTACCTAGGTGGTCTGGTTGCCTACGAGCCCAGCGCCGGCCTGCAAAACCCCGAGCAGAAAGCCGTGCCGCCCAGCCCCCACGCCTACCACCTCGGCGTCGAAGCCGACTGGGAGGTGTACACCGGCGGGCGCATCACCAACCAGATTGCCACCCAGGCCAATACGGAACTACTGGAAACCGAGCGCCTGGCCCTGACAGCCAGCGAGGTGCGCCTGCGCGTGGCCACGGCCTACCTCGACGTGCAGCGTAACCGCGAGTACCAGGCCCTGACGGCCAACAATGTGAAGGAATCCGAGCGGCGGCTGACCCAGATTCACTCGCTCTATAAGAACGGGGTGGTGCTGCGCAGCGACCTGCTGCGGACCGAGCTGCAGCTCTCTCGCCAACAGCTGCTGCTCACCGAAATCGGCAACACCATCACGCTCACCAACCAGCGGCTGAACCTGCTGCTGGGCACCCCCGAAGACCAGGTGAATCAGCTGACCCCGGTGAGCCCGGCGGCGGTGCTGGACAATGCCTACGCCGACTACTTCGGCCAGGCGCAGGCCAAGGCGCCGGAGCTGCGGGTAGCCGGGCTGCAAACCCGCCTCAGCGAGCTGCGGCTGGCGGCCACCCAGGTCAGCAAGCGCCCACAAGTGGGCCTGTTCACCGGCTACGCCTACACCTATCCCAACCGGTTGGTGTTTCCCAACGTGTCGCAGATATACAGCGTGGGCGAGGTCGGCGTGCGGGTGTCCTATAACATCACGGCCCGCTGGCTGGACCGCCACGCCGAGAAGGCCGCCGAAATCGCCATTGAGCGCCAGCACATCGGGGAGGAAAAAGTCCTTGATGACAAGCGCCTGGAAGTGAAAGCGGCCTACGTGCGCTACCAGGAAATGCTGGAGCGCATCCGCATCGCGGAGCAGAGCATCGGGCAGGCCACCGAAAACTACCGCATCGTCAACCGCACCTACTTCAACCAGCTGGCCCTGCTCACCGATTTGCTCGACGCGGATAATCAGCTCCTGCAGGCCCGATTTGACCTTGTGACGGCCCAGACGCTGGCCGCCACCCAATACTATCAACTGCAAAAAGCCATCGGCCTCCTATAATCATGACCCAGCCGACGACCTCGCCGCAACATCCCGCACAGCGCACCGACCGCCTCGTGGCGCGCATCACCACCACGCTCGCCGGCCTGCTGGTGCTGGCCCTGCTCATCTGGGCCGCCCGCATCGGGTGGCAGATGCTCCACTACGAAAGCACCGACGATGCCCAGGTGGAAGAATACATCAACCCGATTAACAGCAAGGTCAGCGGTTACATCCGCCGGATTAATTACGCCGAGAACCAGGCCGTAAAAGCCGGCGACACGCTGGTAGTGCTCGATGACCGCGACTTTGAAGTGCCCGTGGCCGAAGCCCAAGCCGCGCTGGCCAACACCCAGGCCCAGTTGCTGAATCTGACCAGCACGGTACAGACTTCGCAGCGCAGCTCGCTGGTGAGCCAAAGCCAGATTGGGGCCGCCAAGGCTCGGCTGGTGCAGCAGGAGCAGGATTTTGCCCGCTACCAGCAACTGCTGGCCGACGAGGCCGTGACGCGCCAGCAGTTCGAACGCCAGCAGTCGGCCCTCGACGTGGCCCGCTCCGACTACGCGGCCCTGGCCGGCGGCTACCAAACCGCCCTTTCGCGGGTGACTGAAAGCCAAGGCCAGCGGGCGGTGCTGCAAGCCGAAATCCGGCGGCGGCAGGCGCTGCTGCGCAAGGCGCAGCTCGACCTTTCCTATACCATCGTGACGGCCCCCTACGCCGGCGTGATGGGTCGCCAGACCATTCAGGAGGGCCAACTGATTCAGGCCGGGCAGCCGCTGGCCTACATCGTGAACCGGCAGGCAGGAAAGTGGGTAACGGCCAATTTTAAGGAAACCCAACTGCCGCACCTGCACGTGGGGCAGCCGGTAAAAATCACCACCGATGCCTATCCTGACCAGGCATTTGCGGGCCGGATAGAGTCGCTCTCGCCGGCCACGGGGGCGCGGTTTTCGCTGTTGCCGCCCGACAACGCCACCGGCAACTTCATCAAGGTGATTCAGCGCCTGCCCATCCGCATTCAGCTCACTGACCAGCCGGCGAAAACCGCCCAGCTTGCGGCCGGCATGAACGCCACCGTGACGGTGGCCAAGTAACCCTGCCGCTCCATGAACAACGCTGAACCGTTGCCCCTTTTCAAGACCTGGGTGCCCGAATGGGTCATTCGGGCCGTGCTGTTCTGGGCGCTGCTGCCTCCGTTTCTACTGCTGGGCCTCTACGCCGGTAGCGGGGCCGAGGTGGCGGGCTATTACGGCGTGGAGCCAGCCGACGTGCAGTTTTCCATCCTGCTGTTCTACGCAGGTCTGGTGGCGTTTTTGCCCTTCGACGCGCGCCTGGGCAGCTACCTGCGCCTACGCAATTCACTGTTGATGAGCATCGTACTGCTGGCTGCCCTAGTAGGGCTAGCCGGCTGGGTGCGTGATTTTCGCCTGCTGCTGATGCTGCGCTTTTTGCAGGGCACGGTGGCCTGCACCATCGTCACGCCGCTGCTGTCGCTGATTTTTTCGCGCCTGCACTCCACCCGGGCGCGGGCAATGGGCTACGCCGTGTTTTACGGCGGGCTGCTGGCCTCGTCGCCGCTGGGTACCATGCTGAGCTGGACGGTGCTCGACCGCTACGCCGTGCCGGCAGTGTTTCACGCGTACCTGCTGGTGGCACTGCCCGGCGCGCTGCTGCTGCTGCTCATCCTCAACGACGTGCGCACCCGGCGGCGGTTGCCGCTCACCCAACTGGAGTGGCCCAGCTGGGTGCTGCTGGCCACGATGCTGCTGGGCATGGCCTACCTCGCGTCGTACGGCCAGCAGCAGTACTGGCTGGAAAGCCCGGCCATGTGGCTGGCGCTGGGGCTGGCCGTAGTGGGCGGCGTAGCCTTTAGCTGGCGGCAGGGGCACCTGAAGCGGCCGTATATCGACTTCGGGGTGTTTCGCCACCGCAACTTTTGCGTGGGGCTGGCGCTGTTCTGCGTGTTTTACTTTTTCCGGGGCACCACGAGCATTGCCTCGGCCTACTTCACGGGCGTACTACACGTCGATGCCCGCCAGATGGTGCTTTTGCAAGCCGCTACGCTGGCCGGCATCGTGCTGGGCGTGAGCATCGTGGTGCGCTTCGTGCTGCTGGGCACGCCCCTGCGGTGGCTGCTGGCGGTGGGCTTCGGGCTGCTGCTGGCCCACCACGTCTGGATGTACCTGCTGTTCGGGCCGGCGCAGGGGCTGGCCGTGTTCGGGCTGCCGACGCTGCTGCAAGGCCTGGCGGTGGGATTCGTGATGATACCGCTGGCCTTGTTCACCATGGGCGGGCTGCCGCCGCAGCTGACATCAGCGGGCACCTTCGCGGCGGTGGCATTTCGCAACCTGGGCTTCGTGGGCTCGCTGGCCGTTACCAGCGTGTTGCAGCCCTACTGGCGCACGGCTCAGCTCGACCGCTTCCGGGCCGACCTGCTGCCCGGCACCAGCGAAGTAGCCGCCCGCGTGCAGGGCTTGCAACAAACCCTGCAAGGCAAGGGCATGGCCCTGGAAACGGCCCACCGCGGGGCCGCCAGCCTGCTGGCCCGCACTCTCGAAACCCAAACGCTGCTTCGCTACTGCCTCAATTACTTCGGCTTGGTCAGCGTGGGCCTCATGGCCCTGCTCGTGGTATTGCTGGTGCTGCCGCCGCTGCACCGGCAAGCCGTCACGTTCCGGCCCCGACCCTTGTAGGGCAGCACCTCTGCGTAACTTGCTGCTACTTTTTAGCCCGTAAGCGTGGAGAAAAACCTTGCCCCACTAGAGGCGCTCAGCCAATATTTCCGAAGCGACTACTTCCCTCTCACCAAGCAGGAGGAAGAGGAGCTGGCGCGGCGTTTCATGGAGCGAACGGTGAAGCGGCGGGCCTTCCTTTTGCAGGAAGGCGAGGTGTGCCGGTACGCTAGCTTCGTGGTAGCCGGGTGCTTCAAGATGTACGCCGTGGACAAGAGCGGCAAGGAGCACAACCTGCTGTTTGCGGTGGAGAATGAGTGGATTACCGACCTAGCCAGCTTCTACGCCGAGCAGCCTGCCCGCGTGTACGTTGAGGCGCTGGAGCCCGCCACGGTGCTGCAAATCAAGCACGATGACCTGCTCGACCTGTTCACCCACTACCACAAGTTCGACCGTAACTTTCGCATCCTCGTCGAGCGGGGATACATCGCCCTGCAGGACCGGCTGCTGCAAAGCATCAGCGCCACGGCCGAGGAGCGGTACCAGAACTTCCTGACGCAGTACCCGCACTGGGCTCGCCGCCTACCCAATACGCAGATTGCCTCCTACCTCGGCATCACGCCGGAATTTCTTAGCAAAATCCGCAAGGACCGGGTTACGAAACCCGGGAAGGCTTAACCTGGATTAAGGGTATTTCTTACGCTAGGTTAAGGGTGCCAGCTACGCAGCTGGGGGACCTTTGCATTGTTCAAAACGATGCACTTATGAACCGGCAACTTCTCTTTTTCTTCCTGCTGCTGACCACGGCCGCCTTCGGCCAGCTGCGCCCAGCTAAGCCCCTACGGGCTTTCATGCAGGCCACGCCCTCGCCGAAAGGCGCCATTCAATACGGCAACAACCCCAAGGCCGGGCACTACGCCCAGGCCGGCGACGCCAAAATATACTACGAGGTGTACGGCAAGGGCCGTCCGTTCGTGCTGCTGCACGGCGGCCTGCTCGGCTCGACCTACGAGATGCACCAGTTTATCGACAGCCTCTCGCGCAAGTACCAGGTCATCGCCATTTCCACGCGGGGTCACGGCAAGTCAGAGCTGGGCACCGCGCCGCTCACCTACGAGCAGCGGGCCAACGACGTGCTGGCTGTGCTCAAGGCCACCACCCGCGACAGCGCCATTGTGCTGGGCTTCAGCGACGGTGGATTCGCCGGCTACAAGCTGGCCAGCATGTACCCCGAGCGGGTGCGCAAGCTCATCACCATTGGGGCCAGCGAGGTAACGGCCGGCCAGCGCAAATTTGATTTCAGCCCCCAGCTTGCTCTGACGCTCGACAGCGCCTACGTGCGCCAGCAGCAGGCGCTGATGCCGCAGCCGCAGCGCCTGGGGGAGATGTTTACCCAGGTAGCTACCATGTACAACCACCTGACCGTGGACCGCGCCCTCATGCAGTCCATCAAGTGCCCGGTGCTGGTGATGGCCGGCGACCGGGACGAGGGCAACCCCGTGGACCGGATGTTCCGCACGGCCCAGGACTTGCGCCGTAGCCAGCTGGGCATCATTCCTAATGCCGGACACGGCGCCTTTCTCAGCAACTTCCCGGCCGTATGGGCTGGTGTGATGCCGTTCATTAACTAAGTAGTCCGATGCGCTTTTCCTTCATCAAGTCCCTCGCCGCCACGGCCTTGCTCGTGGCCGGCAGCGCCCTGGCGGCCCAGGCCCAGACCCCGGAATACATCTCACTGACTACGGGCAAGCCGGTGCAGCTGGGCAAAGCGCCCGGCCTAAAAGTGAAGCTACTGAGCGCCAGCGGGCCGGTGAAAACCTACGTGCTGATTTTTGCTAAGGGCGATGAAATCGTGTCTGGCCTGACGGAGTTTGCCCAGAAATATGATGTGAAGGCTGCCCACTACCAGGCCATCGGCGATGCCTTGTCGGCCAAGGTGGGCGTGTTTGACTACGGCCGCAAAGCCTTCAAGGTCATCCCATTCACGGAGCCTATTGAGGTGTCTTCGCTGACGGGCGACATCGCCGTGTACAACGGCAAGCCGGTGGCCCACACCCACGTCAACCTGGTCACCTTCGACGGCCTGGTGCACGGCGGCCACCTGTTCGAGCTCTTCTCCGGCCCCACCATTGAGCTGATACTGACGGTCGAGCCCACGCCGCTCTACAAGAAGCTCAACACCGAGTTCGACGCCGCCATCATCGACCCGGCTCTAACCAAATAACCCTCCGCTAAGAACCATGCAACCGACCATCCCCACGCAGGCCGCCCGGGAGCTGCTGGCGCAGTACGCCGAGGCCCTAAATTCGGCCAATACCGCCCTACTCCCCGCCCTCTATACCAATGACGGTGTATTTATGCCCGATGGCCGGGCCTCACTGCCCGCCAGTGCGCTCCTCCGTAAGGGGCATAGCTTCTTCGCCAAAACGCGCTTTCACATCAGTTACGAGGTAAAGACGGTCGCGGTGGATGGCGAATACGCTTTCGTGCAGGCGACGGCTCGCACCGCAACTACCCAGTTGGCCACGGGGCAGGAAGCCGCGCGCACCAGCCAAGATTTTTTCGTGCTGCAACAGCAGGACCAAGGCTGGAAAATCTTCTGTTACATCTTTAACAGCGTGCGCGAGTAGTAGCGGGCAACTGTTGTTATCCTGACCGCGTCGGTCTTTTCATCCTGACTTTTCTCCTCGATGCCATGAAAGCCGCCATTTTATATAGCCCCGGAGCCGCCGACCTGTTTCGCCTCGAAGAGCGGCCGGTGCCCACGCCCGCAGCCGGGCAAGTTCTGATTCGAGTGCGGGCCTTCGGGCTGAATCGGTCGGAGCTGATGACCCGCAAAGGCTTGTCGCCGGGCGTGCAGTTTCCGCGCGTCCTGGGCATCGAGTGCGTGGGCGAAGTGGTGGAAGACCCTTCGGGCGAGTACGCGCCCGGCCAGCAGGTGGCAGCCCTGATGGGTGGCCTGGGCCGCGACTTCGACGGCAGCTACGCCGAGTACACCGTGGTGCCCAAGACCATTGTGTATCCCTTTAGCAGCCGCCTGCCCTGGGCGCAGCTCGGGGCCATTCCCGAGATGTTTCAGACAGTGTACGGCTCCCTGCACCTGGCTCTGAA
Source organism: Hymenobacter sp. (assembly GCA_028288445.1). Lineage (GTDB taxonomy): Bacteria > Bacteroidota > Bacteroidia > Cytophagales > Hymenobacteraceae > Hymenobacter. Next base: position 2,511 of record JAQBNT010000105.1, on the reverse strand, counting down.
AATCCAGGCCGGCGAAACCTTGCTCATTCGGGGCGGCACCTCGTCCATTGGCCTGCTGGCCGCGCAGCTCGCCAGCCAGGCCGGCCTCACGGTGCTGGCCACCACCCGCCGCGCCGACCGGGGCGACCTGCTCACGGCCAATGGTGCTACCCATGTGCTGGTCGATGATGGGCAGCTGCGCGAGCAGGTGCGGGCATTGTTTCCGCAAGGCGTGGACCGGGCGCTGGAACTGGTGGGCGCTACGACGCTTCGCAATACCCTCACCTGCCTCAAGCCCGGCGGCCTGGGCTGCATGACGGGCATGCTTTCTGAAAGCTGGTCCATCCCCGACTTTGCCCCGATGGATTTCATCCCGGCCACCGTGGGCCTGACCATCTACGACAGCGGTCAGGTAACGGCCCCGGCCTCCGCGCTGCAAGCTTTTATCAACTCCGTCGAAGCCGGCCAGGTGCAGCTCGGCATCGGCCGCACCTTCATGCTTGACGACATCGTGGCCGCGCATCAACTTATGGACAGTAATGCGGCCGGCGGCAAAATCGTCGTCACCACCTAATATTTCCCCTTTTTCTTACCCCTGATTTGATGAACACCACCGAAAAAACAGCCGTTGTAACCGGCGCCAATAGCGGCATTGGCCTGGCCCTCACCCAGAAATTGCTGGCCGAAGGCTACCGCGTTATCGGCACTTCCCGCTCGGGCCAGATTGCTGATTTTAGCCACCCCAACCTCACCGTTGTAACTCTCGATGTTACCAACGACGCCAGCATCGCGCAGGCCGTGGCCGCAATCGGCCAAATCGCGCCCAGCATCGATGTGCTGGTAAATAACGCCGGCGTGGGCTCCGACCTGGGCACCATCCTGCCCGAGCGCCAACTCCTGCGCGACACTTTCGCGACCAACGTGGACGGCACCATCCTCTTCACCGAGCCCATGCTGCCGCTGGTGCGCGACGGGGGACAGATTGTCTTCCTCTCCTCCAAGATGGGCCTACCCACCTTCGCCGGGCCCGACAGCCCGGCCTACCGCGTCTCCAAAGCCGCCATCAACATGTACGCCGCCATCTTGGCCCAGCGCGTGGCCGAGCGCAACATCAGCGTGACGCCGATGCACCCCGGCTGGGTGCAGACCCGCATGGGCGGCAGCAGCGCCCCCTTCACCGTGGAGCAATCAGCCGCCGGGCTTTTCCGCGGCATTGAGGCCCGGCCCAAAAGCGGCAAGTTCTGGAATGTGGAGACGGACAGTCTGGTTGGTTAGCCTGTCGGGCACTAGGTTGTACTAACCGCCCACAGTTCTGAGAAATGCAGTAGTACTCGGCCAGAAATTGATTTCTGGCCGGCCTTGCCGGGTACCTAAATCCTCATGGTTCGAAAAAACGGTGGATTTATTTTATACTCTACGTCTCCAAAGCAACGTGCGCTAATTTTTTGCGGGGGACCCGTCAGGGGACCCGTGGCTTATCCCCCCTATATCAGGACATACCAGACTAGATAATGGCTAACAAAGCAAAGCACCAAGAAGGCCAGCGGAGACGGTTTTTATCGGTTCTCATCTAGCTCAATAGGTGATTTACGGGCCTTACACGACCACAAAAAAGGCCCTCAGCACACGCTGAGGGCCTTTTTCTTTAACAATGGTGGCAGTTTTGGTGGCAGTTCCGATTCCAAACTGACACGTACTTGGCCACCGTACTCGGGGAGATGCTCAGCGTGCGGGCAATGTAGCCGTTCGATTTGCCCTCCCCTTTCAGGGCTTTGGCCTGCTCCACCACCTCAGTAGATTTCGTCGGTGCCCCGAGTTTGATGCCAGCGGCCTTCTTCTTGGCCAGGGCCGACTTGGTATTCTCCGAAATCTTAATCAGGTCCTGCGCAGCGATGGTGGCCAGCATCGAGACTATCACGTCGCCGAACGGCCCGAGGGAGTCGAGGTAGGGCTCGGTGAAGAATTTGTAGTTCACCCCGTGGTCGCGCAGTTCCTTCAGGTACTTGAGCGTGGGCAGTGCCCCTTCCCGGCTGAAGCGGTCCAGCCGCCAGAACACGACCAGGTCAAACTTCTTCTGGTAGGCTTCGAGCTGCAGCTGCTTGAACTGGGCGCGGTCGGCCTTGCCACCCGACACTTCCTCGGTGAATACCTTATAAATGGTGCCGTGCTTCTCGGCAAACTCGGGTAGTTGGTGCACCTGTTTCTCCGGGTCCTGGCCCTTATTTTTCGTCGACACGCGGGCATAGATGGCAACTCGCACAATTGGAGGAATTATCGGTAGAGGCTATCAAATGCTTCAACCCCTTCCGTTCGAATAAAACCGGTGCCGATTTTATTCGAACGGATTCAATAATTCATAAAATGTGGCGTCACTGTTCAAAGTCGTCGAGTCTATCTTAGCAATATTGAGGTGGTCCAACTATGCTGGACAGTTTAGGGCGTTAGTTTGAAGAAGCTGTTGATGAGCGTAATACGGTATCTGATAGTCGATGCTGGAGTGCAGGCGCTCGTGGTTGTAGTAGTCAAAATAGT
>JAQBNT010000095.1 GCA_028288445.1 Hymenobacter sp. | reverse complement strand
CCGGCGGCCAACCCGCAACGAGGGGGGCGCAAGCTGGGGCAACATAAATAAAATTGTGTAGCCCAAGCTTGCGCCCCCTCTTTGCGTGTCGCCCCGGATGACGCAGGGCCGACCAAGATGACTTTATGGGCCTTCGGAAGGCTTGATTTCGCCCTCAACCGCTCCGCCCGAAACTTATCGGCTTGCCCTTCGCCCAACAATCCGTAATTTTGACATCCGTTGCCGCAGGCCTTTTATGGGCGCGGCCGATGAACTATGCCGCTAGAGAAGAACGAAGAGAAATTGCAAGCTGCCCTGGCCGCCGCCGCCGCAGTGAAACGCAAAGGTGGGCTGGGCCGGGGCCTCAACGCCCTCATTGAAGGCAGCTACGACAAAAAAGGCGACCGGCCCGGCTCCAGCGACCGCCTGGTGTCGCACCCCGTCAACTCGGTGGGCTTCATCGCCGTCGAGCACATCGAGGCCAACCCCTACCAGCCCCGCACGCACTTCGACAAGGAAGCGCTGCAGGAACTGGCCGACAGCATTAAAATTCAGGGCATTATTCAGCCCGTGACCCTGCGCCAGCTCGGTACCAATTCCTACCAGCTCATCTCGGGCGAGCGCCGCTTGCAGGCCTCCAAGCTGGCGGGCCTGGAGACGATTCCGGCCTACATCCGCAAGGCCGACGACCAGCAGATGCTGGAAATGGCCCTGATTGAGAACATTCAGCGCGAAAACCTGAATGCCATCGAAATTGCCCTCAGCTACCAGCGCCTGCTGAGCGAGTGCAACCTGCGCCAGGAAGAGCTGGGCGACCGCGTGGGCAAAAACCGCACGACCGTGACCAACTACCTGCGCCTGCTCAAGCTGCCGCCCGACGTGCAGATTGGCCTGCGCGACGCCGAAATCAGCATGGGCCACGCCCGCGCCCTCATCGGCCTCGACGACCCCAAGCTGCAAGTCGAGCTGTTCCGCAAAACCGTGGCCGAGGAGCTTTCCGTGCGCCGCGTGGAGGAACTGGTGCGCAACGGCTACGGCCGTGGTGCCGAGGCCAAGCCCAAAGCCGAGGGCGACACCACGCCGGCCCCGTCAACCGTGCCGGTGGCTGAAATCCGCCGCGCCGAGCGCCACCTCACCGACCGGTTTGGCTCGCGCGTGCAGGTGCGCCCCACGCCCAAGGGCAACGGCGAAATCAAAATTGCCTTCGACTCGGTGGAGGACATGCAGCGCATTCTGCACATTCTGCAGCCGTCGTAAGCCTGCCGCCCCGCCGGCTATGCAACCCGGGTCGCTGGACTGCGGTGGTCGTTTTTCGCCCTTCGTTGACCCGTGCGCTAAACGCCGGCGTTTCCCGTTAACAGGCTTGCCATGAAAAATCTGTATTCCTACCTCGTGGGTTTGGCCCTGCTGGCCGGCGGGTTGCTGAGTAACTTCTGCGCCCAGGCGCAGGTATTTGGCTCACCCACTACCGCCACGCCCACCACCATCGTGCCCGACACCACCGAGCGCCGGGAAGTGGTGGTGTCGCCCGCCGCCAAAAAGCAAAAAGCCGCCGCCGACTCAGCCAAGCGCACCGAACACATGTTCCGGGCTTTTGGCTTCAAGGGCATTCGCCTCACGCGGCCCGGCAAAGCAGCCATGCTGGCTCTGGTGCTGCCCGGTGCGGGCCAGATTTACAACCACCGCTACTGGAAGCTGCCCCTCGTGTACGGCGCGCTGGGTGGCGTGATTTACGGCGAATACTTCTACCAAACGCATTACAGCGATTTTGCCTACGCCTATAATGAGGTAACAGCCGGCCGAAAGCAGCTGCTCGACCCGGGATTTAAGAGCGGCGCTAATCTGGTTCGCAGCGTGGACGCCCTCAACAGCGGCGTGATATTCTACCGGGGCTACCGCGACATTTTTTACCTCTACATCGGCCTCGCCTACGGCCTGCAAATCGTGGATGCGCTGGTTGATGCCCACCTCCAGGATTTCGACGTGAGCGACGACCTGAGCCTGCACTGGGAGCCCAAAATGATGGCCGTGCCCGGCCAAACCAGCTTCCTGCCCACAACTCCGGGCGTCATGTTCGCGCTGCGCGTGAAATAACTTCTTGCCAGCCGTTCCGCCCTTGCTATCGGCTATTTACTGCACTCCGACTACCGTAAAATGAAAATTCTCCTCATCGGCTACGGCAAAATGGGCCAGACCATTGGCGCGCTGGCCGCCCAGCGCGGGCACGAAATCGCGGGCATTGTAGACCTGCACGCCAGCCAGTCCATCATTGCCGATTTCACGCCGGAAACTGTTGATGTCGCCATCGAATTCACGCACCCTGATTCCGCTTTTGCCAATGTGATGACCTGCTTAGGCCAGGGCATTCCCGTGGTGTGCGGCTCCACGGGCTGGCTACACCATTTTGAGGAAGCCCGGGCGCTGACTAGCGAGCTGGGCGGCAGCCTGTTCTACGCCTCCAACTACAGCGTGGGCGTGAACCTGTTTTTCCATTTCAACGAGTACATCGCGGCCAAAATGGCCCAGTACGGCGGCTATGACGTGGCGATGCGCGAAATCCACCACACCCAGAAAATCGACCAGCCCAGCGGCACCGCCCTCACGGCCGCCGAAGGCATCCTGCGCCACTTCCCCGCCAAAACCACTTGGCGCAACGCTCCGGCCGAAATTCCCGCCGAGCTGGCCATCATCAGCGAGCGCACCGGCGACGCGGTGGGCACGCACATCGTCACCTATACTTCCGACGTGGACACGCTGGAGCTGAAGCACGAGGCCCACAGCCGTGAGGGCTTTGCCCTCGGGGCGCTGCTGGCAGCCGAGTGGTTGCCCGGCCGTTCGGGCGTTTTCGGAATGAAAGAGCTGCTGGATTTGTAGTCCTGCCAGCTTTCGCGGGCGGCTCCGGGCCGGCCTCGCGTTCTGCTGCGTTTCTTTGCCTGATTTTCATTGCCAAGCCCAAGCTTGCTCCCCCATGTCTTTGCTCAAAACCGACTCCACTGCTCCGCCCCAGCCGCCCAAAACGAAAACCCGCGAATGGGCCGATTCGCTGATTTTTGCCATCGTGGCCGCCACGCTCATCCGTTGGGCCACGTTTGAGGCGTACACGATTCCCTCGCCCAGCATGGAGTCGTCGCTGCTGGTCGGCGACTACTTGTTTGTGAGCAAGTTGCACTACGGCCCCATCACGCCCCAAACGCCTTTGCAGGTGCCCCTCACGCACCAAACCCTCTGGGGCACGGGCCTGAAAAGCTACTCCGACCTCATCCAGCTGCCCACCTTCCGGCTGCCGGGCTTCTCCGAAATCAAGCGCAACGACGTGGTGGTTTTCCACGTGCCCCACGAAACGCAGTACCCCGCCGACCTGCGCACCAACTACATCAAGCGCTGCGTGGCCGTGGCCGGCGATACCCTCGAAATCAAGGAAGGTCAGGTGTTCCTCAACGGGAAGCCCGGCGTGACGCCTCCCGGCCTGCAAACCACTTACTTCATGCAGGTTGATAACCCAAATGATGAAGTGCTGACCGCTCTGCGCAGCCAGGGCGTGGTGGATTACGAAGCGCCCGGCGGCCTGCCCCAGGCCGTGCCCGGCCCCACGCAGGGCACCTACGGCTACACCATCAGCTGCACCCAGGCGGCGGCCGACTACTTCAAAAAGCAGCCCTACGTGAAGGCCATGACGGTGCTCCAGCCGCAGGTGCAGCTGTTCCCCGACGTGGCCGATTTCCACGGCTCCACGGCCATGAGCGCCACCCCACGCAACTGGAACCTCGACAACTACGGCCCGCTGCCCATCCCGAAAAAAGGCCAGACCATTGCCCTCTCGCCCGCCAACGCCGCCATCTACTACAAAATTGTGGCCCGCTACGAGCACAACGAAGGCGTTACTTGGCAGGACGGCATGGTTTACCAGAACGGCAAAATGCTCACCAGCTACACCGTAAAGCAGAATTACTACATGATGATGGGCGACAACCGCCACAATTCAGAGGATTCGCGCTTCTGGGGCTTCGTACCCGAAGACCACGTGGTAGGCAAAGCCGTCCTCATCTGGCTCTCCACCGACCCCAATGCCGACTTCTGGCACAAAATCCGCTGGAACCGCCTGTTTAATATTATCCATTAATATGACTGGCCTTACCAGACGCAAAAAAGCCCGCTCGACAGCGGGCTTTTTTGTTGAGCACTCCGTCTCTTACCATTTCACCGGCGTCAGCTTATGCTCCGCCAGCCAGGCATTGGCTTTGCTGAAGGGCTTGCTACCGAAGAAGCCCTTATCGGCCGCGTACGGCGACGGATGGACTGATTTTATAACCAGGTGCTTCCGTTCGTCAATTAGCTCTGATTTTTTGCCCGCGTAAGCGCCCCAGAGGATGAACACAACGTGCTCTTTCTCGTTGGAGACCTTGCGGATAACTTCGTCGGTAAATTCCTCCCAGCCTTTTTTCTGGTGCGAGGCGGGCTCGCTGGCGCGCACCGTGAGCGTGGCGTTCAGGAGTAGCACGCCCTGCTCGGCCCAGCGGTCGAGGTTGCCGTTGGTGGGGGGCGGCGTGCCGGGAATGTCGGCTTGCAGCTCCTTGAAAATATTGATGAGCGAGGGCGGCGTACGCTGCCCGTCCTGCACCGAAAACGACAGGCCGTGCGCTTGGTTTTTCCCGTGGTACGGGTCCTGGCCCAGAATCACGACCTTGACCTTGTCGAACGGCGTGGCCTCGAAGGCGTGAAAAATCTGGGAGCCCGCTGGGTAGACGGTGGCAGTGGCGTATTCGCCTTTCACAAACGCGATGAGGCGTTGGAAATAAGGTTTTTCGAACTCGTCGGCCAACACGGGCCGCCAGCTTTCGGCTATCTTTACCATTGAAGTTTTTGAGAAAATAAACGGAGTTTGTGCGGCGTTCTGGAGCCAAATTTGCGTAAAACCAATTATGGCGGGCGGCTGTTACGCCCGCAGCTACTCTTTAGCTCCGCCGACTATGCCCACCACCACTACGCAAGGCGTCACCGTTTCGGTTACGACCAACTACTTGCCCGACTACTCCAGCCCCGGCCAGGAGCATTTCGTGTTCGCCTATAAAATCGATATTCGCAACAACAGCGAGTTCACCGTAAAGCTGTTGCGCCGCCATTGGCACATTCACGACGCCAACGGCGTGGTGCGCGAAGTAGAGGGCGAAGGCGTGGTGGGCCGCCAGCCCGTGCTGGAGCCCGGCGAGGCCCACCAGTACGTGAGCGGCTGCAACCTAAAATCGGGAGTGGGCAAAATGTGCGGCACCTACCTCATGGAGCGCTTGGCCAATGGCCAGGAATTTACAGTAGAAATCCCGGAGTTCACCCTCATGGTGCCTTACCGGCTGAATTAACAAGCTCCCTCGTATTTCTGAAAAGCGGACGGCAATGCGACCTTTGCGGTTCGCATTGTTCGTCCGCTTCTTGTTTCAACTTCTCGCTTACCTCCGCTTCTGGCTTCGTTCGGGCAATGCCCACGGGCTGCACTCGCCGTTTGTGTTCGGCCTCTACACCTCGGCCGTTCGGCACACGGGCATCTACGGGGCCTATGCGGCCGTTGAGGCGCGGCGCAAGCAGCTGCTCAGCAGCCCGGCCAGCATCAGCGTGACGGATTTGGGGGCGGGGTCGCATACTGGCGCGGGCCGGCAGCGCCGCGTGGCCGATATTGCCCGCACGGCCGCCAAACCGCCGCATCTGGCGCAGCTGCTATTTCGGCTGGTCAATTATTTCCGGCCAGCCACCATTCTGGAACTAGGCACTTCCCTGGGCCTCACCACGGCTTACCTGGCCGCGGCCGACTCGCGCCATCAAATCACCACCTTTGAGGGCTGCCCCAATGTAGCGGCCGTGGCCCGCGAAACCTTTTCGGCACTAAGAATTAGCAACGTAGACGTTGTAGAGGGCAACATTGACGATACCCTCGCTCCCACCCTGGCGACCCTGCCCGCGCCCGTTGATTTCGCCTTTTTCGACGGTAACCACCGCTACAAACCGACGTTGCGCTACTTCGAGTTGTGCCTGGCTCACCGCACCGACGAATCCGTGTTTGTGTTCGACGACATCCACTGGTCGGAAGAAATGGAGCGGGCCTGGGAGGCCATCAAAATCCACCCCGATGTAACGGTGACGGTGGACCTGTTCTACATTGGGCTGGTCTTCTTTCGAAAAAACCAGCCCAAGCAGCACTTCTCACTGCGGGTGTAGTTCCGGCCACGCTCACCAATTAGCTATAGCTTTCTGGACCATTGCCTCCCGCTTGGCGGGCTCAGCACCCCGCATGGCCAGGATAAACTCGGCAAAACGCATGGCGTCAATGCGCACAAAGCCAAGTGAGATGTTTAACTCCTGAAAACCCATTTCTTTGCTCAGGCTGGCCATGTTTTGCTGGAATTTGCCTTTGCGGCGGGAAGGCTCAAAGGCCTTATCGACCATCAGGCAAATGAACGGCTGCCCATTCGTCTCGACCAGGTAGAGGTCCCGGATAATTTCCCAATTGATGAATTCGCGGTGCATGGTACGGTCAAACACCCCAAATTCATTCACAATTATCTGCGGGCGACGGTCCAGCAGCTGGAAGATGCTCACCGGAATGCCGAGGCCGAAAAACCCGACACTGGCCCAGGCAACCCACTGTGGAGCATCTGCCCGGCTCAGCATAAAGCAGCCCAACCCGACAAATACTGCGCAACCTAATAGCAGTTTCAGCGCTTTCCAGCGGGATTTATACAGCCGAAATTCCGTCATGGCCCGCCCCGTACATTACTAGGCTTGCAGGCCTTGCGGGTCGATGCCGCCGGTAGGCCGGATGGCGTCGCGCACCCGCGTTAGCTTCACCAGCAGCGCTTCGAGCTGGTCGAGCGGCAGCATATTGGCCCCGTCGGATAGCGCCGTGGCGGGCGTGGGGTGAGTTTCGATGAATAAGCCATCGGCTCCGACGGCAATGGCGGCTTTGGCAATGGTTTCGATGAGGGCGGGCTGGCCGCCGGTCACGCCGCTGGCCTGGTTGGGCTGTTGCAGCGAGTGCGTCACGTCCATCACCACGGGCACCTCGAAGCGGCGCATGATGGGCAGGTTGCGGAAATCGACCACCAGCTCGGAGTAGCCGAAGGAGTTGCCGCGCTCGGTGAGAATGACGTTGGGGTTGCCGGCCTGGCGTACTTTGTCCACGGCCCACTTCATGGCCTCACCGCTCAGGAACTGGCCTTTTTTGATGTTGACGACCTTGCCGGTTTGGGCGGCGGCCACCAGCAAATCGGTCTGCCGGCACAGGAAGGCCGGGATTTGCAGCACGTCCACATACTCCGCCGCCAGCGCGGCTTCGGTCGATTCGTGAATGTCCGTTACCGTTGGCACGCCGATTTCACGCCCCACTTTTTGCAGGATGCGCAGCGCCGTTTCATCGCCGATGCCGGTGAACGAGTCCAGCCGCGAGCGGTTGGCCTTGCGGTAGGAACCCTTGAAAATGAAGGGAATCTGCAATTTATCCGTCATGTGCTTGATGCGCTCGGCGATGCGCAGGGCCATGTCTTCGCCTTCGATGACGCAGGGGCCGGCCATGAGGAAAAACTGGCCGGAATTGGTGTGGCGGAAGTGCGGGAGGGTGTTGGCGAGGGCTTGGAGCATGGGGTCGGACTCTGAAAATGGAAGCGACACAAGGGTCAACAGGTTTTAAAGCAATAATTAATCATAACTTGGCCAAGGCCACCGCACTTTGCGAAAGAGGAAGGTGACCAGAACGAGCAAGAAGGCACAAATCAAAAAGAAAAGCAGGTATACATCGGCATCATTCGAAGTTAAAAACTCGCCAGCATCGGTATCGGTGCGTAGTCGGCCAATGGATTTAAATATGGCGTAGCCCCACATCCACGTCAGCAATGCCAATAGTATCCACATGCCACCCAACATGAGCTTGACCACCGCTTGGAGAGAATTGCCCATGTGAAGATGCTACAAGCTTAATTATCGAGGCGCTTCAAACAAATAAACAGCTCCCGCCCCTGCCGGGGCTTGAGCGAATTAGTAGCAGTTTCGAAGTGGCGAAACTCGAAATACGGTGCGAAGTATTCGTGATACTCTTCCTTGCTCCCGCCGAACGGCGGCTCCTGCACGGGGCCGAAATCCGTATCGAACAGCAGGCCCATGAGGGTGCCGCCGGGGCGCAGCAGGTGGGCGCACTGCCGGGCATACGCTGGGCGCAGCGCCGGGTTGAGGGCGCAGAAAAAGGTCTGCTCCACAATTAAATCGCAGGCGGGGGCGTTGGGCAGGGCAAAGAAGTCGGCCAGCAGCAGGTGTTCCCGGGGGAAATCGGGCACGCGGGCAGCTAGGGCATCGAGAGCTTCCGGGGCGATGTCGGCCACGAACACCTGCTGGAAACCCAGCTGGTGGAGGTACTCGGCCTCGTAGGCCCGGCCGGCCCCGGGGATGAGGATGCACGGCTGCGCGTCCACGTCGAGCTGGTCGAAATAGGCGCGCAGCGGCGGGGTGATGGTGTGGGCATCCCACCCGTCGCGGCCGGTGGCGTAACGTGCTTGCCAGTAGGCCGCATCGAAGTTCGCAGAAACCGTTTCCATATGGCCGAAGTATAGAATAAACTTGCCAGGGCAATAAAGTCCCCTATTTTTACGCCAAAGGTACGCGGCGCACAGCGGCACGAACCTTGATTATTTTTCCGCTTCTCTCGCTTAATTATTCCCGCATGGACCCGAACGAAACCCCCGAACCCCGCTCCAATAACAGCCGCGTCCTCCTCTGGGTAGCCCTCGTGCTGGTCCTGCTGGGCATCAACGGCGTTCTGTTTTACCTCAACCAGCAGAAGGGCCAGCAAAACGAAGTGCTGACCACCGAAGTAAAGGCCAAGGACAGCAAGCTCCAGGAACAAATCAAGCAATACGAAGCCCTAAAAGCTGATTTTGAGCGTCAAAGCTCGGAGCTGCAAGCCCTGGGCCTGAGCAACGACTCGCTCGAAGCCAAAATAGCCGGCGTGAATGCCGACCTGCTGAAACTGCGCTCCTTCAAAGCCGGCAGCTTTTCTATTGCCCAGCAAAACCTGTTCAAGCAGCGCGCTAAGAACTTGGAAGGCCAGTTGCGCAAGAAGGACGATGATATTGCTCAACTGAAGAAGGACAACGAGTCGCTCTACACCGAAACCACTACGCTGAAGGAAAAGCAGAACAAGCTGTCCGACACCATCAGCACGGTGGTGCGCAGCAACAAGGAGCTGTCGGAGAAAGTATCGGTGGCCTCGCGCCTGCAGGCCGACAACATCCACGTGGCCATCATCACCTCCAAAAACAAAGAGAAGGACGACGACAAGGAGGAATTCAAAGCCAAGCGCGTGGAGAAAGTTAAAATCACCGCCAACCTGGCCCGCAACGACGTTTCGCCCAAGGAAACCAAAGCCATTTATCTGCGCATTCTGGAGCCCGATGGCGCGGCCCTCTACAACCTGAGCACGGGCGGCGGCACCTTCACCGTGGACGGCCAGGAGGCTTTCTACACCCAGAAGCAGGACGTGGTGTATGACAACACCAAGCAGAAACTGGAGTTCGTGTACGCCAAAGGGGCCGAGTACAAGAAGGGCCTGCACACGGTGGAACTGTACGAAAGCGGCCAGTTGATGGGCAAAACAACCTTCACGCTGAAATAGCCTGAACGTTGTAGTTCGCACTGCACAAAAAAAGCCGCTCCAACGAGCGGCTTTTTTTGTGCAGTGCGATGCAGGCTAAGACCACGGGTTATCTCCCCTACTCCACCGCCAGGCGCTGGGCTGAGCCGGCACCGCGCAGCAGGTAGAGGCCGGCGGGCAGGCCGTGCAGGTCGAGGGTGGCCTCGGGACCGGTTGGGGCGGGGTAGCGGCGCACGGAGCGGCCCAAGGCATCAGCGAGGGTGAGAGGCGCGGGAGCGGTGCCGGCGGGCAGGCGCAGCGTGGCCGTGCCGTGGGCGGGGTTGGGGAAGAGCTGGGCGGCCTGGGCCAAGGCGCGGCTGGGGGCGGTGGCCGTGAGGGTGGGGTCGGTGAGGGTGGCGAGAAAGCCGAGATAGGTGGTATTCGGGTTGGAAAAAGTAAGGGCGCCAAAGCCCGCCGTGGGGCTGCGAACACCTCCAACCACATGGATGCTGGTGCCGCTCACGGCCAATGCGGTGGCTCCATCGTCGTAAATACCACCCGCCCGATGTGCCCAGGCGAAGTCGCCCGTGTTGCCGGCATCGGCGATTTTAGCCACGAATACGTCAGAAGTACCGTTGGCTCCTGCGGCAGTTAGGGTGGTGGCACCAAAGTTTGCGGTGGGGCTATTAAAACTCCCGGCCACGTACACGCTGGTGCCACTTGCGGCCAACGCCCTCGCTTGGTCGTTGGCACCGCCACCAGCCCCTCGCGCCCACGCAAAGCTGCCCGTGCTGCCCGCATCGGTGAGCTTGGCCACAAACACATCGGACGAGCCTGCGTTGTCTGAATTGGTTAAGGTGGCGGCGCCGAATCCCGCCGTGGAACCGGCGAAAGAACCGGCCACGTACACACTGGGGCCGCTCACCGCTAGCGCGTAGGCAAACTCATCGCCCGGGCCGCCGGCCCGTTGCACCCACGCGAAACTGCTTGTGCTGCCCGCGTCGGCGAGCTTGGCCACGAACACGTCGTACGCACCCACGCTGACCAGCGTGGTGGCACCGAAACTTGCGGTGGAGCTGGTGAAACCGGCCATGTACACCTTGGTACCGCTCACGGCCAGCGCCGCCGCGCCATCGAAACCTGGGCCGCCGGCCTGTTGCGCCCACGCAAAGCTGGATGTGCTGCCCGTATCCGTGAGCTTGGCCACGAACGCATCGGCAAAACCCGCACTGGTATTGGTCAGGGTGATGGAGCCCAGGCCCATTGCAGGGCCGGTAAAACTTCCGGCCACGTATACGCTGGTGCCGCTCACGGCCAACGCCCTCGCTTGGTCGTTGCCACCAATGCCGCCAGCCTGTTGCGCCCACGCAAAGCCGCTTGTGGTGCCCGCATCGGTGAGCTTGGCCACAAAGACATCGGACGAGCCTGTGTTACCGGAATTGGCCAAGGTAGCAGCACCAAATACCGCCGTGGCACCGGTGAAAGAACCGGCCACGTACACATTGGGGCCGCTCACCGCCAGCGCGTAAGCCAACTCATCGCCGGTGCCGCCGGCTCCTTGCGCCCACACGAACTGGTTGGTGGTGGGATTGAACTTGGCTACGAACACGTCATAGCCTCCGAGGCTGGTGAGCGTAGTACTACCCAGCACTACCGTATTTATGAAAGCCCCGGCCAGCAATACATTACCGGCCGCATCGACGGCCGTAGCCGATACTGTCGAGTAAGTGTTTGTGGCCGCCGCCGTGGCCGTGGCCACGGCCCGTGCCGACTGCCAGACCGGAGCCTGGGCCGCCGCCGGGAGGCGCATGGCGAGGAGGAACAGGACCAGCAGGCCCACGGAAAAAAAAGAGGAAAAAGATTTCATCAGGAAAGGAAAAGGAATAGCAAAAACAAGGACCTACTCCACGTCCAGGCGCTGGGCCGGGCCGGCGCCGCGCAGCAGGTAGAGGCCGACGGGCAGGCCCTGCAGGTCGAGGGCGGCCTCGGGGCCGGCCGGGGCGGGGTAGCGGCGCACGGCCCGGCCCAGCGCGTCGGTGAGGGTGAGGGGCGCGGGGGCAGTGCCGGCGGGCAGGCGCAGGGTGGCCGCGTGGTGGGCGGGGTTGGGGAAGAGGCTGGCCGGCTCACGGGGTGCGGTGGTGGCCGTGGTGGCCGTCAGGGTGGGGTCGGTGAGGGAGGCGAGGAAGCCGAGGGAGGTGTTGGGGACCGGGTTGGTGAGGGTGGTGGCGCCAAAGCTAGCCGTGGGGCTACTGAAATACCCGGCAATGCATACGCTTGTGCCGCTCACCGCGAGCGTATGGGCGGCGTCGTTGCCCGTGCCACCGGCCCGTTGCGCCCATTCGAAGCTGCCCGCGTCGGTAAGCTTGGCCACGAATACGTCAGCGCTGCCAGTGCCCGCATTAGTCAGCGTAGCGGAACCGAAGCGGGTCGTAGAACCGTAGAAATCCCCGGCCACGTACAGGCTCGTGCCGCTCACGACCAGCGCGTTGGCATATTCCGAGTCTGTGCCGCCGGCCCGCTGTGCCCACACGAAGCTGCCCGTGCTGCCCGCGTCGGCGAGCTTGGCCACGAATACGTCGCCTCGGCCCGAATTGCCCCCCGCATTGGTCAGCGTAGTAGAGCCGAACCTGACACTGGAACTGGTGAACTCCCCGGCCAAGAATACGCCCGCACCGCTCACGGCCAGCGCGTTGGCGGATTCGCCGTCCAGGCCGCCGGCCCGCTGCGTCCACACGAAGCTACCGGTGCTGCCCGCGTCGCTGAGCTTGGCTACGAATAGGTTGATTGCGCCCGCATTCGTGAGCGTAGTGAGGCCGAAGTCGGCCGTGGAACTACCGAAATTCCCCGCCACGAATACACTCGTGCCGCTTATAGCCAGTGTGCGGGCCGCGTCGGTGCCTGTGCCGCCGGCCCGCTGTGCCCACACGAAGCTGCCCGTGCTGCCCGCGTCGGCGAGCTTGGCCACGAATACGTCACCATCGCCCGCAGTGGCTAGCGTGGCGGGGCCAAAGCCGGCCGTGGAACTCTCGAAAGCCCCCGCCACGTATACGCTCGCGCCGCTCACGACCAAGGCGTTGGCATAATCACTATACATGCCGCCGGCCCGCTGCGCCCACACGAAGCTGCCCGTGCTGCCCGCATCGGCGAGCTTGGCCACAAACACGTCGATATAGCCCGCATTGACCAAGGTGGTGGTACCGAACCCGGCCGCGGAGCTCTCGAAAGCCCCCGCTACGTACACGCTCGTGCCGCTTACGGCCAAGGCGCTGGCTGCGTCGGTGCCAAAGCCACCGGCCCGCAGTGCCCAGACGAACTGGTTGCTGGCCGGGTTGAACTTGGTCACGAATATGTCGCTGTTGCCGAGGCTGGTGAGTGTAGTGCCGCCCAGCACCACCGTATTTCTGAAACTTCCGGCTAGATACACGTTGCCCGCCGCATCAACGGCCGAGGCCGTCACTTCGGAGTAAGGATTATTTGCCGCTGCCGTGGCCACCGCCACCGCTTGCGCCGACTGCCAGGCCGGGGCTTGGGCTGAGGCTGGGAGGCGTAAGGCCAACAGGAGAAGGGCCAGCAAGGTGCGAACCAACGCAGCAGGAAACGGGAAAGAGGAAAAGTTTAGCATAGAGGAAAGGAAGTAGCGCAACGCGCTGGTTGTGGAATGATACAAAAATAGGGTGCGGGAACAAGTCCCCGCACCCTATTTCTCAATAGGCAGCAGCTCCACTCCTAGCCCGCCGCGCTCGTCTTCTCAAACTCGTCGAGCTTGGCGATGGCGGCGGAAATATCCTCGGCAAACATGGTGATAACCGCGCCTTTTGGGGCCGTTTTCAGGACGTGGTCGATAGCGTCGGGCTCTTTTTCGATGTAGGTAATTTTCAGGTCGGGCTTGTCGAGGCGCAGGCCGCGCTCCATAATTTCTTTGAGGAACTCGGCCGACTTGCCGCGCAGGTCGCGGTCCTGACGCAGAATCACTTCGTCGAAGATGCGGCCGGCGATGCGGGCGAAGCCCAGCGTGTCCTCGTCGCGGCGGTCGCCCAGGCCCGATACGATGCCGATTTTGTGGGTGGCCGTGGTGGCCTCCATGAACTCGGCGAATTTGGTGATGCCCGCCGTGTTGTGGGCGTAGTCCACAATCACATCGAACCTGGGGAATTTGTAGACGTTCATGCGGCCCGGCGTTTTCGTGGCCGAGGGCACGAAGGTGCGCAACGCGGTTTTGATGTCGTCGCTGGCAAAGCCGGCCAAGTAGCCGGCCAGCGCCGCCGCCAGGCAGTTCTCAATGTTGAAGCCCGCCCGGCCCTCAAACGTCACCGGAAACTCGGCAGCCCGGTCGATGCGCAGCTTGTAGCTGTTGCGGTAAATCGTGACGTAGCCTTCCTCGTACACGGCCGCCACGCCGCCGGCCTCCACGTGCTCCAGGATGCGCGGGTTTTTCTCGTCCATGCTGAACAGGGCCACGCGGCAGTCCACAGTGCGGGCCATGGCATACACTAGGTCGTCGTCGGCGTTGAGGACGGCCCAGCCGTTTTTGCGCACCGTGCGGGGCAGCACGCCCTTCACGGCGGCCATTTCCTCCACGGTGTGGATGTCGCGCATGCCAAGGTGGTCGGCCGCCACGTTGGTCACCACGGCGATGTCGCAGGTGTGGAAGCCCAGGCCGGAGCGCAGCATGCCACCGCGTGCGGTTTCGAGTACGGCGTAGTTCACGGTCGGGTCGCGCAACACGAACTCGGCGCTCTGGCCGCCGGTGCAGTCGCCCTTTTGCAACTGCACACCCTGGATATAGATACCATCGGTGGTTGTGAAGCCCACCTTATAGCCCTTGCTGGCCACCAGATGCGCGATGAGGCGCGTAGTGGTGGTTTTGCCGTTGGTACCAGTGATGGCAATAATCGGAATGCGGGCCGTGCTACCGGGCGGAAAGAGCATGTCCACCACAGGCGCGGCTACGTTGCGCGGCAGGCCCTCGGCGGGCGAAATGTGCATCCGGAAGCCCGGCGCGGCGTTTACCTCAATCACCGCCCCGCGGCTTTCATTGAGCGGCACGGCAATGTCCGTGGCCATCAAATCAATTCCGCAGATATCGAGGCCCACGATGCCGGCCACGCGTTCGGCCAGCAGCACGTTGTAGGGGTGCATCTGGTCGGTCACGTCGGTGGCGGTGCCGCCGGTGCTGATGTTGGCCGTGCTTTTCAGGTAGATTTCCTCGCCGGCCGGCAGCACCGATTTCAGGCTGAGCTTGCGGGCTTTGAGGATATCCAGCGTGTGCTTGTCGGCCTTAATGCTCGTGAGCACCTTTTCGTGGCCGATGCCCCGGCGCGGGTCCTTGTTCACCTCGTCGATGAGCTGCTGAATGGTGCTTTTGCCATTGCCCGTTACGGCCGCCGGGGTGCGCTTGGCGGCGGCAATGAGCTTGCCATTCACCACCAACAGACGGAAATCGAAGCCTTCAATAAACTGCTCCACAATCACGGCCCGCGAGTACACTTGCGCGGCCACGAGCCCCTCGGCGGCATCCTTCCAGTTCATGATGCGGATGGTGGCGCCCTTGCCGTGGTTGCCATCCAGCGGCTTGGTCACGATGGGGAAGCCCAATTCATCAATCGCCTCGCGCAGGCCCGCCTCCGAATACACGGTGGTGCCGCGCGGCACGGGCACGCCCGCATCGTTGAGCATGGCCTTGGTGCGGTTCTTATTGCCGGCCACTTCCACGCCCGCGTGCGACGTCAGGCTGGTAGTAGTGGCCCAGATGCGGCGCTGGTTCACGCCGTAGCCCAGCTGGATGATGCTGGTATTCTTAAGCTGGATGTAGGGAATGTTGCGCGAAGCCGCTTCCGCCACGATGCTGTAGGTGCTCGGCCCAAAGAACTCGTCTTCCCGGATTTCGTGCAACTCGGTGATGATGGGCGTGAGGTCCACCTTTGCCTTCTTGCACACGGCTTCCACGATTTCTACAGCAGCTTCCATCGCCCGGCGGCCGGCGCGCTCCTCCTGGTAGGCGAATACCACGTACTCCACCCCTTCTTCGTGCGCCGGGTAGCTCTTGCCCCAATACACGGGCATGGCGGCCTGCCGCTGCAGCTCCAGCGCCACGTGCTGGATAACGTAGCCCAGCGGCTCGCCGTCATTCAGCGCCTCCAGCGTCAGGGGCTGGTGCTTGGCGGCCTGCTTGCCGCTCATGCCGCCCGGCTGCACGGTTTCAATATTGGGAAACAGCTTCATCAACCGCCCGGCAAAGCCCGGCACGGCATTCGACCACTGCCCGGCGAACTCCTGCAAATCAACTTTGGCAACAATGAGTTTGTGATGTTTAACAGACCAATAGCTCGGCCCGCGCATGGTGCGGAGGTCAACAATCTTCATAAGGGGATGGGGTGGTAAGAGACGGGGTTCAGGCGCAAGTACGGCCAACGGCGCGGCTTGGCTACGAAATGTAGGCATAATGCGCCCAAAACCCGTGTTTAAACCGATACTCGGCCCGACACATACGTAAAAAGCCCCACCGGCCGGGCGGCCAATGGGGCTTTTTACAACGATAATCAGAGGT
Organism: Hymenobacter sp.; assembly: GCA_028288445.1. Taxonomy (GTDB): domain Bacteria; phylum Bacteroidota; class Bacteroidia; order Cytophagales; family Hymenobacteraceae; genus Hymenobacter. The sequence continues at coordinate 1,441 of JAQBNT010000095.1, read as the reverse complement.
GACGGGCGGATTCGAACCGCCGTAGGAGGTTTTGCAGACCTCTACCTAGCCACTCGGTCACGTCACCAGTAGTGGTCTTTTGGGAGCGCAAAGGTAGGCAGCGGGTTTGGGCTGGGCAAGGTTTCGACACAAAAAAAGCCCCGGCGCATGCGCCGGGGCTCCTTTCTGCAACTAAGCTAGGCGGTTAGGCTTTGGCTTCGTCGTCTTTTTTGTCGGCAGCGTCGTCACCGGCAACCAGGCCTTTGGCCTTGTCCACCAAGTCACCGGCTACTTCCGAAGCTTTGTGGAAAGCCTCCGAGTGCGTCACGGCGTCAACAGCGTCAGCGGCGGCGTGCTTCACTTTGTCGAAGGTTTCGTTGTGCGAAACGGCTTCGGCAGCGTCGGCGGCCACTTCTTTCACTTTGTCGAAGGCGGCCGAAGCAGCACCCGTGATGCTGGCCAGCAGGCCACCTTCGGTAGGAGCAGCAGCTTCAGCAGCGGGAGCCTCGGCAGCAGCCGGAGCTTCTTCAGCCTTGGGAGCAGCCTCAGCTTTCGGAGCGGCTTCGGCCTTGGGAGCCTTGGCAGCGGCGGCGAGCTTCTGCTCACCAGCCTTGCGCTCGTTGCCCATCATCTGGTCGCGCAGGGCGCTCAGGGCATCGAGGTCACCGAGGGTCGACTTCTCTTCCGTCTTCTTCAAGTCGCTGATTTTGCCTTCGCCCTGGGGTTCGCCAGCTTTTGCGTTGGTTTTCTTCTTGAACTTGTTGTTGCGGCTGTCGTCTTCAGCAGCGGCTTCCTTGTTGAATACAGCCGTGTGCGAAAGCACGATGCGGCGGTCATCCTTCGAGAACTCCGTTACGCGGAAGTCGAGCGACTCACCGTTTTCAGCGTTCGAGCCATCCTCTTTCACCAGCGATTTGGGGTAAGCGAAGCCCTCGATGCCGTAAGGCAATTCGAGTACCGCGCCACGCTCCGACTTCTCGGTGATGGTAGCCTTGTGCACCGAGCCGGGGGTGAACACCGTCTGGAAGGTATCCCAGGGGTTTTCTTCCAGCTGCTTGTGGCCCAGGGCCAAGCGACGAGCGCCAAGGTCCAGCTCCAGAACAACTACGTCCAGCTTGTCGCCCACCTTCACCATTTCCGATGGGTGCTTGATTTTCTTGGTCCAGCTCAGGTCGGAAACGTGCACGAGGCCGTCCACACCTTCTTCCAGCTCAACGAACAGGCCGAAGTTGGTCAGGTTGCGCACGAGGCCGCTGTGCTTGGTGCCCACGGCGTACTTGTCGCCGAAGTCGCCACGCGTCCACGGGTCTTCGGTCAATTGCTTGATGCCGAGGCTCATCTTGCGGTCTTCGCGGTCGAGCGTCAGAATCTGCGCTTCTACCGTGTCGCCCTGCTTGATGAAGTCCTGCGGGTTGCGCAGGTGCTGGCTCCAGCTCATTTCCGAAACGTGGATGAGGCCTTC
>JAQBNT010000077.1 GCA_028288445.1 Hymenobacter sp. | reverse complement strand
CGGAAAAGTATGGGTCGCGCCGCAACCAGTTGCCGCCCCGCCTGTTTGGTTCTCAAGCGCCCGGCTTTCTCATGGGGCGGGGCACTTGTTATATTTTCACTGCGCCCCGTTTCCAAGAAACAAGGCCCCGATTAGCGTATCCTTACTCCATGAGAATTAAATACTTGCTTGGCTTGGGGAGCGGCGCTTTACTGGTCTGGTTTATCGTGGATGCGCTCAGCCAGCCGAGCCCGCAGGATTTGCCCGGAGAATTCCAGGAGGTGGCCGTGTTTCGCAACGAGAACAATACCGGCCCCGTCGTGCGCATCTACGCAGTAACCGTGGGCGATACGAGCCGCTGGAAGGAGATGCAGCAGTATGGCGCGCTCATGCCCTACACCAAGTACGGCAGCACCAAGGTGTTTTTCTTTGCCAAAAGCGGCCCCTCCCCCACCCTGCTCCAAATGCCTCCGCCGCATTTTGCGCCCGAGTTCAACCACTACTGCCTGGCTTCTTACGAAAAAGATGTGATGAGCAAGGTCACGTTCGTCAAATACCCGCTGCGCTAGCCACCGCAACAAAAAGCCCACCTTGCGGGGGCTCAAACCCTAATTTAACAACGCATTATGGAAGTTGGAATTGACAGCTTTGCCTCGCACCTGCTCCAAAACGGCAGCGAGCGCCTGAGCGGTACCGATGCCATGCGCCTGCTGCTGGAGCGCATCGAGCGCGCCGACGAGGTGGGCCTCGACGTGTTCGGCATCGGCGAGCACCACCGGGCCGAATACCTCGACTCGGCCACAGCCGTGATATTGGCGGCGGCCGCGGCCCGCACCAAGCGCATTCGCCTCACCAGCGCCGTCACGGTGCTCTCGGCGGCCGACCCGGTGCGCGTGTTTCAGGAGTTTGCCACGCTGGACCTCATCTCGCAGGGCCGGGCCGAAATGGTGGTGGGCCGGGGCTCCTCCACCGAAGCCTTCCCGCTCTTCGGCTTTAGCCTGAATGATTACGACGAGCTATTTGCGGAAAAGCTGGAGCTGCTGCTGGCCATTCGGGACACCGAAAAAATCAGCTGGAAGGGCCGGTTCCGGCCGGCGCTCACGGGCCAGGGCGTGTACCCGCGCCCGGCGCAGGCGCAGCTGCCCATCTGGCTGGGCGTGGGCGGCACCCCCGAGTCGTTCGTGCGGGCCGGCACGCTGGGCCTGCCGCTGATGGTGGCCATTATCGGGGGCGACACCCACCGCTTCCGTCCCCTCGTCGACCTCTACCGCGAAGCCGGCCACCGGGCCGGGCACGCGCCCGAACAATTGAAAGTCGGTCTGCATTCCCTCGGCTACGTGGCCCCCACCCCCGCCGAGGCGCTGAACGATTTCGCGCCCGGCTACATCCAAACCTTCGGCCAGCGCGCCCGCGAGCGGGGCGGCTTTCCCCCGACACGGGCCCATGTGGAGGCGCAGGCCGGCCCATTGGGGGCGCTGCTGGTGGGCAGCCCCGAGGAGGTGGCCGCCAAAATCCTGCGGCACAGCGAGGCATTGGGCGGCATCTCCCGCGTGACGTTCCAGATGGATGTGGCCGTGCTGCCGCACGAGAAAGTCCTGCAAGCCACCGAGTTACTCGGCACCCGCGTGGCTCCGCTGCTCCGCTAGCATACGTTCCCAAAGCAGGAACGCTCAATTACGCTGCCTGGCGAAACGCCAAGGGCGTGGTGCCGGTGTGCTACTTAAAGAAGCGGTGGCAGTAGGTCGTGTAGTCGAACCCGAGGCGGTCGGCAATGTCGCCTACGCTCCAATTGGTGTGGTTCAGCAATCGTTTGGCTTCGCTGGCCAGCCGCTCGGCAATGTGGGCCGTGATGGGCTTGCCGGTGACTTCCTTCACGGCCCGGTTTAGGCTGTTAACGTGCACGGCCAACCGGTCGGCGAAGTCCTGGGCGTTTTTCAGCAGGGACTCGTGGTATTCCCTGGTCACGGGAAACTGGATTTCGAGCAGGCTCATGAACAGGGTGGTGATGCGCTTGGCCGCGTTGGTGGCCACAGCCGGATGGGGACTGGCTGGCTGCAGGGGTGCCGCCCGCGCCCACCGAGCCCCCCTTCCGGGCAGGCTGCTTGATAATCCGCCGCGTTTTCAGCGAGCCCATCAACCCCAAGGTTGACGGCACGTTTTTCGTGATTCGGCCTTTTTACACCGATTTCGGCCACAACATTCGGATGGGCAAAAATGTATTCGTGAACCATGCCTGCACGTTTATGGACCGCGGCGGCATTACGCTGGAAGACGGCGTGGCCATTGGCCCGAAAGTGAACCTCATCACCACCAATCATCCCCCAAACCCCTGCCCAACGTAAGAGCACCTACTCCCGGCACATATTCATCAAAAAACTGGCCTGGATTGGGGCCAATGCCACGATGATGCCGGGCATCTCTTTTGGCGAAAACGTCATTGTCGCGGCCGGCGCGGTGGTCACCAAAGACGTGCAATACCATCGTGGCCGGCGTGCCGGCCCGGGTGGTGAAGAAAATCTAACTTGTTACTTCCGCACGGCTGCTCCATCCGGCGCTTCGTGCCTACCCTTTTTTACCATAGCCATGAATGCTGAACCCGAACCCGGAAGCCCTCGCGATGACTCGCGGCGTACGTTCCTCAAACAGTCGTCGCTGCTCACGGCGCTGGCCCTGGTACCGGGCCCGGTCGTTTCGGCCGCCGAAGCCAAGCTGGACGAGCGGGTTGCGGAATCCATTGAGCAAGTGCCGCTGAGCCTGAAAGTCAACGGCAAAAAGCTCAAGCTCTCCGTCGAGCCCCGCACCACGCTGCTCGACCTGCTGCGCGAAAACCTCCACCTCACCGGCACCAAAAAAGGCTGCGACTACGGCCAGTGCGGGGCCTGCACCGTGCACGTCGACGGCCAGCGAGTGAACAGCTGCCTGAGCTTCGCGGTGATGCACGAGGGCAAGGAAATTACCACCATCGAGGGGCTGGCCGACGGCGACGAGCTGCACCCCATGCAGGAGGCGTTTGTGAAGCACGACGGTTTCCAGTGCGGCTACTGCACACCCGGCCAGATTATGAGCGCCGTGGCCTGTGTGCGCGAAGGCCACGCCGGCTCGGCAGCTGAAATCCGGGAGTTTATGAGCGGCAACATCTGCCGTTGCGGGGCTTACTCAAACATCGTGGCGGCCATTCAGGAAGTGAAGAAGGGAGGACAGAAGGTATGAACCAGTTCCAGTACATCCGCCCCACCAAGCAGCAGGCCGCTATTGATGCAGTAGCGAAGGACCCGAACGCCAGGTTCATCGCCGGCGGCACCAACCTCGTCGATTTGATGAAGCGCGGCGTGATGACGCCCCAGAAGCTGGTCGACATCAACCGCCTGCCGCTGAATAAGATTGAGCACCAGAACAACGGCCTGAGCATCGGTGCCCTGGCCCTGAACTCGGCGGTGGCCGAGGACCGGCAGGTGCGCGAGAAGCAGCCGCTGCTGGCGCTGGCGCTCAATGCCGGGGCCAGCCCGCAACTGCGCAACATGGCCACGGTGGGCGGCAATATGCTGCAACGCACCCGCTGTGCCTATTTTTACGACACCACCATGCCCTGCAACAAGCGCCAGCCCGGCACCGGTTGCGGCGCGCTCGAAGGCGTGAACCGCATGCACGCCATCTTCGGCTTTTCGGATAAATGCATTGCCGTGCATCCCTCCGACATGAGCGTGGCGCTGGTGGCCCTGGATGCCGTGGTGCAGGTGAGCGGCCCGCAAGGCAACCGCAGCATCCCCTTCGCCGACTTCCACCGCCTGCCCGGCGACACGCCCGAAAAGGACACCAACCTGGAGCCCGGCGAGTTGATAACCGGCGTGGATGTACCCGACGGGCCTTTCACCAAGCACGTCCACTACCAGAAAGTGCGCGAGCGGGCCAGCTACGCTTTCGCCCTGTTATCGGTGGCCGCCGCGCTGGATATCGACGGCAGCAATACCATCAAAGCGGCGCGGCTGGCCATGGGCGGCGTGGCCCACAAGCCCTGGCGCCTCACGGCCGCCGAGCAGGCCCTGGTGGGCAAGCTGGCCACCGAAGAAACGTTCCGACAGGCGGCGGCCGTGGCCATGCAGGGAGCCAAAGCCTTCAAGCACAATGCCTATAAGCTAAAGCTTGGCCCCAACGCCATCGTACAGGCCCTCAAAACCGCCGCGGCGGCTTAACTCCGATTTTGTTATGAAAAACCCAGAAAAGCAAATCGGAGCGCCGATGAACCGGGTGGATGGCCGCCTGAAAGTGACCGGCGCGGCCACCTACTCGGCCGAGTACCAGCTGCCCGGCCTTACCTACGCCGTGCTGGTGGGCAGCACCATTGCCAAAGGCCGCCTGACGGGCATTGACACCAAGACGGCCGCCGGCGCGCCCGGCGTGCTGGCCGTCATTACCCACCTCAACTCGCCCAAGGTGCCGGGCTTCGACACGGCGGGCAAGGACCCGTCGCAGCCAGCCACGGTGGGCGGGCCGCTGAAAGTCTTCCACGACGATAAAATTCGCTTCAACGACCAGCCCATTGCCATTGTGGTGGCCGATACGCTGGAGCGCGCCCGCTTTGCCGCCCGGCTGGTGAAGGGGCAATACGCGCCGGAAAAGCACCAGACTAACCTGGAAGCCAGCGCTGGCCAGGCGTTCCTCCCGACTGCGGCCAGGAAGAACCCGAAGCACCCGATGAACGACTACCAGCGCGGGCAGGCCGATGCGTACAAGACCGGAGCCATCAAGCTGGAACAGGAATATGTGATTCCGACGGAGATGCACCACCCGATGGAGCTACAGGCCATTACGGCCCACTGGGAAGCGCCTGACCGCCTGACGATTTACGACAAGACGCAGGGTACCATGGCCACCCGGCGCGACTTCGCCAAGGAATGGGGGCTGCCCGAGGAAAACGTGAAAGTCGTTGCCACCTTCGTGGGCGGCGCTTTTGGCAATGCCCTGCACAGCTGGCCCCACGAGTCGGCGGCCATCATTGCGGCCAGGGTGGTGAACCGCCCGGTGAAGCTGATGCTGACCCGCGAGCAGATGTTTACGATGGTGGGCTACCGGCCCTACACCTGGCAGAAAATCGGGATGAGCGCCACGGCCGACGGCAAAATCACGGCCATCACGCACGAAAGCATCGGGCAGACTTCCAGCTACGAGGAGTTTACCGAATCGACGCTGGCGCAGACGCGCATGATGTACCAGTCGCCCAACCTGACCACCCGCTACCGCCTGGCGTCCCTGGATATTGGCACCCCCATCTGGATGCGCGGCCCCGGCGAGGCCACCGGCGCGTTTGCCCTGGAGTCGGCCATGGACGAAATGGCCCACCTGCTGAAGCTGGACCCCCTGGAATTTCGGCTGCGCAACTACACCGAAGCGGACCCCGAAAATGGCAAGCCCTGGAGCACCAAGTTTTTGAAGGAATGCTACCAGTTGGGGGCCGACCGCATTGGCTGGAACAAGCGCCAGATGGAGCCCGGCACCGTGCGCGACGGCGACTGGCTGGTGGGCTACGGCATGGGCGTGGGCACCTTCGGGGCGCACCGGGGCGCGGCCACCGTGGGCGCGCAGCTGCTGGCCAACGGCACCGTGCTGCTCCAATGCGCTACTACGGACATTGGCCCCGGTACCGGCACCGTGATGACGCAGATTGCAGCCGATACCCTGGGCCTGGCCCCACAGAAAATCCGGTTCGAGCTGGGCAACTCGTCCTTTCCCAAGGCGGGCACGCAGGGCGGCTCCTCCACTGTGAACAGCGTGGGCCCGGCCACCCAGCAGGCTTGCTTGGCTCTCAAGGACAAGCTGCGCCAGTTGGCGGCAACCGGCAACCCGGCCTTTACCTCAGCTAAAAAAGAAGATGTGAGCCTGACGGACGGCTACCTCACGCTGGCCGGCAACGCCACCGCCCGCGTGCCCTACGCCGACTTGCTGAAACAGGCCGGCGGCACGGCCGTGGCCGTGGAGGCCAAACCCGACGACGCGGGCCAGAAATACTCCATGTACTCGTTTTCGGTGCATTTTGCCGAGGTGCGGGTGCATGTGCTCACGGGCGAAGTGCGCGTCAGCAAGCTGGTTTCCTGTGCCGATGCGGGCACCATCATCAACGAGAAAACCGCCGCCAACCAGATGAAGGGCGGCGCAGTGGGCGGCATCGGCATGGCTTTGATGGAGCACGCCGTCATCGACGACCGGTACGGCCGCTACGTGACCAAGGATTTCGCTGATTACCACGTCCCGGTGCATGCCGATACGCCCGACGTGCAGGTAGCTTTCGTGAACCAGCCCGACCCGCACGTTAATGCGCTGGGCACGAAGGGCATCGGGGAAATTGCCACCATCGGCGTGGCCCCGGCCATTGCCAACGCGGTGTTCAACGCCACCGGCAAGCGGGTGCGGGAGTTGCCCATTACCCCCGATAAGCTGGTGTAGTAACAGCTTATTGAGTACGCTGACTGCTTCGGCCAATGGCAAAGCCTCTCGCTTTTTGCGGGAGGCTTTGTTCATTTTACGGGGCTTACGACAGTCTATCTGCGGTATGTTATATTACCATTATAGTGCGTTTAGTATTTGAATTTCATCGGTAATGGGTTGGGTTTTGGTCATTGGCTGGGATTGAACCGGGGGCCTCTGCGGGGTAAACAATGCCCTGCTAATGGGGAATTAAGAGCTTCATGGCTTCTATAACTTGTACGATATTTTATTTCTTGAAATCTCA
>JAQBNT010000063.1 GCA_028288445.1 Hymenobacter sp. | reverse complement strand
CCAGCAGCTGAGCGCTGACGCCGAAAAAGCCTACCAGCAGTGGCTGAAGACCAGCTTGTACAAGCCAGTCGTCAACGTTGAAAACTCTAAGACCCGCCCCACCGGCCCCGTGGGCGGCCCCCAAAACCACGACACCATTGCCATGCTGGCCCTCGATGTGCAAGGCCGCCTGAGCGGCAGCTGCACCACCAGCGGCATGGGCTTTAAGATGCGCGGCCGGGTGGGCGACTCGCCCCTCATCGGCTCCGGGCTGTTTGTGGACCCGGCTGTGGGGGCCGCCGCTGCCACCGGCCAGGGCGAAGATGTGGTGCGCATCGCGGGGGCGCATACCGTAGTGGAGCTGATGCGGCAGGGCCGCTCGCCCCAGGCCGCCTGCCAGGAGGCTATCGGGCGCATTGCCGCCATCAAAGGCGTGAAGGCGAAGGATATCCAGGTGGCCTTCATCGCCCTGAACAACCAGGGCCAGACCGGGGCCTATGCGCTGCAAAAGGGTTTCAACTTTACGGTGAGCACCACCGACACGCCGCTGCTGCGCGACAGCGAGTTCCTACTAAAATGACCCGGATGCTGGAAATTTGCGCGGGCTCGCTGGCCTCGGCCCGGGCGGCGCAGGCGGGCGGCGCGCACCGCATCGAATTGTGCCAGAATCTGGAGCAGGGCGGCATCACGCCCTCTTATGGCCTGATTAGGGCGGTGCGGGCGCAGCTCCAGATTCCGGTGTTCGTGCTGATTCGGCCCCGGCCGGGCGGCTTCGTGTACGATGCCGACGAGCTGGCCATTATGCGGGCCGATATTGAAATGTGCCGCCAGCTGGGCTGCGCGGGCGTGGTGCTGGGCGCGCTGGATGCGGCCGGCCGCGTGGATATGGCGGCCGGCCGGGACCTCATTGAGGCCGCCGGTGGTCTGCAAGTCACTTTTCACCGCGCCTTCGATGCCTGCCCCGACCAGTCCCAGGCGCTGGAGGATATTATTGCCCTGGGCTGCCAGCGGGTGCTGACCTCGGGCGGGCAGGCCACGGCATTGGCGGGGCAGGAACAATTGGCGGCGCTGGTAGCGCAAGCGGCCGGACGCATCAGCGTAATGCCGGGCGCGGGCATCACCGCGGCTACCATTCAGGCGCTGGCCACCCGCACCGGGGCGCGGGAGTTTCATGCCAGCGCCCGGCGGCGGGTGCCGGCTGACCCGACGGCCGGGTTGTTTCAGGCCGAACGTTTTGAGACGGACGCGGTTTTGGTGGCCGGGCTCGTGGGCCTATTATAGGAGCGGGGGCAAGCCCTGCCGGGGACAACCCCGCCCCTACTTACCTTTGCCACACTTATGAAAATCGGTATTTTTTTCGGAGGCACTTCGCGCGAGCGGGAAATTTCTTTCGCCGGCGGCCGCACCGTGTTTGACAACCTGGACAAGGCGCTGTTTCAGCCCGTGCCCATCTTCGTTGATAGCCTGGGGCAGTTCATTCTGCTCGACTGGCAGTTTATCTATAAAGGAACCATTCGGGACTTTTACCCGCCGGTGAGCTCCCAGCCGCCGTCGCTGCACCATTTGCAGGTGTACATCGAGAGCCTGGGCGAGCTGAGCCACGACGAAAAGTTCGAGGCCATTGCCAAAGTGGGCCGCAAGATTGACGCCGAACAGCTGCCGCTGCTGATGGATTTCGCCTTCCTGGCCCTGCACGGGCCGGGCGGCGAGGACGGCGCTATTCAGGGCATGCTGGAGTGGCTGGGGATTCCGTACTCGGGCTCCGGCATTCTGCCTTCGGCGTTTGGCATCGATAAAATTGCGCAGAAGAAGCTGCTGAAGGCGCTGGGCCAGCCCACGCCCGATTTCCGCGTCATCACGGCCGAGGAATGGGACCGCACCGACCACGCCGCCACCCTCGCCTACCTGGTGCGCGAGCTGGGCCTGCCACTGGTGCTGAAAGCGCCCCGCCAGGGCTCCAGCATCGGGGTGAGCATTCTGAAAACCGACGACCTCGCCAAGTTCGAGGCCGCCATCGAACGCAGCCTGTTCCGCAAAACCCTGACGCGGGCCGACTGGCAGCGCCTCGGCGAGCAGGACAAAGTGGCCTGGGTGCAGCACCTGACCGACATCCGCGAAGGCATCGGCCTGCCGGTGGTACTGAACGATGACTTCGGCCCCGCCGCCATCGACGGCCCGGCTGACGACTCGCAGCTGGCCAAAGCGCCCGGCACCCGGCAGATTTTCCACCCCGAAACCCTGCTCTTCACCCTCGACCAGGCGTTTGAAACCGCCGAAACCGTGCGCCTGACCAACGTGGACGGCGAAACCCAGGTACTGGTGGAGAGCTTCGTGGCCGGCCGCGAGTTCTCGTGCATCGTGGTGGAAGACCCCGATGGCCTGCCGCTAGCCCTCCCTCCCACCGAGATTGTGAAGGGCGAGGAGATGTTCGACTACCGCTCGAAGTACCTGCCCGGCCTGGCCCGCAAAGTCACGCCGATTGACTTGCCCGAGGACAAGATTCAGGAAATCCGCGAGGCGTGTGAGGAGATGTTCCGCACGTTTGGCTTCCAGGTGTATGCGCGGCTGGATGGCTTTGTGGGACACGATGGCAAGCTGTTTCTGAACGACCCGAACACGACTTCGGGCATGCTGCCGGCTTCGTTCTTCTTCCACCAGGCGGCCGAGATTGGGCTCAACCCCAGCCAGTTTCTTACTTACCTCATTCGCACGTCGCTGGCGGCCCGCCGCCGCGCCGGCCTGCGCCCGGTGAAGCTGGGGGCGCTGCTCAACACGCTGGATATGGCCGTGGCCGGCCGCCAGCACGAGGCCACCGAGCGCATTCGGGTGGCGGTGATAATGGGCGGCTACTCGTCGGAGCGCCACATTTCGGTGGAGAGCGGGCGCAATATTTTCGAGAAGCTGAGCTCGTCGGCCAAGTATGCGCCGGTGCCGGTGTTCCTCACCGGCTCGGCCCGGGAGCACAAGCTCTACGTGCTGCCCGTGAACGTGATGCTGAAGGACAACGCCGACGACATCCGCGAGAAAATTGAGCACGCCGAGGCCGGCGAAGCGCCGCACCCCATCCTGGCCCGCATCCGGCAGGAGGCCAGCGCCATTACCAGCACCTACGCGGGGCAGGCGCTGACCCTGCCGCGCCGCGTCTCGTTCGAGGAGCTGGCTGATATGGTCGATGAAGTATTTATCGCCCTGCACGGCCGGCCGGGCGAGGACGGCGCGCTGCAGCAGGAGCTGGAACGCTTCAACCTGCCCTATAATGGCTCGGGCGTGGCCAGCAGCAGCGTTACCATCAACAAGTTCGAAACCAACAAGCGCCTGCGCGAAGCCGGCCTGCTGGTGGCCGAGCACCGCATGGCCAACAAGCTGGAGTGGCAGGCCGACGCCGAAAGCTTCTACCGCAGCCTCGAAACCCAGTTCCCCTACCCCTTCATCGCCAAGCCGGCCGACGACGGCTGCTCCTCGGCGGTGAAGAAAATCAAGAACCGCGCGGAGCTGGAGGCTTTTTGCCAGCTAATTTTCCGCACCGATGAGGACCTCATGCCCGGCCCGGCCGGGGTGCTGCACCTGGGCTTCAAAGAGGAATTCCCGCGCAAGGATGCCTTCCTGGTCGAAACCCTCATCAGCCGCGACGGCGCGGCCCACTTCCTCGAAGTAACCGGCGGCCTGCTCACTTCCTATGATGAGGACGGCCTGCTTGACATTGAGGTTTTTGAGGCCAGCGAGGCCCTGGCCAATGGCGAAGTGCTGAGCCTGGAGGAGAAATTCCTGGCCGGCGAAGGCCAGAACATCACCCCCGCCCGCTACGACGTGGACGCCGTGGAGCGCCAGCGCATCTCGAACGAGGTGAAGGCCGTGCTGCGCCGCGTGGCCGAAGTGCTCGATATCCAGGGCTACGCCCGGATTGACGCCTTCGTGCGGGTGCGCCAGGAAGGCGAGGTGGAGGTGCTCATCATCGAAGTAAACTCGCTGCCGGGCATGACGCCCGCCACCTGCATCTTCCACCAGACGGCGCTGGCCGGCTACACGCCCTACCAGTTTATCGACCGGATTCTGGAGTTTGGGAAGGCGCGGGTGGCCCGGCAAGTGGCGGCCCGGTGAGCGGCCCGCAGTGCCCAACCCGGCCCGTAGGCGAGGCCACCTCCTCGGGAGGGTGGTCGTACCCTCTCACGAAGGCACGGCTACCTGCGTGCGCGGGTGGCCGTGCCCTGGTCACAGGGTGGTCGTACCCTGTGACCAGGGTAGCCGTACCCTGTGACCAAGGTGGTCGTACCTCCGTGAGCGGGTACGCCTACCCTGCCCACAGGGCAGCGCCACCCTGCCGGGCAGGTGGCGCTGCCCTGTGGGCAGGGTGCACCTGCCTTTTGCCTTATTAGGGCTATTATTGCCCGGATTCTCCTTATTTTACTTCCGCCGCCCTCTTTTTTCCGCATGGCTTTCCTCACCTCCAATACCCCGCTCGACGTTGTGAAGCACCTCGTGCTCATTGCCGTGGCGGGCCTGCTGCTCGTGCTGGGCTTTTTCTACGTGTACCTGCCCGTGAGCACGCACCACGGCGAAACCATCACCGTGCCCAAGGTGACGGGCATGAACGTGGCCGACCTGGAGAAATACCTCGACGAGCGCAACCTGAACTACTTCGTGGACGACTCCAGCTACAGCCCCAACATCCGCCCCTTCACCGTGCTGGTGCAGGACCCCGCCCCCGGCGAAAAGGTGAAGGAAGGCCGCAAAATCTACCTCCAGGTGAGCATGAAAAACCCGCCGGTCATCAAGATGCCCAAGCTCACCGACGGCTCTTCCAAGAATGCCATGCTCATCCTCAAAAGCTACGACTTGGTGGTGGGCCAGATTCAGCTGGTGCCCGACCTGGCCTCCGGCGCGGTGCTGAAGCAGCTGGTGAACGGCAAGGAAATCGCGCCCGGCGCGGCCATCGCCAAGGGCACGAAGGTGGACCTCGTAGTGGGCGACGGCCAGGGCAACCAGACCTTCGCCGTGCCCAACCTCATCAACATGCCCGAGGACGAGGCTATCACCCTGCTCGTGGGCCAGGGCCTGCAAAAAGGCGAAGTCTTCGAGCAGCCCGCCGCCGAAGGCCAGACGGCCGGCACCGTGGTGCGCCAGCGCCCCGTGGCCGGCCCCGATGCCACCATCCGCATGGGCCAGCTGGTGGATATCTGGGTGGCGAAATAAGGGGTTTATAAATACGGAAAGGTTGTCATCCTAAGCTTGCGAAGGATGACAACCTTTTTTCAATTGCCTGGCGGCCGGGGCACCGCTTCGGCATAATGCACTTTTCCGGACGCTTCAGTCGTTAGGCTCTCAACCTCCTGCTAACTTATGATGACACGATTCCACACGTTGTCCCGCCTGCTCCTGCCGGCCCTGTTGCTGAGCGCCGGCACGGTTTCGGCCCAGCTCTCGCCCTCCGAGCCCCTGTCGGCCGACCCCGGCCGGGCGGCTTACCTGCCCACGGCCGCCGCCCGCGCCCAACTGCGCGGCACGGCGCTGGCCCTGCCCTTTTTCGACGACTTCACCTCGCCGCTGGAAGGCCCGCCGAACCCGCTGAAATGGCTGCCCACCGGCGGCGCGTTTGTGAGCAACCGGCTGGCCATTCAGCCCATCACCCGGGGCGCGGCCACCCTCGATGGCCTGCGCGCCAACGGCCAGAGCTACAGCGGCCAGGTAAACAGCGTGTACGGGGCCATCGACTCGCTGGTATCGCAGCCCATCAACCTGGGCGGCCTCGCCCTCAACGACAACGTGGCGCTCAGCTTTGCCTGGCAGGCCGGCAGCATCGTCAGTGCGCCCAACGCCAACGGCAGCACCACGCCCGTGCGCCTGGAGCTGTTCGTCAGAACCAATGCCAATGCCTGGGAGCAGGTCTGGATGTACAACGCCCAGCGCGTCCGCACCGGCTTCCGGCAGCAAGTGGTGCTGCTGAACCAGGCCCGGTACCTGCACGGCAATTTCCAGTTCATGTTCGTTGCCACCGGCAACAACTCCGACAACCACGACAACTGGAGCGTGGACTACATCCTGCTGGACCGGGGCCGCACCGCCGGCGTGGCCGATACCACGTTTCAGGATTCGGGGGCCGGGGGCGGCCTCACCGGCGGCAATCCGTCGGGCGGCATGCGCAGCCCGTTGCGCCGGTTTGCGTCGATGCCGGTCTGGCAATTCAACGCCGCCTCGCCGCCCAGCAGTGAGCTGACCGCCAGCCTGGGCGTGAACTACAGCAACCTGCGCAGCAGCCTGGCCCCGCTCAACGTGAACGTGCTGGGCACCGTGCAGCAGCTGCCGGCCGGCCCGGTGGTGGGCACCTGGCTGCAACGGAGCCTGCCGCTGAGCACGCTGCCCCGCCTCACGCCCGTAACCGGCGCGGCCAGCGCCGTGGCCCTGCCCGCCACCCCCGATGCCAAGCGCCTGCGCTACACCATGGCCCTGAACTCGCAGGAACAAAACCCGCTCACGCTACCCAACGATACCATTTACCGGGACGTGGAGCTGGCCAATTATTACGCCTATGACGACGGCACCGCCGAAAGCTTCACCAACCTGCTGCCCTACCCCAGCGGCCAGCAGTCGGCCTTCGCCTACCGCTTCGACCTGAACCAGCCCGACTACGTGCGCGGCCTGCGCCTGTACCCGGTATACCCCGGTTCCACGGCGGCCGGCGGCAACCGAACGTTCGATTTCGATGCCCGCCCCGTCACCATCAGCGTGTGGGGCGATGTGAACGGCCGCCCCGAACCTGTCGCCCGGGTTTCCAAGACCGCCACCATCCCCGCCGCAGCCAATATCCCGGCCGGCTGGCAGTACTATCAGATTGACTTCGACCAGCCGGTGCCGGTATCGGGCATTTTCTACGTGGGCTTTTCGCAGCCTTCCACCTCGGCCGGCCGCATCCTGCCCTACGGCCTCGACCTCAACAGCAGCTTCCCGGCCCAGCACCTGGTGCGCCGCGACAACGCCGGGGTGTGGGACACCACCAATTTCGCCTCCGGCCGCGGGGCCATCATGATGCGCCCTGTGATGACCAACAACGTGGCCACTGCCACCGCCGCGGGCCGCGCCGCTGCCGCCTACAGCCTCTACCCTAACCCCGCCCCTGCTGGGCACGGCCGCGGCACCGTGAGCATTGCCGGCCCCGGCTTTGCGCGGGCGGCCCTGCTCGATGCCCTGGGCCGCGTGGTGTGGGAGCAGCCCGCCGCCCAGGCCGGCAACGCCACCCTCCCCCTGCCCGCGCTGCCCGCCGGTATGTACACCGTACGCCTGACCCTGGCCGACGGCCGCACCATCGGGCGAAAGCTGGTGCTGGAATAGCCGCCCCATTTGCCCGGTAACAAAAAAGCCGTTCGGACTATCCGAACGGCTTTTTTGTTACCGGGCACTCAGCCTGATTTGAATTACTTAGCCGGCATCAGCACGGTGTCAATTACGTGCGTCACGCCGTTGCTCGACGCCACGTTCGGGATGGTCACGGTGGCCATGCCGCCTTTGGCGTCTTTCAGCATCACGCTGCTGCCGGATTTCATCACGGTCAGCTGCTCGCCTTCCACGGTGGTCAGCACCTGCCCGTTTTTGAGGTCGGCGGCCATGAGGCGGCCGGGCACGACGTGGTAGGTAAGGATTTTGGTGAGCGTAGGCTTCATTTCGGGCGACACCAGCGAGTTCACGGTGCCGGCAGGGAGCTTATCGAAGGCGGCGTTGGTGGGAGCGAATACGGTGAAAGGGCCAGCGCTTTTCAGGGTTTCGACCAAGCCGGCGGCTTTTACGGCGGCTACCAGAGTGGTGTGGTCGGCGCTGCCGCCGGCATTGTCCACAATGTCCTTATCGGGGGTCATCATGGCTCCGCCCACCATCACGCCGCCAGTGCCGCTCATGGCGTCGCCGCCCATGGCCATATCACCTTTGCGGGGCGTGGTTTTGGACTTCATTTTATCGCCGGCATCCGATTTGCCTTTCACCTTCATCTTGCCATCGTCGGCCATTTTGGTCTTCGTCGTCATGCCATCGGCTTTCGTCTTGGTCTTTTCGTCGTCGCTTTTGGTCTTCATGTCCTGCGCAAAGGCGGTGGCCGAGCAGGCGACGGTGAGGGCGAGGGCCGCGAAGAATGGTTTCGTGTTCATGGTGGTGGGAGTTGGAGTGAGAGAAATAGTTGTATTGTCCCGTCTATACGGCAGCGCGGCAGCATTGGGTTTTACCGCTGTTTGCCCGCTTGCAAAATATTTTATATATAACATATAAAATAAATATCATTAAAAAAAGTGTTTCCTCTCCTGATTTTCACCGGTGCTTCAAGCTCCCCAATCCTGAGTAATGCCTGCCCAAGGGCGGTTAAAATAAAAAACCCCATTTCCAGCCTGGAAATGGGGTTTTTAGTGGCCGCGTTAGGAATCGAACCTAAATCAAGAGCTTCGGAAACTCTCATACTATCCGTTGTACGACGCGGCCGGTACTTGATAGGAGTGCAAAAGTAGCCGCAAAAGCCTCGGCAGCCAAATACTGGGGTCGTTTTTCTATTCAACTGAGGCACCGACGTGCTGACTGAATAGACAAAAAAAGCCTCGCCGACACAATATCGGCGAGGCTTTTAACTTCAAAGCATCAGCGACTTAGGCAGTGGCCAGCACTTCTTTCACGCGGGCAGCAGCGTCTTTCAGCAGCGTGGCCGAATACACTTTCAGGCCGCTCTCATCGATGATGCGGGCACCTTCCTCAGCGTTGGTGCCTTGCAGGCGCACGATGATGGGCACGCGGATGTCGCCGATTTTCTTGTAGGCTTCTACCACGCCATTAGCAACCCGGTCGCAGCGCACGATGCCGCCGAAGATGTTAATCAGAATGGCTTTCACGTTCGGGTCCTTCAGGATGATGCGGAAACCCGCTTCTACCGTCTGGGCGTTGGCTCCACCCCCTACGTCGAGGAAGTTGGCGGGCTCGCCACCGCTCAGCTTGATGATGTCCATGGTGGCCATGGCCAGGCCGGCACCGTTCACCATGCAGCCCACGTTGCCGTCGAGCTTCACGTAGTTCAGGTTGTTCTGGCTGGCTTCTACTTCCAGGGGGTCTTCCTCGTTGAAGTCGCGCAGGGCCACGAAATCCTTGTGGCGGTACAGGGCGTTTTCGTCCAGCGTCACCTTGGCGTCAACGGCCAGGATTTTGTTGTCCGACGTTTTCAGCACCGGGTTAATTTCGAACATGGCCGAATCGGTTTCGTCGTAAGCCTTATACAAAGCGGTTACGAACTTCACCATTTCCTTCTGCGCCTCACCTTCGAGGCCCAGGTTGAAGGCAATTTTGCGGGCCTGGAAGCCTTGCAGGCCCACGGCGGGGTCCACGTGCTCACGCTGGATTTTCTCGGGATGCGACTCGGCTACCTCCTCGATGTCCATGCCACCCTCGGTGGTGTAGATGATGACGTTTTTGCCCAACGCACGGTCCAGCAGCACGCTCATGTAGTACTCCTTCGGCTCCGAAGCGCCGGGGTAGTACACGTCCTGCGCCACCAATACCTTGTGCACCAAGCGGCCTTCGGGGCCGGTTTGCTTGGTGACGAGCTGCATGCCGATGATGTCTTTGGCAATGTCTTTCACCTTGTCGATGCCTTTGGCGAGCTTCACTCCGCCCCCTTTGCCCCGGCCCCCGGCGTGGATTTGCGCCTTGATGACGTACCAGCTGGTGCCGGTGTCGGCGGTCAGTTTTTCGGCGGCCGCTACGGCCTCTTCGGGCGTGTTGGCCACGATGCCTTCTTGCACGCGGACGCCGTATTTTTTCAGGATTTCTTTGCCCTGATATTCGTGAATGTTCATAAAAACGGGTAAGGGGTGGTTTTGAGCTACGCGACCTTGCGGTTGGTGGCACGAAAGTACGGCGGCCG
>JAQBNT010000036.1 GCA_028288445.1 Hymenobacter sp. | reverse complement strand
CCACCGCGCCTAAGCTGGGCCCCAATGACGTGGTGACCGACGTGATGCTGGACGAGCGCTGGGCCATGCCCGGCCACCCCGGCCTCACCTACGTGGACTGGCAGAACGAGCTGTTCCGCACGGGCATCAGCCAGAACTACCAGGTGAGCGCCGCCGGTGCCACCGACAACGTGAACTACTACGTATCGGGCAACTACAACGGCCAGGAGGGCTTTGCCCTGGGCCTGGGCTACCAGCGCTTCACGGCCCGCGCCAACGTGGAAGTGAAAGCCAGCGACAAGCTCAAGTTTGGCCTCACCATCAGCCCCACATACTCCATTTCGAAGGACCCGGGCATTGAGGGCAAGGATTCGCGCTTTCACCAATTGCTCTCGCAAACACCAATTGTGGAAGACACGGCCGGGCTGAACACCGCCTACGGCAAAAACGAGGCCTACCGTTGGGGCGTGAGCACGGCCAGCCCCATTGCCGTCATCAACGCCTACGAGGGCGACACCCGCAACTACCGCACGCTGGGCACGGTGTTCGGCGAGTTCCAGCCCATTATTGGCCTGCGCCTGCGCTCCACGCTGAACTTCGACAACAACGAGTCGACCTCGACCTCCTACGTGCCGCCGGCGCGCAATCTGGTTACGTCGCTGGCTAGCGGCTCGTACAGCACCTACCGCCGCCAGACGCTCGTGAATGAGAACACGGCCACCTACAGCCGCGCCATTGGCAAGCACGACTTTTCGGTGCTGGCAGGCCAGGCCTACAACTTCTCGCGCCTCGACAACAACAGCCAGTCCTCGTCGGGCGGCTTCGTGAACAACACGGTACGCACCCTCAACGGGGCCGTGCTGGTGACCAGCTCCGGCCCCACGGCCACGCAAAACGTGCTGTTGTCGTACTTCGGCCGCCTGCAATACGCCTACGACGGCAAGTACCTGCTCTCGGCCAGCATTCGCCGCGATGCCTCGTCGCGCTTCGGCTTCGAGGACCGGGCCGGGGTGTTCCCCGCTGTATCGGCCGGCTGGCGCATCTCGCAGGAGTCGTTTCTACAGCCCGTTACCTTCCTGACTGACCTGAAGCTGCGCGCCAGCCTGGGCTACTCCGGCAACAACACCATCGGCGACTACAGCAGCATTGCCACGCTGGGCGTGTACAACTACACCTTCGGCGGCCTCACCGCCCCCGGCCAGGCCCCCAACAAGGTGGGCAACTCGCAGCTGAAGTGGGAGCGCAACCGCACCGTGGACTTCGGGGCTGACTTCGGGGTGCTGAAAAACCGCATCACCGCCTCGTTCGACTACTACACCAAAACCAGCCTCGACCTGCTCCTGAACGTGCCGGTGGTAACGGCGGCGGGCTTCGGCACCAACCTGCAGAACATCGGCGAGGTGCGCAACAACGGCTGGGAAGTGGAGCTGAACACCCGCAACCTGGAAGGCGCGGTTTCCTGGACCACCTCCTTCAACCTGAGCCACAACGAAAACAAGGTGGTGCACCTGGGCCCCGGCGACGGCACCATCGAAGTGCCCAACGGCCTCGATACGCCCAGCAACATCCTGAAAGTGGGCCTGCCCGTGTACAGCATCTTCGTGGTGAAGCAAGCCGGCATCCTGACCCAGGCCGACATCGACAGCAACGCCCCCACTGCCGACATCAACCAGCGCGTGGGCATCCTGGCGGGCCAGACCGCCGGCGACGCCAAGTACGAAGACTATAACGGCGACCACAAAATTGACGTGAACGACCGCCAGGTAGTGGGCAACCCCAACCCCACCTACACCGCCGGCATCACCAACACGGTGCGCTACAAGGGCTTCGACCTGAGCTTCCTGGTGCAGGGCCAGTACGGCGGCTCCATCTACTCCACCCTGGGCCGGGCCATCGACCGCACCAGCGTGGGCTACAAGGAAAACGCCCTGGGCCGCGCGCGCGACCGCTGGTTCTCGGCCGAAAACCCCGGCGCGGGCGTGAAAGGCAAAGCCACGGGCAGCTTCGGCTTCATCCGCAACACCGACTGGCTGTACTCGTCCGACTACTACCGGGTGCGCACCATCACGCTGGGCTACGACCTGGGCCTGATTATCAAGAAGAGCGTGGCGCAAGGAGCCCGCGTGTATGTGACGGCCGAAAACTGGTTTGGCGGCGACAACTACTACGGCGGCCTCAACCCCGACGCCCTGAACACGGGCAACACCGGCACTTTCGTATCGGGCTCGGACTACGGCGGACTGCCCCTGGCCAAAACCCTCATCGTCGGCCTCAACCTCACTTTCTAGCGCTAGGCTTTTAGCTACCAGCTAATCAAAATTCCCATGAAAAAGATATTCCTCTGCTTGTCCCTGGCCTGCGCGCTGGTTACCCTGGGCGGCTGCGAAAAGGACCTGGAACAGAACCCGCTCTCCAACGGCTCGGTGCCGGATTTCTATAAGACGGCGGCCGATTTCGACCAGGCCATGTCGTCCGTGTACAGCTCGCTGCGCACCTACCCCGACCGGGAGGTTATCCTCTCGGAGCTGCGGTCCGACAACATGTTTGCCGTGAGCGCCATCGGCTCGCGCGACTGGGACCCGGTCAACAACTTCTCGGCCGCGCTGCTCGTGGTGAACCCCTACGTGGCCGATGCCTGGGCCTCGGACTACTCCACCATCTTCCGGGCCAACACCATGCTGGCCCAGCTGGCCGAGAACGGCGCGGTGGCGGGCTCGCTTCGCACCCGCTACGAGGGCGAAACCAAGTTCATCCGCGCCTTCATGTACCTCGATTTGGTGCGGAAGTTTGGCAAAGTGCCGATAATCGACAAGCCCCTCATTCCGCAGGCAGTGTCCACGCTGGGGCGGGCCGACGTGGCGAAGGTGTACGAGCTGATTGAGTCCGACCTGAAAACGGCCATCAATACCCTGCCCGCAGCCTACACCGGCGGCGGCGTGGGCGCTACCTCGGGCGTGGGCCGGGTCACCAACGGGGCGGCCAAGGGCATGCTCGCGCTGATGTACCTCACCAAGTCCGGCCCTACTTACGGCATCAGCGGGCCGGGCCTAGCCAGCAACGAGTACGACAAGGCCAACGCGCTGCTCGACGAGCTCATCACCCGCACGGGCACGCCGCTTTCGGCTGCTTATTCCACGCAGGCCAACTACGCCAACATTTTTTCGCCCACCAATGAGAACAACTCGGAGGTGCTGTTCGACATTCAGTACATCTCTAACGGCACCGGCACGCTGGGCTCGTCGTTCATGAACGTGGTGGTGCCCGATGCCTACTATACCTCGACCACCAACCTCGCCCTGCCCTTCTCGGCTGGCTCGGTCGAAATCAAGCCCGTTTCCAACGACCTGAACAACGTGTCGTACGCGGCCAACGACCTGCGCCGGGCCGCCACCATTCAGCAAGGCTACACCAACGCCGGTGCTACCGACACGCGCCCCTTCTACAAAAAGTACCTGAACCTGGCCGGCAAAGGCACCAGCCGCACCGACTGGGCCACCAACTACATCGTGCTCCGCTACAGCGACATTCTGATGATGAAGGCCGAGTGCGAAGTGCGCAACGTGGGCGGCTCGCCCGCCAGCGCCGCCGCCCGCCTCACGCCGCTGCGCACCCGCGCCGGCCAGCCCGCCCTCACCACCCTCACGCTGGAAAGCCTGATGGAGGAGCGCCGCCGCGAGTTTGCCGGCGAAAACCTGCGCTGGAACGACCTCATGCGCTCCGGCCTGGCCCTGTCGGTGATGAACGCCTGGATTCCGCGCGAAGACCCGCCGCCCGCAAACCAGCCGTTGGCGTATAAAATCACGCGGCCCCTCACGGGTAATCTGCTGCTGCTGCCCGTGCCGCAGGTGGAGCTCAGCTCGGCCCCCGGCCTCTACGGCCAGAACGACGGCTACTAGTAAAATAGCTTGCTGAGGCGCTGCGCCCGGCTTTGGCTTTCGTCGGCAACGCGCCGGCGAGGCCGGGGCCGGGCGCAGCTGCGTTTAGCACCAGCCTCCGGTGGTGCAGTAGCCGCGTGGCGGCGGCCGGTTTGTAGCCACCAATCACGGTGGTATGGCAGCCGCGTAGCGGCGACAGATTTGCCCGGCCTCGCTGTCGCCGCTACGCGGCTTTTGAATCACTTGAATCGTGATGCTCTACAAACCGGCCGCCGCTACGCGGCTATTCTGCGATTATGTCAACTTCCGCCGGCTCTGCCGCACCCCACAGTACAGGACGGTGCCGGCCGCGGCGGCCGTTTCTTTTGCTCCTCCCTCCTATTTCCCGCCCAATGCCGCAACTCCACCGCTCATTCCCCGGCTTTTTGGCGCACCGGCCCCTGGTGCGCTGGTGCTTCTGGTACGGGCTGCTACTGCTGAAGCTGGCCGCTGCCGCGCAGGCCCAGACCGCCCCACCTGCGGCCGGCCGCCTGAAACTCAACTTTAACCCGGAGTGGAAGGTGCAGGTAGGCGACGCGGCGGGCACCGATGCTGTCACATTTGACAAATTAAAATGGAGAAATGTGACAGCATCGGGCGTTAAAGCTGTCACATTTGATAAATCGAAACAGAAAAATGTGACAGCGGCAAGCGGTAAGGCTGTCACATTTGATGATTCGAGATGGAAAAAGGTGACACTGCCCTACGCCTGGAACGAGGACGAGGCGTTTAGCAAGGACATCAAGGATTTGAGCACCGGCGTGGCCTGGTACCGCAAGCATTTCCGGCTGCCGGCCGGGGCGGCGGGCCAAAAGGTCTTCATCGAGTTTGAGGGCGTGCGGCTGGCAGGTGAGTTCTGGCTGAACGGCCAGCGCCTGGGCCTGCACGAAAACGGCGTAATGGCCGTGGGCTTCGATTTGACGCCTTTTCTCCGGCCCGCGCCCGAGGAAAACGTGCTGGCCGTGCGCACCGATAACGACTGGGACTACCAGGAAAAAGCCAGCGGCCAGCTGTTCCAGTGGAGCAACCGCAACTTCAACGCCAACTACGGCGGCATTCCCAAAAACGTGTTTCTGCACGTGATGAGCCCGCTGCACCAGACGCTGCCGCTGTTTTCGGCGCTGGGCACCACCGGCGTGTATGTGTATGCGCAGGATTTTGATGTGGCCGGCGGCCGGGCCACGGTAGTGGCCGAGGCGCAGGTGAAAAACGAGTTTGCGGCGGCCCGCACCTTCACGTTTGAAGCCAGCGTGGCCGATGGCGAGGGCAAAGTCATCAGCGCCTTCAGCGGCGGCGAAACGACATTAGCGCCGGGCGAAACGAAAACGGTGACGGCCCGCGCCAGCCTCAGCGGGCTGCATTTCTGGAGCTGGGGCTACGGGTATCTGTACACGGTTTCGACCCGGTTAATCATCGATAGAAAGGTCATCGACGAAGTAAAAACCCGCACCGGCTTTCGCAGAACCGAATTCGCCCACGGCCTCATCAAGCTCAACGACCGCGCCATGCAGGTACACGGCTACGCCCAGCGCACCAGCAACGAGTGGCCCGCCGTGGGCCTGGGCATCCCGGCCTGGCTGAGCGACTACAGCAACGGCCTGATGGTAGCCGGCAACGCCAACCTGGTGCGCTGGATGCACGTCACGCCCTGGAAACAGGACATCGAAAGCTGCGACCGCGTGGGCCTGCCCCAGGCCATGCCCGCCGGCGACGCCGAAAAAGACGTGGCCGACCGCCGCTGGGACCAGCGCCGGGAGCTGATGCGCGACGCCATCGTCTACAACCGCAACAACCCCAGCATCCTGTTTTACGAGGGCGGCAACGAGAGCATCAGCGCCGCCCACATGCAGGAGCTGAAGGACATTCGGAACCAGTATGACCCCCACGGCGGCCGGGCCATCGGCTCGCGCGAGATGCTGGATATTCCGGCGGCCGAGTACGGCGGCGAGATGCTCTACATCAACAAAAGCGCCACCAAGCCGCTCTGGGCCATGGAATACTCGCGCGATGAGGCCCTGCGCAAGTATTGGGATGAGCTCAGCCCGCCTTTCCACCAGAACGGGGCCGGCCCGCTCTACAAGGGTGCCAACGCGGCCGACTACAACCGCAACCAGGACTCGCAGGCCCGCGAGGACGTGATGCGCTGGTACGACTACTGGCACGAGCGGCCCGGCACCGGCACCCGCAGCAGCGCGGGCGGCGTCAATATCGTGTTCAGCGACACCAACACCCACTACCGGGGCGAGGAAAACTACCGCCGCAGCGGCGAGGTAGATGCCCTGCGCATCGCCAAAGACGGCTACTACGCCCACCAGGTAATGTGGGACGGCTGGGTGGAGCCCGAGAAGGCCCGCACACACCTCATCGGCCACTGGAACTACCCGGCCGGTACGGTCAAAAACGTGGATGTGGTGTCGAATAGTGAGAAAGTGGAGCTGTTTCTCAACGGCAAATCCCTGGGCTTCGGGCAGCAGCGCTACCGCTTCCTGTTCACCTTCAAAAACGTGGCCTGGCAGCCCGGTACCCTCCGCGCCGTGAGCTACGACGCCACCGGCAAACCCGTGAGCGAAGCCGGGCACCAGACCGCCGGCCCGGCCGTGGCCCTGCGCCTGAGTCCGATAATCAGCCCCGCCGGCCTGCGGGCCGATGGCACCGATTTGGCGCTGATTCAGGTGGAAGCCGTGGATGCGCAGGGCCGCCGCTGCCCCACGGCGCTCAACATGGTGAACTTCGCCCTGAGCGGCCCGGCCGAGTGGCGCGGCGGCCTGGCGCAAGGGCCGGGCAACTACATTCTGGCCCGGAGCCTGCCCGTGGAGGGCGGCGTGAACCGCGTGCTCATCCGCAGCACCACGCAGGCCGGCAAAATCACGGTTACAGCTACATCTGAAGGCTTGAAGCCGGCCACGGCCAGCCTGAAATCGCGGCCGGTGAAAGTGGGAAACGGCCTGAGCACGCAACTGCCGGGCGCGGATTTGCCGGTGAGCCTGCGGCGCGGGCCCACACCGGCCGGGCCGTCGTTCACCGTTTCGCGGGTGACAGTGCCAATTACGGCCGCCACGGCCAGCTCCAACGCGGCCAGCGCGGCTTTCAGCTTCGACGACAACGAGCTTTCGGAGTGGGTTTCGGACCGCAAAGAAGCCCGGCCGTGGATTGAATACGCGCTGGCCCGCCCCGCCCCCATCAGCCAGGTGGCCATGAAGCTCACCGGCTGGCGCACCAGCACCTACCCCATTCGCATTCTGGTGGATGGGCAGGAGGTTTTCAGCGGCACTACCGAACGCAGTCTGGGCTATTTCACCGCGATATTCCTGCCGCGCACCGGCCAGAAAGTTCGCATCGAGCTAACCGGCCAGACCCAGGCCAAAGACGCCTTCAACATCACCGAGCTGGAAACGCCCAAAGTGCCCACCGCCGCCACCGACCAGGCCGGCCCGCCCGGCACCCTGGGTTTGGTGGAGGTCGAAGTATATGAAAAGCCGGCCAACTCGCCCGCGCCCTAACCCGCCGACATGCTCAAAAACGCTTTTCTGCTCTGCGCAACCCTGCTGCTGACCGGCCCGCTGGCCCGGGCGCAAACCGCGCCCGCCCCGCCACCGCTCTGGCACAACCAGCCGCGCACGTTGCGCTACCACCCCGAAGGCTCGGATTTCGTCATCACCAACGGCACGCACTGCTTCACCCGCGCCCTCTACGGCACCAACACGGCTTTCCGCGTTGAGGCCGGCGACCTGCCCGAATTTGCCCTCTACCTGCCCGGCATGGGCGGCAATCTGAAATTCGGCCTGCTCGCCAGCGGCCAAAGCAAATGGCTCATCAAAGCCGAAAGCATTACTGCCCGCTACCGCCCGGGCCTGATGCTCTATGACATCACCGACCCGCTTCTGGGCCCCGGCAAGCTCCACCTCGAAGTGCTGGCCCGCGCCGACGCCGAAGGCCTCATCGTGAAAGCTCGCTTCGAAAACGTGCCGGCCAATTCGGTGCGGCTGCTCTGGGCCTTCGGCGGAGCCACGGGCAAGAAATTCAGCCGCGACGGGGACATCGGGGCCGACCCCGAATCGAGCTTTTACCTGAAGCCGGAGTATTGTCAGGGCAATGCGTTTGAGCTGCAAAAAAACAGCTTCACCCTGAGCTACGGCACGGCCGCCAAGCCGGCAGCAAGTACCGCCGAAGCGGCAAAGCCAACGGTCACCGAACGCAAAACCCTGGTGGGTGTAGTGCCCCCGGCCTCCAAAACGCACATAGCCGATGCCACACAGCAGGAGACGCCGCAGCAGCTTCTGGCATCCTCCGCGTCGGCCACGCCAGTGTTGGCGGGCACGGTGCCGGTCAAGAGCGGGGAGGACTTTTATTTCGCCGTGCAGAAGCCGGAAACTGCCCCCGCTCCTACTTACGCCGCTTTGCCGGCTACTTTCGCCCAAACCGAATCCGCCCGCGCCGCCCTGGCCGGCCGCATCAAAGTCAGTACGCCCGACCCCTACATCAACACGCTGGGCGGGGCGCTGGCCGTGGCTGCCGATGCCATTTGGGAAGCGCCATCGTACCTGCACGGCGCGGTGGCCTGGCGCATCCGGCTCGATGGCTGGCGCGGCCCCTACGCCGCCGACCCGCTGGGCTGGCACGACCGCGCCGCCACGCACTTCCGCGCCTACGCGAAATCGCAGCTCACCGGCCCGCCCAGCGGCCCGGTCACGCCCGATACCGCCCTGCACATGGCCCGGCAGCTTGAGAAGCTGGGCACCGCCGTGTTCAGCGAAGGCTACATAGCCCGCAACCCCGGCGGCGAATTCCGCGCCCACCACTACGACATGAACCTCGTGGTCATTGACGAGCTGCTGCGCCATTTCAACTGGACCGGCGACCTGCAGTTTGCCCGCGAAATGTGGCCCGTCCTCCAGCGCCATTTGGCTTGGGAAAAGCGCAACTTCGACCCCGACAACGATGGCCTCTACGATGCCTACGCTGCCATCTGGGCTTCCGATGCGCTGCAATACAGCGGCGGGGCCGTCACCCACACCTCGGCCTACAACTACTTCGCCAACCAAAAAGCCGCCGAGCTGGCCCGCCTGCTGGGCGAAAACCCCGCGCCTTACCACCAGGAGGCCCAGCACATTCACCAGGCCCTGCAAAGCCGGCTCTGGCTGCCCGCCCAGGGCTGGTACGCCGAGTATCAGGACGCCCTCGGCCTCCAAAGCCTGCACCCCGCCGCCGGCCTCTGGACCATCTACCACGCCCTCGATTCGGAGGTGCCCGATGCCTTTCAGGCCTACCAGGCGCTGCGCTACGTCGATGCCGAAATCCCGCACATTCCCGTGCGCGCCGCCGGCCTGCCCGATGCCGGCTACTACCTGCTTTCGACCACGAATTGGCAGCCCTACGACTGGTCGCTGAACAACGTGGTCCTGGCCGAAAACCTGCACACCAGCCTCGCCAATTGGCAGGCCGGCCGCCGCGAAGAAGCCTTCCTGCTCTGGAAAAGCGCCCTGCTCGAAAGCAAGAACCTGGGCAGCAGCCCCGGCAATTTCCAGCAGATTTCCTTCTACGACACCTACCGGGGCGAGCTTTACCGCGACTTCGCCGACCCCGTCGGCATGGCCGCCCGCTCGCTGGTGGAGGGCCTGTTCGGCATCCGCCCCGATGCCCTGCACGACACCCTGCGCGTCAGCCACGGCCTGCCCGCCGCCTGGGATTCGGCCGCGCTGCAAGTGCCCGATGTGGCCTTCCGCTTCCGCCGCCAGGGCCGCCGCGAAACCTACACCATCGCCCCGCACCTCCCGAAACAGCTGGCACTCCAGCTGCGCGTGCCGGCCCTGGCCAGCCGCGTGGCTTCGCTGAAGGTGAACGGCCAGCCGGCCGCCTGGCATAATGTAGCCACTGCCGTGGGCCGGCCAGTTATTGAAATCAAGAGCGCCCCGGCGACCAATTATGTAGTAGAAATAGAGTGGCAGGGCGAAGCGCCGGATGCGGCCGCGCCGCAAGCATTAGCAGCCATTGGCGCGGCTTTTAATGCTGCGTTTGCTCATGCTCGGATTATTCAGGTTTCCGACCCGCAGCAGGTGCTGCGGCAGCCCCGGTTGAGCGGCTCGGCGCTCACGGCGCAGGTGGGCGGGCTGCCCGGCAGTCGTACCGCCTTCGTGCAGTTGCAGCAGGATGATTTGAAGTGGTGGGAACAGCTAAAAATTACGGTGCAGCGCCCGGCTGCTCCTGCCGCTCTGGCAACACCTGCTACTCCCGCCAAGTGGGAAACGGTGGACTTGACCGCTGCTTTTAATGACCGGGTGACGCAGATTTTCCGAAACAAATACCTCACGCCCCGCCCCGCCGTGGCCACCCTGGAGCTGCCCACCCAGGGCATCGGCAACTGGTGCTATCCGCTCACCCAGGCCAATATCGACGACAGCGGCCTGCGCCAGCTGGCCGGCCCGAAAAGCGAAATCCAATTACCAGAAGGAGTGCCGCTGCGCACGCCCGGCACGGCCGGCGTGAAGAATGTCCTCTTCGTATCGCAGTGGGATAACTACCCCCACCAGGCTACGCTGCCGCTGCGAGGCCGCGCCCGCCGCGCCGTGCTGCTCCTGGCCGGCTCCACCAACGCCATGCAAAGCCAGTTCCTCAACGGCGAAATCACCATCACCTACGCCGACAATACCACCACCACCCTGCCCCTGCGCAACCCCGGCTCCTGGTGGCCCATCGAGCAGGACTACCTCGACGACGGCTTCGCCTTCCAGACCGGCGCGCCCAAACCCTACCGCGTCCACCTCAAAACCGGCCTCATCACCCGCGATTTCAACCAGTACACCAGCATCAAGGGCTTCAGCACCCGCGCCATTGATGGCGGCGCGGCCACCGTGCTGGAACTGCCCCTCGACCCCGGCAAAAAACTCAAATCCCTCACCCTGGAAGCCTTGGCCAACGACGTGGTGATTGGGCTGATGAGCGTGACGCTGAACCGTAACTAATGCTTCTTCCTGACACCTATGAAACTGACTCACGGAATCCTACTTACTAGCCTGTTCACTACCAGCAGCGCTTTACTGGCCGCCCAGCCCATCAACCGCCAAGCCCTTGTGGAACGCCACAAAGTGGTAATCACCAGCACCGACTCGCTCAACTCCCTGTCCGTGGGCAACGGCAAATTCGCCTTCACCACCGACATCACCGGCCTGCAAACCTTCCCGCTACATTACGAAAAAGGCATTCCGCTCGGCACCGAATCGGAATGGGGCTGGCACCGCTTTCCAAATAAAGAAGGCTACAAATTCGCCCAAAGCCTGCGCGAATACCAGTTCAACGGTCGCCCCGTGAGCTACTCGGTGCAGGTGAAAACGCCTGCCAACAAAGACGCCGTGGACTACCTCCGCGCCAACCCGCACCGCCTGCAGCTGGGCAACCTGGGCTTCATCATCCTGAAAAAAAACGGCCAGCCAGCGGACATCAAAGACCTCAAAAACATCCATCAGGAACTGAACCCGTGGACGGGCGAAATCCAGAGCCACTTCACGGTAGAAGGCACGGCGGTGGACGTGGTCACCGTCGGCCACCAGACGCAGGATGCCGTGGCCGCCAAAGTCACTTCAGAGCTGCTGAAAGCCGGCCGCCTGAAAGTGGCTTTGCGCTTCCCCTGCCCCACCGCCGGCTGGGCCGATATGGGCACCGATTATTCGCACGAAGCCGACCATAAATCGGCTATTAACGCGCAAGCAGCGGGCCGCGCTCTGCTCACTCACCAGCTCGACACCACCAAATACTTCACTGCTTTAAGCTGGGTTCAGACCGCCACGCTGGCCCCCGGCCGGCCGCACGAATTCATCCTCACGCCCGGCCGCCAAAGCAACGTGCTGGAGCTGAGCTGCCGGTTTTCGCCGCGCCAGCCCGCTTCTTCCGCGCCTACTTTCGCCGCCACCCGCGCCGATAGCCGCCAGCAGTGGCAGGCCTTCTGGCGCAACGGCGGGGCCGTCGATTTCAGCGGCACCACCGACCCGCGCGCCGCCGAGCTGGAGCGCCGCATCGTGCTCTCGCAATACCTCACCCGCATCCACAACGCCGGCTCACAGCCGCCGCAGGAAACGGGGTTGCTGCTCAACAGTTGGTACGGCCGCCCGCACCTCGAAATGCACTGGTGGCACGCCGCCCACTTCGCCCTCTGGGGCCGCCCCGAAATTCTCGAACGCAGCCTCACCTGGTACGCCCGGCCCGATGTGCAGGCCGAGGCCCGCGCCATTGCCCAGCGGCAGGGATACGCCGGCTGGCGCTGGCAGAAAATGACCGACCCGTGGGGCGCCGAAGGCCCGTCGTCCGTCGGCGCGTTTCTGCTCTGGCAGCAGCCTCACACCATTTATTTTGCCGAAGAAGCCTACCGCGCCCATCCCAACGCCGCCACCCTGAAACTGTATCAGGAACGGGTGCAGCAAACGGCTGACTTTATCGCCTCCTACCCGTTTTTCGAGAAAGACAAGAGCCGCTATATCCTCGGCAAAGGCGTGATTCCGGCCCAGGAGCGGTTCAAGGCCGAGGACACTTTCAACCCCACATTCGAGCTGGTGTACTGGCATTGGGCGCTTGATATTGCCCAGAAATGGCGCGAGCGCCAGGCCCAGCCCCGCAACCCGCAGTGGGACGACGTGCTGGCCAAGCTCTCGAAATTACCCGAAGCCAACGGCGTATACCTCGCCGCCGAAAGCGCCCCCGATTCCTACACCAACCCCGAATACAAAACCGACCACCCCTCGGTGCTGGCCGCGCTGGGCATGATGCCCGCCACCGGCCAGCAGGACGCCGCCACCATGCGCCGCACCTTCGACCTCATCTGGCGCGACTGGAGTTGGGACAAAACCTGGGGCTGGGATTTCCCCATGACTTCGATGACGGCCACCCGCCTCGGCCTACCCGAAAAGGCCGTGGATGCCCTCCTGATGAAGGTGCAAACCAACACCTACCTCCCCAACGGCCACAATTATCAGGAAGGCCGCCTGCCCCTCTACCTGCCCGGCAACGGCGGCCTGCTAGCCGCCGTTGCCCTCATGTGCGCCGGTTACGACGGCTGCAAGGAAAGCAACCCAGGCATCCCCAAAACCTGGAAAGTGCGCTGGGAAGGCTTGCAAAAGATGCCGTAGCCACCGGCAAACCGGCGCGGTGCCGGCGCATGGCCCGGGCTAGCGAACGTAGATACCGGGCCAAAGACCAAGCCTGTCAGAAAGCACGCTGCTCCGGCTGCCCCTACTGCGGTTACGCTTTAGGCACTTCTTTCCAGGAGGTGTTCTGCAGTTTAAAGTCATTTGATTTTATGGCATCTTTTGCGACCAGGCCATCTTCTTCCTCAAGTTGGTAATAAGCGCCCAAACCTGCGGGAATCAGCATCTGGCTATAGTTGCCCAGGAAAGCGGTTGAAAATTTCAGAATTTCCGATGGCGTTTTCACCCCTCTCCAAAGCCGTACTTCCGTGATAAAACCCGAGAAAAAGTTGTTATCCAGCTTCCCGATGAAGTAATGCATGAAATTCGGCATGGACGTTCCGAAATAGGTACTTGCCACCGCTTTTCCATCTACGTAAAGCACGACATTGCCACCGTAGTCATGCGTAACGCTGAGCCGTGCCCACTGGTTAAGGGGTAATTTAATATCGGCATCGAGCTTACTCAAAGTTGGCGAGGATGGCATTCCCGCACTCCAGCTATACGTCGTCATAACAAAGGTTGGCTTCCCATTATCTACTGACAGACAAAACGATGGTCCGTCCGCCAAATAAGTTGAGCCATCCGGCAGGTACGCAGTTATAACCGGCAGCTTGCTACCTTCTGCCGTCAAATAAATCATTGCCTCAATGGTAAAGCCATTATTAATTGGACTCATCAACGTATTTGGCTCACTATTATCACGGTAGCTGCGGTCCCAATAATTCATTTCACCGTATGCTTTGCCGTCAAAAAAGAGCTTTTTGCCGTCCGACATTTTCCCGTCTCCACTGGTATCTCGGGCGTTGAAAAGCGTTAAAATTTCATCCCCTGTCAGAGCCAGATTATAGACGTAAAGCTCGTCGTAGCTGGCATTGGGCGCGAATTTATCATGCACCCCAACCAATGAGCGGCCGAGCTTAAAGTCATTACCATTGGCAATTGATGCCACGCCCCCTTCCGTGGTCGCTTCTCCCGACGGGGCACCATCAACGTATATGCTCAGTGTCTGTCCGGCCCGCACAACGGCTACGTGATGCCAGTTTCCATCGTTCAATCCCGCGCGATTGGCAAGTATATCGTTGTAATTTGTCCCGTATTCGTCCTGGTCAACTTCGGCGAAAAGCGCGCCTGCCGGCAACGATTCATGTTGTCCCGACATTCGCAGACAGAAGAAATTTCCGTGGCTGCCACTGGTCCGATTACCAACGACGTCGAAATACCGATACATCTCAGTCGTTTTAAACCACAAGGCCACGGTGAAATCGGAGGCATTAAACTGTCCGACCGCGGTACCAAAAGTCACGTAGGAATCATCGTTCCCGTTGATATGAACCGCTCCTGGACCAATGCAGCCCGGCGACTCCCGCTTAACGGTTGGCGTCAGCCTGCCGTTGACTCTGCCGATTGCATCAATCGCCACCAGTCCGTCGCTTTCATCAAAAGCCCAATGGTAGTACTGCGCCGCTTCCGGCTCAGGAATAATCAGGGTCACGGCATCAGACCAGTCGCTGGAAGCGGTACCCGCCACGGCTCGCATCCGAACCGCACATATTCCGGGTGCCGGGGCGGGGCTGGCCGGCGATGTATAAGTCAGCTCTTGTACGTTGCCAGGGGCTTTGAGGGCGTGTAACCCCATTTCATCTTTTAGCTCCAGCTCGTAGCCCTCCGCGTTCGGCACCGGGTTCCACTGGATTAAAAAATTATTATTGCTATTTGAAAAGCTGATGATTAACGGCGTTGCAAGCTCAATTTTTTGCGGGTAGGTTTTCAATATAGCTAACGCCTCTTTCTGCGAATAGCCCGCCCGTTTAGCCGCGCCCGCCAAATCTTGCATCTCCTCTTGCGTCAGCGGCAACAACCGGTAACGATTCACACAAAGCTGTAACGCATCTGCGAGCGTAGTACCCAGAAAATAGAGCGATTTTAAATACTGAAACGCATTTTGAATAACCTGCACGGTGAATTGTCCGCGGCCCTGAATTTCATTTTTATTAAGGGCCGTCACCGTATACACAGTCATCTGATACGGGGTCAGCACCCAGCCTTTAGCTACTCCGTCGGCAGCCTTCCACACCTTTTTAGCAAGCTGTTCTTCATAAAGATATTCCAGTTGCACTTCGTCGGCATTCGCACTCGTCCAGGTCAGCGTGACCGGTTGTTCGCCATCAACATTCGGTTTATCAACCTGTATCGATAACGCAGTATTTCCGGGCAGCGCATCGGGAAGCTGGGCAATACTTAGCTTCCCCGTGATTTTGGGTGCGGGAATATCCGGCACCCGCTCAATTTTAAGCACCCCGGAAGTAATTTTATCGGCACTCAACACGGGTATCCGGTCGGCATCAATCGTACCCGAGGCAATCTTATCCGCGTCAATTCCTCCGGTAAGCTTTGAGGTTGGAATAGCGGGAATGCGTGCTATATCCAATTCACCATCAATAATTTTACTGGCGGGCAGGCCCGGAATTCTGGCCTTGTCAATCGTGCCCGAAATAATCTGGCTGGCGCTTATGTTTTGAGCGGGCACAATAAGGCCCGCCGGAATTTGCACATCCGTATCGAGCACATAGCTGATTTCCGGTTTTGCCGCTGTTCCCGATACCTTAATATCAATGGTCGCCAGCGCTAGTTGTGCGGCACTCGCGCCACCAGTTGCCGTATCAACCAGGTTTAGCTTTGGAGATTCACTCCACTGGTTTGCAGCAGGTTCTGCTTCGTCGAAATATTCAATCGTTAAGCACCATTTTTTACCCTGATAGGCAACATCTGTCAAGTCGAGTGTGAATACACCGTCATTCAGCATCACGGTTGAGCGGTTAAGTACTGCACTCGCGACCAGAATAATCTGGCGACCAAAACCATCGATTGCAAGGCCGGGCTCAAGGTGCAGCTGCCCTGGCATTTTATCATCCAGCGTGGCGGTCAGCCCCAGCATAATGCCGGGGGTAAATAAAAACCGGGTCTGCAACTCGCGGCTTTTAATGTGAAAATCCTGCTCACGCTGAAAGTCAGGCACTTTCAAAAGCTGCTGGTCGTAATATCGCTGCTTTGGTACGGACTTCAAATCTTCGGGTTTCATACTTTTTGCCTTAAGCTGTTATTCTCGTATTGATGCCAATCCGGCTTTCTCCGACGGTCATTTGACTTGGGGTATCCGATTGCGCGTAAATCCAATTCGACATAATTCCGTTATTATTATAGCCATCGAATTCCGCCAATTTGCCAGTCAGGTAATCCCGAAAAGCTTTGGCCGCGTCGCTGTCGCCAGCATACTGATTCAATTGCGCAATGGCGTTGGTTATGGTGGCCCGGGTAGCCGAATTCATAAAAGTGATGCCCTTCAAAGCGAATTGAACGGCAGCATTCATCCGGTACTGGGAATTTTCAGGAATATCCGACCAGTCCTTAACAACCGGGAAATTGGTATTCTGACTGACTGTCTCCTTAATGACCACCCCGGTTTTATCTCCTGGCAATCCGGTCAACATCTCAAAAGCGGACGTTAAGTAACTGTCTTCATCCAATTGAATTTCTTTATTCCAGACCAGATTGGCCACGAATTGACTCTGCTCATTAAGGCTTGTGCTTAACGTCGCGTTTTCAAAGGCCCCGGTAACAGCAGCAAGCTTATCGTTCACTGTATTGACCGCACCTTCGACATTCTTTTGTGCAGCCCGTATTTTGTCTTCGGCCTTTTCTTTTTCGGATTTGCTTCCGCTGAACCAGCTTTTAATTTCGTCCCAAATTGCTTCAAGAGCATTGAGAAGAGCTTTTACGCCCAGAAGCGACACCGCCATCAATACCCCGGCCAGTTCGGCGGCAGCGGCCAGCGTATCGGCGATAATGCCTTCGGCTACTTTGGCCAGTGCTTTGGCCAGCTCATTGAGCCCTTTCTCAAGCAGGCGGCAGATAAAGCGGGCCATGGCTTTACCGCCACCAGCTTTAATCATCTGAAGCGCAATAATTTTGTACGTATTCTCATTAGAAAGAATATCGCCGGCAATTCTTGCGGTACTTCTGCCTATAGACTCCAGCAACGCCACCGGCAGGTCTCTCAACCCGTTGGGAATAACGATTTCCGCCGAAAAATCAACATCGGCGCTGGTTACTACATGGCCGCCAAACCCTATTTCATAGTGCAGGGTGAGCGGAACAATCATCCGGCCTGTGTCTTTGTCTTTGCTCGGGCTGCGGCCTTCTGTTAGCTTGGGGGTGAGCTTTGATTCCGACATTTCATCAAACCACCCGCTGACCATTTGCTGGCAGCTGCCGGGCATATTGTTCAGGCTCTTGACAAAATCCATGACCTGAATTGCGCCCTGGGGCACGCCATCAATTCGGATGATTGAGAAGCCGCTGTCTTTTCTCGTGCCACGCGCCCACGCAAACGCAACAGCCAGGCCGATACTATCAATCTTGACTAGTCCGCTGATGCGAGACTTTTCAAGCGAAAGCGCCAGATTTATTCCCTCAATCGCTGCTTTCCCAACAAAAACAGAATCTATATAATCTACTTCGATAGCAACCGCAGTCCCTAGAATTACGGCCGTTGTACTAATTCGAAAATATGTTTCACTGCCAGTAGATACTTCCAAATTGAGGTTTTCTAACTGAACAAAATCAAAACCGAGCGTTTTTTTGGCGGTCGTTTTGAGGTCAATGGTATTTTTATTGTTTTTATCTGGCACCACTGCCAGGTCTATTTCAAAATCATATTTTGGGTCTTGAAAAAGCTCCAACGTGGTCGACACATGATACCCTCTCGTACAATTGACGGCATGGGTATTTCCTTTTTGGTCGGTGTACTGAAACAAATAATTATCTACCCCGCTCAGATAATACATCTGCCCCCCCAGAAAGGCAAACTGGTTTGTTATCTGGTCTGCCCACTTCCAGGTTGCCCCAATCACTGACTGCACAAAATCCGTCAGGGTCAGCGGCTTGTCCACGCTCAACGCGACGTAAGCGAGGCGTGGCGTGGCGTGCTCAAAAGCAAGTGCGCCGACTAATTGCAGGTTGGCAAGCTTGGGGCTAAGAAACCGGGCAGCCGCGAACAAGGTAAAATCGGTGGTTAGTTTTCCTTGTTTATCATTATATATCAACGCTGTGGCTTCCAGCTTTTCCAGCTCGACGCCGGTCATGCCAAACGGCTGCGGAATTGATGTGGTGACGTCGCCAGCAGGAAGCAGTTTCGGGTCAAACTGCATATCATTTGAGACGATGAACGAGAGTTCTTTGTCCGTCTCTGCCTGAATTGCCCCGTAAAGTTTGACGTGCGTACTGCCTACGTCAAATTCTACGGTAGTCAGCAGATAAAATGCAGATTGTATTGAATTCGACATATTGGTTCACCGGCAGAGAAAGGCATGAGGGGCTACCTCAATTATGCGGAATGCCACAAATCAGCGCCTGACGCTGGCTTTTTCACACGTCACCAGACATGCTTTCCAGGGTTGAGTATTTTTTTTGAATCAGCCCTATTTCCTGGTGCAGCGGCCACAAAGGAATTTCCATTTTTGTGGTGGTGCATTAATCAAGCATTTCACAGCATATCCGGCCAGCGTTTTATAGGCGGCTGGATATGCTGTGAAATGCCTGAACTACAGGATTAGGTAGTAGGCGTAATGACTACCGGAACAACTATTTTCCCACGCGATACGCCAATTCCTCCGCCTACGACGCTGAACAAACCACCAAATGGGATGGGCTTTGGCTTATCCAGATGGTCAGGGTCCATGGCTGTTCCCGTGACGCCCAATGTGAATGCCGCAGGGGGGTAAGCCTCGGTTGTAGCATCTTTTGGGCCCTGGTAGAAAACGAATTTGGTAACGGCAGTCGACACATTCAAAACTCCGTCAAATATCGATTTAATTGCCTCTGGCCAGCCCTCACCGGCTGTGTTCGGAATCTGTGGCATGCCTGGCTGTTTATTCAGCCAATCAATTAAGCCTTTCAGGGTTCCGACAGTAATTTGCGCGCCCTCGGGGAGTGCGAAATAAAGGCCGTTTTCGGCAACTTTCCCTAAATCTGCGGCATACAACGTTACGTCGCTGTCAGCGTTATCGCCGAGGCGAATGGTGATATTGAAATCCGTAGTCGTCGTTGCGGTCGTCGTCAGCGAGGTGTTCGTTTTCGCCGGGGTCGTTGGCTTCGTGGTTTCTGGGGTTTTGTCTGGCATTTTGTTTGGGTTTTAGGTGATGGATTTGGGGAATATTAGTTTCGGATTTTCCGAACCAACTATTGTGCGCTAGAATTTTTCCACCCTGACTCGATAAATCAGGGTTTCGGAAAAGCACTATCAAATTCAGGAGTCCGCTTATACCTTTGGCGCTACCGGCTGCTCTTTGAGCAGGGGATAAAAGCGGTTGAAGTATTTGGTGCGGTCGAGCAGCCCATTAGTGCCCCCGTTCACGGCTTTGGTTATTATCGTCAACAGCGCTTCCGCCCCCTGATTGCATAAGTCAATCAGCGACATGGACTTGCCCTGGTAGACCACCTTGCGGCTGGAGAAGAACCAGGCGGCTGAAACCAACGGGTATTTAGTCGCTACAAAGTCAGGGCTAGCTAGCACGTCATCTTCAACGAACTTGTTGAACGCCTTGAAATTATCTTTCCCGGTTAGTTGGATATAGCCCCGGCCTCTATACTTCCAGCCATCTTTTGATGCTTCATTGCCATTGCCCATGCGAGAGGCATAAACGCGGCAGGCAATGGCTTCGGGCTTGCGCGCATAAGAATCGCACAGGCTGCTGGTAGCAGGGAAATATTTGGGAAATGTCTTTTTAAGCCCCTCAGCCGAATAATTTAGATTCTCAACAACCGCTGTGAAATTATTGCTCTCATGGGCGCACTGCGCTAAGAAATGCGCTAATTTTAAAGGCGTGTCTATTTTAAACAGCTTAATAACCGTTGGAATTTGCGCTAAAACGCTACCCGGGATTTGTTTATTAAGCTTATCGAGGTTCATGCCGCTTGGTTTTGTTTGGGTGGTCGAAGCCTGGTAAGTTGGCCGGGGTTTTCGGCCTTGTAAGGACCCTGCAAACGTACACCGCATATGATGCCCTAACCCACGTATAAATACCTGATTTTCATTTTCAGGCAATGCTATTTAGCGCGGCATTACAACCCACCTGTACTTTACTTATCAGGCAATTGCAGCGATGCCTACCAGCTGTATTCCTTGTATAGCACCACAAAGGGTATTGATTGCCAGGGTACCAAAGGGCGGGAAAACCGCAGCCGGGAAGCCGGGGTGACTGCCACTCCTGCTTCCCGGCTGGGCCTCATTCGTCAACCACTAATTGACGGGCAGGCGGATGGATGCGTGTTGTCTTGCTGAAACAGCATTCTCCCGGCTAAAAATCATCATTTCCGCTAGGGCATTTTGCATGCGGCTACTTCTGCATAAATTCTTAAAAAAAAAACGCCCTTTGCACTATGCAGACGGTGCTTTTTTTAAAATTTAATTGTGCGGTGCTTCTGCTCCGGGCAACGGGTGTGGATGCTACGTTAGCCCAGCTGCGCCAGCCAGCTGGCCGCTTCGGCTTCCTCTGCAAACAGGCGGTACGTCATGGCCCTGGCCGTGGCTTCGCTGGTGGCCTCGTTGATGGGGAGCCGGGCCAGCACATCGGCGGGCAGCAGCACGGCCCCGTAGAAGTCGTGCATCCGCGTGCGGGGCATGCTCAGCCAGCATTCGGTGACCCAGGTGGATTCTTCGGGCGTGAAGGGCGTCATGCGGCGGTGGTCGCCGATGACCTTGTGCCAGCGGCGGAGCGCCAGCACCTGCTTGGCGTGGCCGAGCAGCGTTTGCAAGTCGGCAAAGTGGCGCGGGCCGGTGGTGTACCGAATAATGATGTATTCGCCGGCGGGCTGTTCCAATAATTGACCGGCAGCGTTCCGAAAGTGGATGCGAAGTTTACCAAGAGCCATAAGGACCGCAAAGGTAACCTTATGGATGGGAAACCTGCCCAAAATCCCCTATTCAAGGCATTATTGCGCGCTTCGGCACAGGCCAATTAATAGGCGGAAGCGGCGGCTATACGCCCGGAACAGCGTATATTTTGCCGTTTTGGCTGTAGGTGGTCACTTGCACCAACCGGGCGCGCAGCTGGGAGAAGGAGCCGGAGGAGCAGACGTAGCCCAGCGCCTTGCTCATCGCGGCCCGGTCATTGACGGCCTTCGCGATGGGAAACGCGGCCATAAAACGGTCGGCAATTGCCGTGCTGGCGGGCACCTGGGCCTCGGCCTCGGTCAGGACTTTTGCGCCCTGGTTCATTGCCGGCTCGGTTTCTCCCGCAATGAAGTAGTAGCCATTGGAGCCGGCGGCCTCTACCGCCCGCAGCACAGACCAGGTGGCTTTGGAGCCGCCGCGCGGCAACGCCTTCACCGCCACCAAACTTTTACTGCCAACAATGAGCAGGGGCATGAGCTTGTCCGTGTAGGAATCGCGGTCGGCCTCGGCATGGCGGGCATCGCAGGTGATGAGCTCGACGGTGGCTAATTGCGGATTGCGGGTTTTCCAGGCGGCAATCAGCCCGCGCAGGTCCGGGGCGGTTTTGTCGGCAAAGCTGTCGGGGCCGCCGTGGCCCCAGATAGTCAGGGTACTATCGGCGCAGGCGGGCACTGCCGCAACGGCCGCTGTCACGCTCATGCTGCGCTCATTGAGCACCCTGGCGAGGTTGCCGGCGCGTAAAATGTGGTCGTCTTGGTAAAGAATCATGCGGATGATGTGGGGGTGAATGATGCTTCCGGCCAATCGCGGAAGTCCTGGTATGCCCGGTTATTCAGGCCCCACAAAGCACCGGCGCAGGCGGCAGCCCCCTTAGCGTAGATACCTGTAGGAATAAAACAGGGGTTTCTACGTGCAGTGGCGGGTACTGCCGGCGCGGCGCAACCACGAAGGGCTTTTTCAGGCCACCGGCAGTGGCGCTTAGCCGCCGAAGGCCGGTGGGCGGGTTTCGGCATTTTGCCGGTAATTCAACCCAGGTGCCGGCCCGCTATGGAAAACAGCCAGGAAATTGCACGAAAGCCCAGCCCATTTGGTTGGGCTTTTTCTATACCTTTATTTTATGGAAATAGCTAACCACACTTTTGCCGAAGCCACTTCGGCGGCCCCGTTTCTGGATTACGCCATTTGCGTAGATGCCAACAACCGGCCGGCCAACCACGTAGGCGACTGGCCCGTGCAAGGCCAGGCCTATGCCGTGCGCGTGGTGGAGAGCCGCACCGAAGGCCTGGATTTGGTTCACGTATTGGGCTTCGAGGGCGAAGCGCCTTACTTCAATGCCTTCGCCCCGCACCG
This sequence comes from Hymenobacter sp., assembly GCA_028288445.1. Lineage (GTDB taxonomy): Bacteria > Bacteroidota > Bacteroidia > Cytophagales > Hymenobacteraceae > Hymenobacter. The sequence goes on along the minus strand of JAQBNT010000036.1, from coordinate 6,380 downwards.
CTTTGAGTTCATCGAGCGCGTCTGGCTCAATTAAATCAGCCTTGCCTTGCGACGCGGTGGCGCAATAGGCTGACACTCGCACGTTGACAAGTTAAATCAGAAGAAAAAGCCCCTTTGCGATTAAGCAGAGGGGCTTTTTTTGGGTCTAACGACTGCTCAGGAGCCACAGTCCCGGACGGCGCGGGGCATCGTCACCTACCCGGAGGGTGCTCACGGCGGCTGAGGGCGGCGCAGGTAGCGCAACGGGGCCGGGTTTCGTCTCTGCTGCGGGGCTCGTAATAATGCCAGTTGCCACTGGTTTTCACTTCCTGGCCAATGAGGCAGGCATCGTTGTCATGAAAGGGGTAGCGCTCGGGCTCAGGGGCTGGGGCCATCAGGCCGGTAACGTGGGCGACGTGGCGAAAAAAAGGAGGTACCTGGGCCATGAGCAGCAGCGCGAAATGCCCGCAAACCTACCCGGACAATCTGAGCCGAATCTGGAGCTACGGTCCTTTATCTCATCCGCCGGGCGGTCCCAGGGCAGCGGCACCAAGCCCTCCACATCGTATGGAAACTGCCCGCCGGCCGTTAGTTCCTGTGCATCCGCACCTACTCATGTAAGAGTAGCTCGTGAATGTGGTATTTCAGCCATTCCTGCTGGTAGGCGGGGTCCTGCAATCGGGGTAGCTGTAGCGCCGTATGCACACCCGCCATCCCCCGCGTGGAAACAATAAATGGCAGCTCACTGGACCACACGAGCTGATGCTGCCAACCGGAGGGCGCATCCGGCCCGAGCAACCCCTGCCGGATGGGGTCCACGGCCAGCGCGCGCCAGGGCTCCTGGCTTGTGAGGTACCCCTGCACTTGCAGGTCGAATAAGAAGGTGCGCACCAAATCCGTGCGCACGTTCACCTGTTTCTCCTCGTGGGCCCGGGCAGCCATGCCTTCCATAAACGCGGGAACGCTCGCGGTGGGTGCCAGGCCCATTCCATTTTGGCGAAGCTTCTCTAGTAGCTCCTGGTCGGTGGCGGCCGTGATTCGGCCATCGCCTTCGATGTAGAAATCCATATGCAGCGGATGGGTGGTGCCCGTTGGAGGCGGCTAAAGGTAGTGTTACGCAACGCCAGCAGGAAAGGGCGAAGGAAATACTTCTGCTTTGCCTGCCCTCCCTCTTCCACCCCAGGGCAAGGTCCGACTGGCTGAAATACATCCATGCCGTGGACACGGGGTTGACGACGGCCCGCGGGCCAGCTGCTTCATGCGCCGGTTGCGCTCCTGCTGCACCAGGGGCTGGCCTTGCCACCAGTACCAGATAGGCACTGATGGCCATTGCCACCTACAGCTTTTCAGGCGCTGGGACGCTTGCCAGCCCGGCAGTCTTATCCCATCGATAAATCTGTATTTCAGGGGAGGGGAGAAATGTCTCAATTGTCAGATTATTCAGTTATCGCCTGCGCTGCAAATTCCCTTTCGGGCAAACTGGACAGGCAATACACTTCTTTTTCCTGAATCATCCTAACCATACCCCACTCAGTCCATGTCATGGCAAAGGGCTCATTATCCTTTTTCCCCTATGAGTAGAACCCCTCCTTTGCACAACCTGTAAGAGTGGCCACTTTGCGCGGGACCCATCCCATCATCCTTTCTTTTTTAACAAACCTCATTCAACATGAAAACCAATTTTCTACCCTCCTGCCTGTTGGCCGCAGGCATGCTTTTGACCGGCAATTCCGTTTTCGCCCAAACCACTACCAGCCAAAGCGGGGCCACCTATACCGACGGTAATCCCGATGGCTACGCCATCAGCCTCGGCCAAACGTATCGGTACAGCTTGGGCTATGCCCACTCGTACGTTGGCTTTAACATCAAGCCCCTGAGCAACGGCCAATGGAATCTTGGTTCGGACGGGGGCAACAACGGCGGTGCCATGATTACGGGCAACATGGCGGGCGCACTCCAGTTCATCACCGTGCCGACGAATTCGGCCAACCCCGCCTCTCGGGCAGTGTACGACTCGGACCTGAATCCCCTCACCCGAATGGTTATCAACCGCTACGGACAGGTTAAAATCGGCGTGACCGAACCCGGTGGTAGCCATGCCGATTTTAAGTTGAGCGTGGACGGCAAAATAGTAGCCAAGTCCGTGTACGTGACATCGGCCAACTGGGCGGATTATGTATTCGACAAAGAATACCGGTTGGCCCCCCTCTCCGAGGTGGAAGCCTACGTGAAGGCCAACAAGCACCTGCCCGAGGTGCCTACGACCTGCGAGGTGGAAGAAAAGGGCATCGACGTAGCGACCATCAATACGCTGTTGCTGAAAAAAGTAGAGGAACTGACGCTGCATCTGATTGAGCTAAACAAGCGTCTGGAAGCCGTTGAAGCAGCAAAGCACTAAGCGGAACGGGCCAAGCGGTCACGACCTGCCGTCCGCCTCTTGCGGCCAGGCAAGCCGCTCTCTTCACACAGCGTCCCCTTCCTCATCTTTAATTGACTTTGCTCATGAAATACTTTTTTCTTACGCGCTTTGCCCGCTTCTTACGCCGACCGCAAGCGCACGGACCGGCGTTGCTACTGGCCCTGGTAGCCCTGCTGGGTAGCCAGCGGGCCCAGGCACAAGTCACGCTTTCTGAATTCAAAATCGACAATGCGACGGCGGTCAAGTTTTATACGACCTCCAACACCACCCGCACCGCCAATTTTACAGTGAAAGCGTCCCGGCCCATTAGCTCAGTGGACATTCCCAACATCCGCATTTACTTGGTGGGTTACAATCCGGAAAACCAACTCAGCGCCGCTGTTTCCATGACCGGCAACTGGAGCTACAACAACACGGGGACGGCGATGGTGGCCACGTACACCGGCTCTTTCCAACTAATTTATGCCACCACGGGATTTGGCAATTACACGGGCTTGCAAGCCATCAACTTTGTGGGCATCAATGCGGGCAACCGCAGCAGCGTGATTCCCATCACCTACATTTCCAACCCCAATACGGCCATCACCCTGACCAATTACCGAATTAACGACCCAACCACGTCGCCCAACAACGGGCTCTCGGTCAACGTTAATTCGGTTTCCCGGAACGTTACCGCCAGCGTCACGCTCAGCAAAGACGCCGGGTACACGGATGAATTTCTCCTGCGGATTGGAGGTAACAACGCGGCGGGCATCACAACAACCTACCAAACGGTGAGTTCTGCGTGGACACTCAACAGCACGGGACAGAAAACGTGCTCCGTTAGTTGGCCGTTCTCCGTTTCCACCAGCAACGTCGCCGTGCAAAACACGCAGTTGCTTATTCAAGCTGTTACGTCCAGCTCAGGGTTGCTGCTAGGCACTGGCACGAGCACCGTGGCTATCAACCGCTTAGCTGACCCGCCCTCTACGCCCTGCATCAGTGACGTATTTCTGCAAAACGTCACGTTTACGGGCACGAAGAGCTCGGGGCAAGACTTGTATGCGGGCCGGGCCGTGACATCGGGCACCGCGGGCGATGTCGTTATCCTTTCCGGAGCAACGGCTACTTTCAATGCCCGCAAGACCATTGCCCTGCTGGACGGATTCAGTGCGCAGGCCGGCTCAACCTTCAGTGCGTACCCAGACGGCGCTGCCTGCTCCTCCCTTGTGGCGGGCGATACAAGCGCCGCGCCTTCTTACCGCCTTGCCCAAGGGCCAAAGCTCCAGGCCCCGGCGCAGAGCCAGGAAGTAGCCTCGGTGAGTGTGCGGCTGGAAACGGCGGACGTCTACCCCAATCCGGCCACGAGCCAGTTTGACGTCAACCTGCCCAACAACGGCAGCGAACGCACATTGCACATCTACAATGGCATGGGCTACGAGGTCAAGCGGACCACCTTGGCACCGGGTCAAACCACGGTAGACATACGCTCCCTTGCTCCGGGGGTGTACAACCTTATGTCCACTTCCGAAGGAGCATCCTTCAAGGCCCACTTCCGCGTGGTCCGATAAGTCGCCTTCGCAGGCAAATCACAAAAAAGCCCTGGCCATCTGGTCGGGGCTTTTTTTGTGCCCCTTTTCCCTGCTTGCGGGGCGTGCGGGTATTGCGCGGGGGCTTGCCTGCCGCCTGCTCAGGAGCCACAAGCGGCACCAGGGCACGCAGTTCGGCAGTGAGCGCGGCCTTTTCCAGGGCAGCCAGGCGGGACCCGATAACCTGCTGGCGGCGGTTGAGCAGGCGCTCGACGGCGTAGTGGAGGGCAGGCGGTTTGAGGCGCATGGAAGGAATTTGGCGCTCAACGGACCGGCTTTTCTTTTCGTGTATCTGGCCACGAAAAAGCCCCGCTGGTGGGCGGGGCTTCTGGTTTGACAAAGTGCCGTGTGTGGGCCGCTACTCGTGCGCTACCCGAATAACCTGGGTGTCGCTACCCTGACGAACGGTTAGTAGGTACATGCCCGCCGGCAAGCCGCTGGTTTCGGGAAGGGCAACAGAACTGCCACCAGCCGGCGCGGCGGCGACCGTCTCGCGAACCACGCGCCCAATGGCGTCGCGTAGCGTCAGCGCCAAGGGACCGGCGGCGGGCGTTTGCACGGCCAGCGTGAGGTGGTCACCAAAAGGGACTGGCGCGGCCTGGACAGTAAACCCATCCGTAGCGCGGTTGCGGGTCGCGGTGGCCACCGTCGGCACGAAGCGGTAGGTGCTGCCCAATATCGGCAGCGTCTGGTTGGAGACGCTGTAGTAGCTGCCGGTGTAGTTGGCGTCCTGAAACACGGTGGTGTTCCAGGAACTGGAAAGGAGCTTGGTGGCGAGCACCAACTGCCCTTGGTTCACGCTCGAACCCTTCAGGCCTACGTTGATGTAACGGCGGCTCAACGCGCCACTGGAGGGCGTGACCGGGCCGTACACGAACTCGATGCGGTTGCTGGTTTCGTAGAGCCGGAGCTGGAAGCTAAAGTTGGCAAACTGCGTCACGTTGGGCGCGTCGACGCCAGCGCCGGTTTTGTCCGACACATTCTTCCACTGTACCGTGCACACGCGGTTGGGCGCCGTGCCCGTGGTGGCCACCCGGTATTCGGCCCCGCCCGTGCCCGCCCCCGACACGAGGTCGAAGTTGAATGGCATCAGCAGGTTCACGTTGGCGGTGGATGTGGTGTTCAGCGGGTCGGTGTTGTTCGTGCTGTTGACGTTGTTGTCGTAGTAGAGCAGCGCGGTGGAGGGAGCAGCACTGCCCAAGCGGACAACGCCGTTGGTGTTGAGCACAAACTGCGTGAACGTGCTCCCGTTGTAGGCGAAGGTGAAGCCAATGGCTTGGGCGGCCGAGTTGGCATTGTCGGTGCTGCTGGTCGAGATGAGCGTGCCGGTCGTGCCCAGGTCGGTATACGTGCCGGTGAAGGCCGTGGCCCCGCTGGCAGCATAGTTCAGGGACTGGGCCTGAGCAGCGAAGGAACTACCCCCAAGCAGCAGGGTCAGGGCTAAGCGGGAAAAGGAAGAGGCGTAGTGGTTGGGCATATAGAGAAAAGAGAGAATTAATTAGACAACACAAGGTACGCCTAATTAGGCCCGGCCCGCCGGCTGGCTACGGCATATGAATCACTTGCCTAAGCCGAGCACTCCGGCATCAGGGATGGGTATTGGGTGCAAATAAAAAAAAGCCCCTCTACGCTACCGTAAAGGGGCTTTTCCGTGGGCCCAACTGGAATCGAACCAGTGACCTGCTGATTATGAGTCAGCTGCTCTAACCGATTGAGCTATAGGCCCGGTGCTGGAGGCAGTCATCTTTCACCTCAACCCTGCCGTTGCCGGCCCTCCAACGGTGCAAAAGTACGACCTTCGCGGACGGAAAAACAAGCCAGCCTATGCTTCCCCACTTATTGTTCGATTTTGGCGGTGTCATCATTGACATTGATTACGCGGCCACCCCCACCGCCCTGCGCCGGCTGAGCCGCGCCGGCAGCACCATTCCCTTTTCGCAGGCCAGCCAGGCCGAGCTGTTCGACCGCTTCGAAACCGGCCACCTTTCCCCGGCCGAGTTCCGGGCCGGGCTGCGCGCCGCCTACGACCTCGACGCCACCGATGCCGAGTTGGACGCCGCCTGGCACGCCATGCTGCTCGACGTGCCCGCCGAGCGCCTCGCCCTCATCGGCGAACTGCGCCGACAGGGCCACCAAACGGCCCTGCTCTCCAACACCAACACACTGCACATTGCCGAAATTAACCAGCGCCTCGCGGCCAAATACGGCTTCAAAAACGGCATTGCCGACGTGCTCGACCGCGTGTTCTACTCCCAGGAAGTGGGCCTGCGCAAGCCGGGCGAGGAAATATTCCGGCACGCGCTGGCCGAAATGAACTGGCAGCCGGCCGACGTGTTGTTCATTGAGGACAGCCCGCAGCACATTGCCACGGCCCGCCGCCTGGGGCTGCGGGTGCTGCACCTGGCCCCGCCGCT
>JAQBNT010000162.1 GCA_028288445.1 Hymenobacter sp. | reverse complement strand
CTTTTACTACGAGTACTTCCGGGAGTATGAGTGCCGCCGGACCCAGCAGTGCCGTGATTCCCAGCATCCCCGCCACAGTCGTGAGCCGTCGCATGGGGGTTATAGTGGTGGCAACTGGGGTATTCGGAACTGTAATAAAGTTGCCCTGCCGCACGCGCCACGCCCAAAGACCCAGCGCCAGCAACCCCAGCGGCAGCAGCCACAGTTGCAGCTCCAGCCAGCGCCCGCCCAGCGCCGAATGCACGTCGCCCGCCACCGGCTCACTAGCCGCATCGCGCCAAAAGGCCTGCGCAAAGCGCCCCAGCAGCAGCAGCCCCGTTTGCAGCAGCAGCCATGAGCCCACCGGCCAGCGCCGGTTGCGGGCAGCCAGCAGCATGCCGCCCACGGCTGCGCACAGCAGCAGGGCCAGCAGCTGCGTGGGCACCACCGGCAGGCTGTGGGCGGCCGTGGGCGGCAGCAGGCCCGCCTGCACCTGCGCCCACCACGGCAGGGTGCCGGCGGCATACGTCAGTCCCCACCCGGTAGTGGGCTCGCCGAAGCAGCAGCCCGTGAGCACGCAGCCCACGCATTGCACCACCAGGGCCGCGCACAGGGGCAGAGCCAGCGCATCGAGCACGGCCCAGCTCAGGCCCAGCCAGCGCCGCAGGGCCACTGCCGTCAGCACCGCTGCCACCCCACCGCCCAGAATGGAGCGCGCCGTGTCCGTGGGGGCATTGGTGAATAGCAGGCTGCCCCATTCGCCCAGCGGGTGGGTGATGAGCTTGGTGCCGAGAATGAGCGCCAGGCTGCTGGCCGCCACCAGCGTCAGCCAGGGGCGGAGCGGGAAGCCGCGCCGCCAGCCCTCCCAGAGCAGCAACAGCACATTGGTGAGCGTGGCCAGCAGGTAGAACGGCGTGTAATAGTCGTGGCCCGGTGTGTAAGGTAGCATCATGGCTAGAGGTAATTAAGTGCTCTATGGATAGCAGCCCCTAAACCTACCTGCCTATCTGGAAATATTGCAACCCAAATTCTACGCGTATCAGACCTTTGATTCAGTACAGAATGGATTTAGTATTCTGTCAATCAACAAATAAAGATAAATTAGTTAGACTTTGGTTTGAGCCCGAAACTTCATGATTGAGCAAGCTCTGGCTGTTGCACCGGCGGTGCTGCGCTTTCCCGGTACTCCACTAGGTTCTTCACCATGCCCTTGAAGATGATGCCGTGGAAGGGCAGCACCGCGTACCAGTACAGCCGCCCCGCCAGGCCGCGTGGGCGGTAGGCGGCCAGTTGCTCCACGGCGTGGGAGCCATCGGGCTGGTCCACGATGCGGAACTGCAGCCAGGCTTCGCCGGGGAGCTTCATTTCGGCATAGAGCAGGAGGCGCCGGCTGGCTTTGTCGGCTACCAGCACGCGCCAGAAATCGAGTGGGTCGCCGGCGCGGAGGCGGCTGGGCGAGCGGCGGCCCCTGCGCAGGCCCACGCCGCCCACAGCCTTATCCATCAGCCCGCGGATGCGCCAGAGCCAGTCGGTTTTGTACCAGCCCCGCTCCCCGCCGATGCGCCAGATATTGTCCAGCACCTCCGCCACGGGCCGGGTAAAAGGCATGAGCTGGCGGTCAAAGAACATCCCGTTTTTGGGAATCTGGATGGCATCCATGTAGTTCTGGCGCATCACGCCGGAGCTCAGCGCGTCGCTCCAGCTGCTCACTACTTCGTTTTGCTCGATGCGCTGAAAGGCGAGGGCCAAAGCGGCGCGGTAGTTCATGCACTCGTGCGGAATCACGGCGCTAATGCTGTTTTCAGGGTCGCAGATGGTGTCGTTTTTCAGACTCTCGACTAGGCTTTGGGCCAGGGAAAACGTGGTGCTCGTGACCAGGTACAGCCACCACGACGACAGCCGGGGTGTGAGCACGGGCACCGTCACAATCCAGCGCCGGTAGCCGCGCTCGGCGGCCAGCCCCAGCAGCATTTGGCGATAGGTGAGCACATCCGGCCCGCCCACGTCGAAGGCGCGGCCAAAGCACGCTGGTTTATCCAGCACTTCGGTGAGGTAGAACATGATGTCGCGGACGCCAATGGGCTGGCAGCGCGAGTTCAGCCAGCGCGGCGTCACCATCACGGGTAGCTTCTCCACCAAATCCCGGATAATTTCAAACGAAGCCGACCCTGAGCCGATGATGATGCTGGCTCGCAGCACCGTGAGCCGGGCGGTGATGGCCGCACCCAACACGTTTTCCACGGCGCGGCGCGAGCGCAGGTGCACGCTCAGGTCGTGGTCGTTGGCAATGCCGGAGAGGTAGATGACCTGCCGGGCGGTGGTCGTGTTGAGGTAGTCCGTGAAATGCTGCGCCGACTGTTGTTCCTGCTGGAAAAAGTCGTCGCCGCCACTCATAGAATGCACCAAGTAGTAGGCCGCGTCGATATCGGTGGGCACGGCGGCCAGGGTTTTGGGCCGGAGCAGGTCGCCCTTCACCACGCTGACGCGCGGGTGCAGGGCTTCGGGTAGCGTTTCGGGCAGCGAAAACCGGCGCGGGTCGCGCACCAGGCAGATGATGTGGTGGCCGGCCTGGGCCAGCAGCGGCAGCAGGCGCTGGCCAATGTAGCCGGTGGCCCCGGTGAGCAGGATTTTCATACGGCGGCAGCGGGGGCGTGGAACGTGCGGCGTCGCCCCCGCTTGGTGTAACGGGCTGGCGGCGCGCTTGTTCAGTCACGGCTGCGTTGGCGCGGCGCGGGTGCCGCAACCCTGAAGTTGGAACCGCATCTTTGCCTTTATGAAACACGCCTTACACCTTCTCGCCACCGGCCTGCTGCTCACCACCGTGGCGCAGGCCCAAACCAAATTCAGCATCCCGCCGCTGAGCCCGACCACCCACATCCACCAGAACTTCTCCACCTCCTACATCGACCTGACGTATTCGCGGCCCTCGCTGCGGGGCCGCACGGCGTTTGGCGGGGTGGTGCCCAATGGCACGGTGTGGCGCACGGGGGCCAACACCATCACCAAGGTGCGTTTCGGCGAGGAAGTGAAAATCAACGGCCAGGTGGTGCCGGCCGGGGCCTACGCCCTGCTCACCATTCCCGATGCCAAGGAGTGGACCTTCATCCTGAACCGCGACACCGCCCAGTGGGGCACCTACGAGTACAAGCAGGCCCTCGACGTGCTGCGCGTGAAAGCCAAACCCACCAGGCTGGCCGCTCCCGCCGAAACCATGAGCCTGACCGTGGAAAACCTCAAGCCCGCCTCCGCCGACCTCGTCGTGACCTGGGACCGCACCCAAGTGGCGCTGCCCATCGTGGCCGACCCCGACCGCATCGTGATGGGCCAGATTGAGCAGGCCCTGAAGGGCGAAAAGAAGCCCTACGTCACAGCCGCGCAGTATTACTACAACACCGGCAAAGACCTCACGCCCGCCATCGGCTGGCTCGATGAGTCCATCAAAGCCAATCCCAACAGCTACTACGCCTACTACTGGAAAGCCAAGCTGCTCCAGAAGCAGGGCAAAAACCAGGAGGCCATTGCAGCCGCCAACAAGTCGCTGGAGTTTGTGAAGGACGATAAAAACGAAGTGTCGAAAGCCGAATACACGCGCCTGAACCAGGAAGTACTGGCCGCCGCCGGGGCGAAGAAATAAAATAGCATTGTCACAAAAAAGCCCCACCGGTTAGCTGGTGGGGCTTTTTTGTGCCGGAAACGATGCTAGGGCTTCACCCAGCGGCCGCGCCAGGTTTGGCCGGCGGCGGTGGCTTCAATCAGGTACAATCCGGCGGCTAGTTCGGGTGTGGCCAGGGGCACGTCGTCCCCGGTGGGCACCTCGGTAGCCTGGACAAAAACCACCCGGCCGGTGATATCGCGCACCTGTATCGTCAGGCGCTGCGCCCGTGGCAGGGCGAGGTGCAACGAGGGTGCTACGCCTGGATTGGGGCTGATGGTCAGGGGCTGCGCGGCCACGGCGCGGCTGGTGCCCAGCAGCGTGCCCAGCGTGCCGTTGTCGCTGATAGTCTGGGCGTAGATGCCGCTGTCCACGCGTTGGTCGGCCCATATGTTCACCAACTGGTTGTTGGCAAAGGGGAGGGTCGCAACGTTCAGCTTGGAGCTGGCCACGCTGCTGAGCAGCACGTTGGGTGTGGTCGCGGGGAAGGCCGGTTGGGCCGAGTAATTCACCTTGGTGGCCCACAGGGCATTGTTCACCGCGCTGGTGTTTTCGGTGTAGGTGATGATGAGGCCCGTGCCGGTGTCGCGCAGGGTTTGGGCGGCGTAGTAGTTGGCGCTCACGGCCTGCACGGGCATGCCGCCGGCGCCCAGCTGCACGGCTCCGGTGGCCGGACTCAGGCGCTGCACCGTGAAGCCGGAGGTGCTCTGGGAGCTGTTCAGCTCGTTCACCACGGCCCACACTTCGTTGCGGGCGGCCACGTATTGCAGGGCCCCGCCAATGCGGGCGGTGGCCGTGCCCGTCAGGATTTCGGTGCCGGTGGTGCCCCAGGGCAGGCTGCCATCGGCCAGCACGCGCTGGGCATACACATCGCCGAGGGTGGCACTGGCCGGGTTGCCGGAACCCAGTAGCACGTAGTAACCACCGCTGCCATCGGGCACCAACTCGGGAAAGGCGGCGAAGCCGATGGTCTTATCGCTCACCCGCACCGGGGCGGGCCACACGGGCGCGCCGCTGGCGTTGTAGCGCTGCGCGTACACCGTCGAGACGCCCAGGCCGGAGCCGGTTTCCTCCACGTACTGCACCACCACGTCCTCCGAGCCGGGCACGGCCACGAAACCGGGCCGGCTAAAGCGCCGCGCCGGTGCTTGAATCGCCACGGGAGTAGTCCACAGCAGGACACCCGCTGCCGAATACTTGACCAGCGGCACGGCCTTGGTGCCGCGCGTGGTAGTGGCCGGGCCACTGGCATTCCAGCCAATTACCACGTTGTTGCCCGAAGTGATGCCAATTGCGGGCGAGAGGCCCGACGTGGCCGCCGCATCGAGGAGCTGGATGCCATTGGCCCCCCACAGCTGCTGCCCGGCGGGCGAAATTTTATAGGCCACGCACTGGCTGCTGCCCGAGCGGGTGTCCTGAAACGCCAGCACGGCATTGCCCAGGTTGTCGGCCTTAAGGTCGTAGCCAAACAAGGCCGAGCCCTGGGGCTGAGCACTCACCAGCAGGCCGGCGGCTCCCAGCTGGGGGCGGCCATTCACATCGAGGAGTTGCAGGCGCAGCTGGTAGTTGGTGGCAGGCACGCTCTCAAACCACGCCACCCAGGTGCCGCCGCCGAGGGCCGGCGCGCTGCGCGGGAGAACTTCGCTGGTGCCGGTCTGGTCGCGCACGGCCAGGTTCTGAGCGGGATTGGGGTTCCACTGCGCGGTGGCGGAAAAGCTGTTGGCCAAGCCCGCCAGCAGCAATAGAAGTACGGTTCTTTTCATAGGAAACGAATGAATGGAGGAGATAATCGGTAGCAATAGCGAAAGTAATGGCTAGCTAATTGAGACTGGGAATAATTCAACCGGACCGGCTGAAAATAAAAAACGGTGCCCCGCGCATGGCACGAGGCACCGTCGAAAAGCCACTGGGTAATACCTTACTGCACTACTACTTTCTGGCGGGCGGTGCCGCTGGCAGCCTGCACTTCGAGCACGTAGATGCCGGCGGGCTCGCGGCTCAGGTCGAGGGCCAGGGGCGTGGCGCTGGCCCAGGCCTGCTGCTGCACCAGGCGGCCGGCCACGTCCAGCACGCGCACGGTGGCGGGGCCGGCCGTGGTGCGGGCCGCTTGCAGCGTGAAGCGGCCGCCCAGGGCCGGGTTGGGCGCTACCGTGAGGCTGGCTTGCAGGGCGGCATCGGCGCGGGTGGCCAGAGCCGTGCCGCTGTAGCGGTTCACAACCCCCGCCACGCTCGTGGTCTTAATCTGTAAGCCCGCCGACCAGCCCACGGCCGCGCTCACAAACTCGGTCCCAATGTGGTTGAAGGAACTTTCGAGCGCTACCCAGGTCTGGCCATTGTCGCGCGAGTAGGACGAGCCCTGGTCGCTGTTGCCAAGGTCGACGCCGGTCGAAACGTACTGGCTGGTGCCCGGCACCATGCTCAGGCCCGCGCCGTGCAACGGGCCGGCGTAAGTAACCGCAGTCCAGGTAGCACCGCCATCCGTGGTGCGGTAAAGCCCGTGGTTGACACCTCTCATATCGTCCAGGGTGCAGAGCAGGCCGTTTTGGGCATCGCGGAAGGAGACGGTGGCCGGGGCACTCAGGCTGGGGACAGCGGTGGCTACGGTCCAGGTCAGGCCCTTATCCGGCGAATGAAACACGCGGCCCTCCGTGGTGACAAACCAGATGTGGTTGCCCACCACCGCCGGCGCAGTATTCACCGGGTATTCGCCCAGCGGGGTGGCGGGCGGGGCGGCCACCGGCGTCCAGGTGAGGCCGCCGTCGGCCGTGGTGTACATTTCCATCTGGTTGGTCCCGGGCAGCGGGTCACCCACGGTCACGCCGTCGGTGGCCGAGAAAAAGTGAATCACGTCCGGGTAGCTTTTGGCATTGGCATACACGGTGGCGCTGTTCTGGACGGTCCACGTCTGGCCGCCGTCGGTGGTGCGCAGGATGCGCCCGCCCGTGTTGTTGTTCAGAAACGTTGTAATCCAAGCCGTGGAAGCACTGATGGCCGAGAGCGCCGTGAAGTCCTCATCCGCACCGGTTTGGATGGGCAGGTTGGTGACGGTCCAGTTCTGGCCGGCATTCACGGTGCGGGCCACCTGAGGGGCCGAGTAGGTGGCGGAGATGCCCGTGCCTACGGTCCAGGCCGTGTTCGCATCCACCGCATCAATGTAGAATGGCGCTATATCAGCCGCAAAGCCGACGGGCTGGCTGACCCACTGGGCCTGGGCCGTGAAACCCAGCAAGCACAAGCCGAGGCAGGAAAGGAAATGTTTGTTCATAAAAAGGAAGAAAAAAGGGTGATTTTGTCTTCCGTAGATTGGCAAAATAGTCCGTCGGTTGCCCAGCGTCGCAATTATTTTTCCTGCTGATTCACCATCTGCGAAAAACTCTTGGCCGCGTTGGTGAATTCTGACGGGATGAGCACCACCGTCGTCGTGTTATTGTCGATTCCGATTTCCGACAGCATCTGCATCCGGCGTAGTTCCAGCGCAATGGGGCTTTTCTCCATTTCCAGCGCGCCCTGCGTGAGTTTTATCGAGGCTTCCAATTCCGCTTCGGCCTTGATGATGCGGGCGCGCTTCTCCCGAATGGCCTCCGCCTCGCGCGCCATGGCCCGCTGCATGGACTCCGGAATTTCCACGTCCTTGATTTCGACCAGCTCAATCTTCATGCCCCAGTTTTCAGTGGCCGCGTCCACAATCTGCATCAGCGCAGTATTAATGGCCGCACGCTCGCGCAGCACCTCATCTAGCTGGTGCTGGCCGATGATGTTGCGCAACGCCGTGACCGATAGCTGGTAAACCGCCTGGTTAAAATTGGCCACCTGCATAAGGGCATCGGCCGGGTTCACCACCCGAAACCACAGCACGGCGTTCACCTTAATGGTCACGCTGTCCTTGGTGATGGTTTCCTGCTGCTCCAAATCCACCGTTTTGGTGCGGATGTCAATGGTCTGCTGGCGCTCGATAATCGGGATTATCCAGTACAGCCCCGGCCCGCGCGTGCCCACAAACCGGCCCAGCCGAAACACGATGGCCCGCTCGTATTCCTGCGCAATGCGCAGGCCGGACAGCAGCAGGAGAACGATGATGAGAACAATGACGAGCGGCGACATGACCAAAAAGGGTTGGTGAGGTTTTGGCTGATGTATCGCTGCCGGGGCACCGGCATTACACTATAATCACT
>JAQBNT010000010.1 GCA_028288445.1 Hymenobacter sp. | reverse complement strand
GGCAGCTTCCTGCTGGCGCTGGCGCACGGCGTGCAGGGCGTTGGTGCACAGGTTCAGCAGCACGCGGCCCATGTCCTGGGTCACCACGGCCACGGCGCCCATTTTAGGGTCAAAATCTTTATTGAGGGTGGCTTGAAACGATTTATCGTGCGCTTGCAGGCCTTGGTAAGCCAGCGTCAAGGACTCATCGGCCAGGGCGTTGAGGTCGCTGGGGGTGCGCTGGCCCGTGCCGGAGCGCGAGTGCTCCAGCATGTCTTTGATGATGGAGGACGCCCGCTGCCCGTACTGGCTGATTTGCTGCAGGTTCTGCTTGAGCCCCACCAAAATTTCCTGCCCCAGGCCGGCGGTGCGGCCGTTGACTTCGCCGTTCATGTCGTCCACCAGCTCGGTGCTGACTTCCGCAAAGTTCTTCATGAAGTTGAGCGGGTTCTGCAGCTCGTGGGCAATGCCGGCGGTGAGCTCGCCCAAGAAAGCCATTTTCTCGCGCTGCACCAGTTGGTCCTGGGCTGTTTTGAGCTCGGCCAGCGACTGCTCCAGCTCCCGGCGGGCGCGCTCTTCCTGGCGGCCGTGGCGGGCCAGAATCACGGCCAGCACCAGTAGGCCCACCAGGCCGGCCACCAGCCCGGCGGTGCGGTAGCGGGCACGCAGCGCGGCCTGGCTGGTGGCCACTTCCTGCATCCGCTGCTGCTCGCGGTAGTTGAGGCTTTGCAGGCGCATCACCTTTTCCTGCCCAAACAGCGTGTCCTTCATCACCAGCATGAGGCTCTGATACTTGAGGGTGCTGTCGGAGCGGCCACGCTGCCTGAAATCCTTGGTAAGCAAGGTACTGGCGTTCAACACGCCGCGCAGAAAGCCGTTGGTCTGGGCCGCCTGGCAGCCCAGCCGGGCGTAGTAAATGCTGGAATCGACCTGACCGATTTGCTGGTAGAGCTCGGCCAAGCCCACGTAGGCGAAATTGAGGCTGCGCAGGTGGTGCACCTTTTTTGATTCGGCGATGCTTTCGTGATAGAAAGTGCGCGCCTGCGCCACCTGGCCGCTTTTGCGGGCCACGTTGCCCAGGCCGTAGAGAATGTAGTTGGTAGGCGTGTGCAGGCGGCGGGCCAGGGCGTAAGCGCGCTCCTGAAAAATCCGGGACGAGTCAATCTGGCCAAACAGGTCATACGCCAGCCCGATGTTGCTCAGCTCAATCACCGTGCGGTGGTCGTCGTGCAGTTGCTCGGCAATTATCAGGGCGCGGAAGTAATACGCCAGCCCTTGGCGCTTGTCGCGCAGGTACACGTAGATGATGCCAATACTGCGCAGGTTCTGGGCTACCAGGCCCTGGTCGTGGGTGGTTTCGGCAATGCGCAGCGACTGCTGGAACACTTCCAACGAGCGCGCCAGGTTGCTCTCGCGCAGGGCGGCCCCCAGCCGGTTCAGCGCCGCGCCCTCGCCCTGCCGGGAGTGGATGCGGCGGGCCAGCGCCAGCGCCTTGTTGGCGTACACGGCGGCCGAGTCGGTGTGCTGGGTCCAAAGCTGGTCGCTGATTTGGCAAAGCAGCGTCACGCGGGCGAAGTCGGTTTGGGGCAGCGTGAGGAGGTGGCGCAGGCTGTCCACGGCCGCGCCGGGCGACGACGCGCCGGCCACACGCGGCCCGGCTGCCACCGGCTTCGGGCCAGCCAGCAGCGCGGCCAGCACTATGCCCAGCCAGCCAAGCCTGCGGAAAGCTGAAACCCGGGTAATAATAGAAATCAACGAACTGGTTCTAAAAGGAAAAACAATAAAAGCCAGCACTTATCCAATTAAGCAACAGGCCAAAGCCCAGCCCTAACCGCTAAGCCTACGCCATAGTTCGACGGCTTGGTAGCGGCGGCTGGTGGTAGAGCCAGAAAGAGACTGCGGCGGGCAATTAGCCCACTTGATTAATAGGCAAGCTAATCAGAAACTCGGTAAAGCTGCCTTCCTGCGATGTGACGGAGAGCGTGCCGCCGTGGCCCTGGGTAACAATATCATAGCTCAGCGACAGGCCCAGGCCGGTGCCCTCGCCGGTGGGCTTGGTGGTGAAGAACGGCTGGAAGATTTTGGCCCGCACGGCTTCGGGAATGCCCTGTCCGTTGTCGCGCACCCGGATTTCCACCTTCTCGCCTACCCGGCGCGTGCTGATGCCCACGGTGGGCGCGTAGCCGGCCTCGCCGCCGCGCAGCTGGCGCTGGCGCACAGCATAAAATGCGTTGCTGAGCAGATTGAGCAGCACGCGCCCCAGGTCCTGAGCAATGGCCTCGACGGGCGGCAGGGCGGGGTCGAAATCGGGCTTAAGCGTGGCGTTGAAGGTTTTGTCCTTGGCGCGCAGGCCGTGGTAGGCCAGGCGCAGGTATTCGTCGGCCAGCTGGTTGAGGTCGGTGGGGGTGCGCTCGCCGGAGCTGGTGCGCGAGTGCTCCAGCATGCCCCGCACGATGCTGGCCGCCCGCCCGCCGTGCTGGCTGATTTTGAGCAGGTTTTGCTTGAGGTCGGCCAGCAGCTCGGCTTCCAGCTCCAGGTCGCGGTCGGGTTTCAGCTGCTCTTCTTCCAGCTCGGTGATGAGTTCGGCGCTCACGTCGGCAAAGTTGTTGACGAAGTTGAGCGGGTTCTGAATCTCGTGGGCAATGCCGGCGGTGAGCTCGCCCAGGCTGGCCATTTTTTCGGACTGCACCAGCTGGGCCTGGGTGGTGCGCAGCTCCACCAGAGCGCCGCTCAGCTCCTGGGCCTGGTGGGTGAGGGCGGCGGTGCGCTCGGCCACGAGGCGCTCCAGCTCCACGTTCTGGGCTTCGATGAGGCGCTTGGCTTTTTCCTCCTCTTCGCGCAGCACCCGTTCTTTTTCGAGCTGCTTTTTCTGGCTGCGGGCAATGAAGATGAACGTTATCAACCAGATGATAACGAAGCCCTGCGTGGTATCCAGGAAGGCATCGAAGCTCTTGGGAATTTTGCCGTTGGAATCTTCGATGATGATTTCGAGCACTTTATATACCACGAACGGGGCCGTGGCAAACAGCAGCGTGCGCGCCGGGCGGTAGTGCCGCAGGGCCAGCAGCACCCCCAGCAGCGCGAACAGTACCAGCAGCCAATACACATCGCCCAGCACCGGCGACTTGAAACTGAACGCCAGCGAAATGACAAACAGCACCGCTGCTGGCACCCAGATGTAATTCAGCGCCCGGTGCCAGCGGGGCAGGCGCTGCGGCAGGTCCAGAAACCGGCTCAGGCCACGCGCCATGCCGTACGCCATCGGGGCCAGGAAAAAAAGGTCGCCGTAACCAGCCGAGTGAGCCATAAAGGAAGGAGCGCAGAAGGAAAAATGTAGAGCAGAAAACGGCGCGCGCGCCGCTACAAAGTTGGGCAGTACGGCCGAATATTTTCCGTGCCCGGTTTCGGCCCCACCCAAACGGCTAGAAATGTACTACGCCGGCCGTTATGCTTTGCCGCCCGGCGGCAGGCTGATGATGAATTCGGTGCCTTCGCCTTCCACGCTTTCCACGGCCAGGGTGCCGCCGTGGCCTTTGGTCACAATCTCGTGGCTCAGCGACAGGCCCAGGCCCGTGCCCTCGCCCACCGGCTTGGTTGTAAAAAACGGCTGGAAGATTTTTTCGCAGACGTGCGCCGGCATCCCCGTGCCGTTGTCGTGCACCGTAATTTCGATGGAGCCCGTGGCCGTCTGGCGCGTGCACACCGTCACGGTGGGTTGATAGGCCATGGCGACCCCTTCCTGCTGACGCTGGCGCACGGCGTGCAAGGCATTGGTGCACAGGTTCACCAGCACGCGGGTAAGGTCGGAGGGCACTACGGGCACCGGGGCCAGGTTGGGGGCAAAATCCTGCACCAGCGTGGCGTGAAAGGCGGGGTCCTGCACGCGCAGGGCCTGGTAGGCCAGCGCCAGGGCCTCGGCTACCAAGGCGTTGAGCTCGGTGGACACGCGCGGAGCAGTGCCGGTACGGGCATGGGCCAGCATGTCGGTGATGATGGCAGAAGCCCGCTGGCCCTGCTGGCTGATTTTGAGCAGATTCTGCTTCAGGCCGGCCATTATTTCCTGTTCCAGGCCGGCCGGCTGCGCGGTACCATCGTGGTCGAGCAGGCCCACACTCACGTCGGCGAAGTTTTTCATGAAGGCCAGCGGGTTCTGAAGCTCGTGGGCAATGCCGGCCGACAGCTCGCCCACGAAAGCCCATTTCTCGGCGGCTACCAGTTGGCTTTGGGCGGCGCGCAGCTCGTCCTGCTGCTGCTTGAGCAAAGCGTAGGCCTGCTGCTTTTCGCGGTTGTTGCGCCAAAGCACGGCGCTCAGGGTGCCCACGGCCCCCAGGCCCAGCAAGGCCCCCAGCAGCAGCCAGCCCTGCTGGCGGTTGCGGGTTTGGACGAGCCGGCTATTGCTGGTGAGCATCCCAATCTGGGCCTGCTTTTTGGCCAGCTCGGCGCGGTATTCCAGCACGGCGGCCTGTCGCTGGAGGTCACTGCTGTTGAGACTGTCGCGGTACGCGCCAAATAATTCCTCGTAACGGTAGGCGGCCGCAAAATCCCCGCGCCGGGCCGAAGCCTGCGCCAACACCTGACTGGCATCGCGGCTGGACTGGCGGTCGCCGCTGCGGCGCGTGGCCTGCAAGCTCCGCTGAGCGTAGACGATGGCGCTATCGGGGCGGCCAGTGTGCAGGAAGGTGCGAGCCAGCACCAGCTGCGCCCGGGGCACTTCGGCCGGCACCGGCAGGCGCTGGGCACGCCCCAGGGCGCGGCGGACATTGGCAAAAGCCTCGGCGTAATGGCCCTGGCGCTCGGCCATGTCGCCGATATTTATCCCCTCGAAAACCAGCCCGCCCTCGTCATTCGTTTGCCGGAAGATATTGGCTTCCTGCTCGTAGCTCTGCTGCGCCGCCGCCCATTGGCCCTGGGTGCGGTAGAGGTTGCCCAACCCGGCGTAGGCGTGGCCGATGCCGTTCTGGTCGCCCGAGCGCTGGGCCCAGCGCAGGCCCTGCGTGAGGTAGCGCCGGGCATTGGCGTACTCGTGCAGGTAGGTGCTGGTAATGCCCAGCTGGGTGTTGAGAAAGGCCAGCCACTTCTGGCTGTGGGCCGCCTCGGCCAGGGCCAGGCCGCGCTGGTTAGCTTGCAACGACTTGGGGTACAGCCCCTGCTCCGAGTACACGCACGACTGGTTGTAGAGGCTGCGGGTTTGGCCCAGGCGGTCGCCGCTCAGCTCAAAGTCGTGCCGGGCCTGCTCCGAAAAGCTTTCGGCCTTGCCGTACTCGCCACGGTGGCGGTAATAAAACCCCAGGCCCAGCTCGGCCTCGGCCGCGCCGGCAGTGTAGCCCAGCAACTGCGCCAGCTGCCGCGCTTCCTCAAACAGCGCGGCCGACTCATTGGGAACTTTGTTGCGCAGCTCCAGCGCCAGCGTGTTGAGGCTGTTGACGCGCCCGGCATCGGGCTGCGGATGGGCGCGCAGGACCGCCCGCAGACTGTCGATGGATTGGGGCCGGGTTTGGGCCTGAGGCTGAGCCTGCACGGGCCTGCTCAGCAGCATGCCGCCAGCAATGGCCCCACACAGGCTCCAGCTCAGCACCGTGCGGCGCAGGCCCGTGGCCCAGCAGGTGGCGGCGTGCCCCGTCCAATTGGCTGGCTTTTTCACGGTTCAGGCGGGCAGGATAATCAGAAACTCGGTGCCTTCGCCCTCGCGGGTTTCCACGGTAAGGGTGCCGCCGTGGCCTTTGGTCACGATGTCGTAGCTCAGCGACAGGCCCAGGCCCGTGCCCTCGCCGGGCGGCTTGGTGGTGAAGAAGGGCTGGAAGATTTTCTCCCGCACCCGCTCTGGCATCCCCGTGCCGTTGTCCGAAACCAGAATTTCCACCACCGGGCTGTCGGTGGGGCGGCGGGTGCGCACCGTCACGGTGGGCTGGTAGCTGGCCAAGCCGTTGGTGCCCAGCCGGGCCAGGTCGTGCTGGCGCTGACGCACGGCGTGCAGGGCATTGGTGCACAGGTTGAGGAGCACACGGCCCATATCCTGCGTCACCAGGGCCACCGGCCCCAGGCGGGGGTCCAGCTCCTTGCTCAGGGTGGCGTAAAAGTCTTTATCGGTAGTACGCAGGCTTTGGTAGGCCAGCGACAGCGAATCGGCGGCCAGGGCGTTGAGGTCGCTGGGCACGGGCTGGCCGGTGCCGGAGCGCGAGTGCTCCAGCATGTCCTTGATGATGGACGATGCCCGCTGCCCGTGCTGGCTGATTTGCTGAAGGTTCTGCTTCAAACCGGCCAGAATCTCGGTTTCCAATTCCGGGGCCTGGCCATTGCCTTCGCCGTTCATGCCCTCCACAAGGTCGGTGCTGACTTCGGCGAAGTTTTTCATGAAGGTGAGCGGGTTTTGCAGCTCGTGGGCAATGCCGGCCGTGAGCTCGCCCAGAAAGGCCATTTTCTCGGCCTGCACCAGCTGGTTCTGCGTTTGGCGCAACTGGGCCAGGGTGCGCCGGTTCACCTGCAGCTGGTGGTAGATGAACGCGCCCAAGCCCGACACCAGCAGCACCGTGAGCAGCGCGCCCAGCAGCAGCCACTGGCCCAGGCGCAGGCGCACGGCCTGCACGGCTTGGGCCTGTTGCAGGCGGGCAATCTGCGCGTTCTGGGTTTGCTCTGTCCGTTCGCTTTCATACTGGGCTACATGGAAGGTATTCTGGGCGGCATTGAGCGCATCGGTGAGGGCGATGTAGGCACGGGAATAGTGTTGGGCTTCGGCCGGCCGGTTGCGCTCATCATAAAAGGCAATGAGCTGCTTCAAATATTCGGGCCGCAGGCGCTCAATGCGGGCGGCGGTGGCTTTGCGGTAGGCCAGCAGCCAGTGGCTCTCGGCGCGGGCATCGTCGTGCCGGGCGGTGTAGTACCAGGCCCAGGCGGCATCCAACTCAAACTCACCCGGCTTGCCGGTCATGGGGATGTGCAGCGAATCATCGAGCTGCTGGGCACGCTTCAGCAACTCGCCCGCCAGCCCCACGCGCTGCATTTGCAGCAGCACCCGGCCCTTTTGCACCAGCGCGTAGGCTTGGCTGAGCTTACGCTCAGCGGCATCGCCGCTGCGGGCGGTCAGCACCGAATCCACCATGCGCAGGGCGGTGGTGGGGTGGTGGCCCTCCGCATACAGGCGCGACAAGGCCAGGAACGCAAACACCCGCTCCATACCCTGGATGCGCCGAAACTCGGGCAGACGCAAGGCCTGGCCCAGGTACTCGACGGCCTTGGCGCGGTTGCCCCAGTCGGCGTATACGGCCCCGGCCACCAGCAGTTCGCGCACGTAGAGCGGCCGGTCGTAGGCCCGCACCAGGTCGGCGGCGCGCAGCACGCTGTTGAGGGTGCGGTTGTAGTCGCCCATGCGCCGGTAGTAGCCCCCCTGCGATACGTAGCAGGCGGCCACGTTCTCGGTGGCCCCGCGCAGGCGGTAGTACGCCAGCTTTTCCTCGTAGTAGCGCTTGCGGGCATCCATGCGGTTCAGCCGGTTGTAGAGCGTTACCAGGTCAATCAGTAGCCACGGAATGGGCCGGCCCAGACGGTCGAACTCCGTCACGGCTAATTTGATGGTATCCAAGGCGGCCGCATCGGCATCGCCTTGCTGCCACAGCACCAGGCCGTTGCGCAGGTGGCGGTAGGGGGCTGGGTCCAGCACTTGCAACTGCTGGTTCAGGCGCAGCAATTGGTCGAGCAAGGGCAGGGCCTGCACGTTGGTGGGGTGCAGGTCGAGCAGGTGCTGCACCACCCGCAGACGGGCGGTGTCAGTGGCTTGTTGCGGCAGGGCGCGGGTCAGCGAGTCATAATTGGCTTCCCAATAAGGCTGCCGGGCCATCACCGGCCCGCCCATCACCCACAAAATCAGCGCCGTAAAAATCCATCTCATGGGCAAAGCTGATTCTTGGCGGCGATGGGAAAGGAGGTGGCCCATGCGTACCGCATTCCGGGGCGCGGCAATGGTGGCCGGGACGAAAAGCGGTAGGGCTGGTGGGGCATCATCGCGGGTAGAAGCGAATGGGAAACAGGTAAAACAAGGGCCATACTGCCGGGCCGGCCGGCATTGCCGGGCACCGGTTTCCTTTGTTCGCGTAAAGATGAATTAATTACTTCAATTCCCTTATAATTGATACCAGCAAACGAAATTATCCGCCTTAGTTTTCAGTAAATTAGCCCTCCGCAAACCCATTGTCGGCAGGTGGTACACGGCCTCCTAAATGGAGAACCGGGTGCTATGGCTAATCAAGGTAGCCAATAATATTGCCGCGCAATAAATCATATCTAAATTTATTGCAGCACCTTGATTTAGCAGAAGTGGCGTAGTAGTTGGTGGCCGCTTTCTGCATTTTGATTTTTCTCTGCTTTTTGCCGGCATGCTCCGCCGGGTTTCATCATCTCACCGCGTCCGTTCCTGCCGTATGCGAGCCCTATCTGCCGAAGCGTTTATCGTGCGCGAGCTGCGCCGGGGCCTGGCCCCCACCCTCTACTACCATAGCCTGGCTCACACGCTCGACGTGGCACAGGCGGCCCAAACGCTGGCCGCCGCCGAAGGCGTGACCGATGCCGAAACCCTGGCGCTACTCCGCACGGCGGCTCTGTACCACGATGCGGGTTTCCTGCACACGTATGAGGGCCACGAAGCCCGGGGCTGCGAGATAGTGCGCGCCACGCTGCCGGATTTTGGCTACTCGCCGGGCCAGATTGAGCAGATTTGCGCCCTGATTATTGCCACCCAGTACCCGCAGGAACCCCACTGCCACCTGGCCCAAATCCTCTGCGATGCCGACCTCGACTACCTGGGCCGCCCCGATTTTGTGCCCATCTCCACCAGCCTTTTCCGCGAGCTGACGGCCCGCCAGCTTATCGCCAGCGAACACGCTTGGTTTCAGCTGCAGGAGCGTTTCCTCACGGGCCACCGGTATTGGACGGCCACGGCCCTGGCCCGGCGCGCCGCCCCTAAACAGGCGCGGCTTACCCATATCCGCGCCCGCCTGGCAGCCTGGTCCGGCCCTGCGGTAGCCTAATAATCGGCCAAACCATTGCGTAATGAGTACACTTCGGCAAAGCCATTGGTGAGCAGCAGCTGTGCGGCTTTCTGACTGCGCACGCCGCTGGCGCAATGCACCACCACCAGCACTTCGGGGGCTAATTCGGCCAACTTCTCTGCCAGCTGCCCCAACGGAATCAGCTGCCCGCCAATGCTGCGGCGGGCGTGCTCGTGGGGCTCGCGCACATCCAGCAGCTGGAGTGGCCGGTCGCTGGCCTGCCAGGCCTTCAACTCATCGGCCGAGATTTCGGGGGCGCGGGCTGGTGCGGCTTCGAGCGGAGTTTCGCCGCAGAAAGCCGCGTAGTCGGGAGCCAGCGCGGTGAGCTGCTGGTTGGCTGCCACGGCCCGGAAGCGGATGGCCTGGAAGCGCATGCTGAGGGCATCCACCAGCAGCAGGCGGCCACTTAGCACCTCCCCTATTTCGAGGATGATTTTCAGCGCCTCGTTGGCCTGCATGGTGCCGATGAGGCCGGGCAGCACGCCCAACACGCCGATTTCGGCACAATTGGGGGCGTCGCCGAGGGCGGGCGGCACTGGGTGCAGGCAGCGGTAGGTGGGGCCACTCTGGTAATTGAACACCGAAACCTGCCCCTCAAACTTGAAGATGGCCCCGAACACCAGCGGCCTGCCCAGCACCACACAGGCATCGCTGACGAGGTAGCGGGTGGCGAAATTGTCGGAGCAGTCCACCACCAAATCGTACTCCGCAAACAGTGCCAGCGCATTGGCCGCAGAGAGTACCACCTGATGCGCTTGCAGCGCAATGAAGGGATTCTGGGCGCGCAGCTTTTCGGCGGCCACCACGGCTTTGGGGCGGCCCACGTCGGCGGTGGCGAAGAGCACCTGGCGTTGCAGGTTGCTGTCGTCCACTGTGTCAAAATCGAGCAGGCCAAGCGTGCCCACGCCGGCGGCGGCCAAGTATTGGAGCACGGGGCAGCCCAGGCCGCCGCAGCCCACCACCAGCACGCGGGCGGCTTTGAGCTTCTGCTGGCCGGCCGCGCCGATTTCGGGCAGCAGCAGGTGGCGGCTGTAGCGGTTGGTTTCGGCGGCGGAAAGCGGAGCGGTGGCTGAAGTCATTTTGGTAGCGGGATTTTAGCGCAGGGCGGCGGCCCGATTTAACAGTTAGTCGGAGCAATTGGCGCAATCCACCAACGAATTTCGGGAAATGCCGCGTATCAGCAGCCATTGCCCTTACGGCTTCGCCCCGACCAAAGCTGCCGCAAGGTCATTGCATTCAGACTAGCAACTGCCATACATTTGCCGGATTGGGCCAAAGCTCGGGTAAACAGAAAATAGGTTTTCATATCTGTATTTTAATTAACATAATAATAAAATGGCCTAACAAAACTGATTTCAGGCCAATCCAGGCTTGTTTGGAGGCCGCAGAAGTAGCAGCCACATCAGATTTTAGCACATTGCCCGGCCACGGTTCAGGCTTACCCTTCATAGAAATCGAATTGACGGCCGGGTCCGCGTCGGGCGCCCCTCTTTTGGGGCTTCGCGATTTAAGCGAAACGGGGCCGGGGTGAGGGTGGCGCTTGGTCCGAAACCAGAAAATCCAATATCTTCGCTATCCACGCTTTCCTTTCGACTTAGCATCTGGCTATGATACAAAAGACTCTGTTTTTCTTCGTGTTGCTGGGCGTACCGCTGGCCGCCAGTGCGCAAGTCGACACCGTGCGGGCCAGTACCCTACCCGGCCCGCAACTGGCCGAGAAGGCCTACAACAGCGGCCTGGTCAGCTTCAGCAAGCAAAGCTACCCGGCGGCGCTGGCCAGCTTCGACCAGGCCATTGCGGCCAAGCCCAATTTCGCGGCCGCTTACACCAACCGCGCCGCCACCCGCTACGAACTGAAAGAATACTCGCAGGCTTTGGCTGACTACGACCAGGCCCTGAAGCTGGAGCCCGGCAACTACGCTGGCTACTTCGGCCGGGGCCGCACCCACGAGGCCCAAAACCAGCTCAGCGAAGCCGAAACCGACTATTCTGAAGCCGTAAAAGTCAAGGCCGACTACGCGCCTGCCTGGTACAACCGCGCCGTGCTGCGCTTCGAGAAAGGCGACTACCAGGCCGCCCGCGACGATTTCGACGGGGCTATTAAAGCCGACCCCAAGCTGGCCTACGCCTACCACGACCGCGCCAGCACCCAGCAGAAACTCGGCAACTACGCCGCCGCGGCGCTGGACTATACCGAGGCCCTGGCCTTGCAGCCGGAGTTGCTCTCGGCTCTGCTGAACCGCGCCACCGCTGAGCGCCATACCGGCCAGCTGCCCCAGGCCCTGAAAGACTACGACGCCTACCTGGCCAAGAAAACTGACAACGCGCTGGCCTATAATAACCGGGGCAGCGCCCGCTTCGAGAATAAAGACTACGCCGGGGCCATTGCCGATTTCAGCCAAGCCCTGCAGCTCGACCCGAAGTATGCCTACGCCTGGAACAACCGGGCCGCCGCCCAGCTCAAGCTGGAAAAATACGCCGATGCCGCCGCCGATGCCAGCGCCGCCCTCAAGCTAAAACCCGACTACGCCGAGGCCTACCTCAACCGGGGCCACGCCCGCGAAATGCTCCGCCAGGCCGACGAGGCCTGCCAGGACTGGCGCAAAGCCGCCGAGTTGGGCATCGCCGTGGGGAATAACTACGCGGCGGCCGCCGGCTGCGCGGGCGAGGCGGCGGAGTAGCGGAGTAACGGGGAGCGTCACACAAAAAGAACGTCATGCAGAGCGCAGCGAAGCATCTTGCCCGCAGTAAGTAAATCCCTTCGATTGAATTGCATTGCGCGATAAAGATGCTTCGCTGCGCTCTGCATGACGACCAATATTATCCATTCTGTAATGTCCTTTCTTATCCGACGCCTGCTATTCCTCCTGCTCCTCGCCAGCGCCGCCCGGCCCGCTGCGGCCCAAAGCATCGCCTTCACCAAAGACAACTTTGGCGACAACAAAGAAGGCTTGCGTGAGGCCAACCGCGAGCTGAAAGCCGGCGACGACGACTACCGCGCCGACCCGCCGCGCTACGCTCAGGCGTTGCCGCACTTCCTGGCGGCGCAGGAATTCAACCCCAACAACGCGGCCCTGAACGTTAAAATCGGCGACTGTTACCTGAATTCGGCCACCAAAATCGCTGCCCTGCCCTACCTGCAAAAAGCGGCCAAGCTGGACGCCACCGCCGATGCCCGCACCCACTACCTGCTAGCCCGTGCCCTGCACCTGAGCGGCAAGTGGCGCGAGGCCATGAGCGAATACCAGCTGGCCACGCCCGTGGGCAGCAACACCCGCAACGGCGACGCCGGCACCATCACGCCCAACGACTTGCAGCGCCGCATTCAGGAGTGCCGCAACGGGCAGCAGCTGATGGCCCACCCCACGCGGGTATTCATCGATAATGCCGGGCCGGAGCTGAACTCGCAGGCCTCGGACTATGGGCCGGTGGTGTCGGCTGATGAGTCGACCATCCTGATTACCTCGCGCCGGGAGGGCTCGACGGGCGGCAAGAAGGACCCGGAGGGCAACGGCTTTTTCGAGGATATTTACCAGGCCACTTGGAAAGGTAAGGCCTGGAGCCGCGCCACCAACCTGGGCGCGCCCGTGAACACCGACGATCACAACGCCACCGTGGGCCTGGCCCCCGACGGCCAGCGCATGCTCGTGTACGTGGGCACCAACGGCGGCGACCTGCTCGAAACTACCCTCGGCGGCACGGCCTGGGACAAGCCCCGCCGCCTCAACAGCCGCATCAACACCAACAGCCACGAAACCTCGGCCAGCTACTCGCCCGACGGCCGCTACCTCTATTTCGTGAGCGACCGCGAGGGCGGTGCGGGCAGTTCCGACATCTATAAAGTGGACCTTGAGGGCAAAAACACGCCCGTGAGCCTGGGCCCGGCCATCAATACGTCCTATGGCGAGGAGGGCGCATTTATGGCCCCCGATGGCAAGACGCTGTACTTTTCGTCCGAAGGCCACAACTCGATGGGCGGCTACGACATCTTTAAATCGGTGTTTGAGAACGGCAAGTGGAGCACACCCGAGAACCTGGGCTGGCCCATCAACACGCCCGATGACGACGTGTTTTTCGTGACTTCGGCCTCGGGGCGGCACGGCTACTACAGCAGCGAGCGACCCGGCGGCCTCGGCGCGAAGGACATCTACCGCATCACCTTTCTGGGTCCCGAAAAACAGCCTTTATTAAGCGAGGAGGACCAATTATTGGCCTCGCGCCTCGCGCCCATCAAGCAAACGGTGCTGGCCCCGGCGGTGGCGGTGGCCACGGCCCAAGTCACGATTCTGAAAGGGACCGTGACGGACGACGCCACCAAGCAGCCGCTCGACGCGGCCATCGACCTCATCGACAACACCAGCGGGCAGACCATTGCCAACTTCCGCAGCAACGCCACCTCGGGCCGTTACCTCGTGAGCCTGCCATCGGGCACCAACTACGGCATTGTGGTGCGGCAGGACGGCTACCTGTTTCACTCCGAAAACTTCGACCTGCCCGCCGGCGCGGCCTTCGCCGAAGTGGTGAAGGACATTCCGATGAAGAAGCTGGAAATTGGCACCACAATCGTGCTGCGCAACATTTTCTTCGACACCGGCAAGGCCACGCTGCGCCCTGAAAGCACCGCCGAACTGGAGCGCCTGCAAAAACTCCTCGTCGAAACGCCCGCCCTGAAGCTGGAAATGGCCGGCCACACCGACGACGTGGGCGAAGCCGCCATGAACCAGGACCTGAGCCAGCGCCGCGCCCAGGCCGTGGTTACCTACCTCACGCAGCACGGCATCGCGGCGGCCCGCCTCACGGCCATGGGCTACGGCGAAACCAAGCCCGAAGTGCCCAACACCAGCAAAGGCAACCGCCAGCTCAACCGCCGCACCGAGTTCAAGGTGACGGCCAAGTAGCCGCCGGCTGGCAGCGTACGCCTCCGTCAACTGTTTGTATACAGCGGGCTCCGGTTTATGCCCACCCGATGCACGTTTGTATACACAGGGCGCCAAATCATGAATACCCGACGAATGTTTGTATACATTGAGGACCAAATCATGCTCACCCGACGAATGTTTGTATACATGGGCGCGAAAGCATGAACACCCGGCAAATATTTGTATACATGAGCGCCAAAGCATGCCCACCCGGCGAATGTTTGTATACAATGGGCACTAGTTTATGCACAGCCGATGAATGTTTGTATACAACGGACGCTCTTTGTGCCCAGCCGATGCGCGGTAGCGGCACCGCAACCGTAGCACGAGCAGGCTGCGCTAAGGCGCTGAGGCCTTGTTGCGACCGCGTGAAATGGCCGTTTCGCCGGGTGCTGGCCGGTGATAATCGGAAAGCCGGCCCGCCGCCAATCGGCCCGTTCTACCTTGCAGCGTCAATCAACTGCCCCGCCCGGCAAGCCGCGTTTTCTGCTTGAAACTACTTCTCCGCTTTCTCAACATCCGCCGGCTGGGCTTGGTGCTACCGGCGCTGCTCGGGTTGCTGCTGTTTTGGGCGCGGCCGGCCAGTGCGCAGCAGGCCTATTTGCGCCAGTTTGGCCCTACTGAAGGGTTTCGGCCGGCCTTCGTGTATGCGCTGTTGCAGGACCGGCAGGGCTACCTCTGGCTGGGCACCGGCGAGGGACTTATCCGCTACGACGGCACCCAGTTCGTAGCCTTCACCCAGAAAGACGGCCTGGCCGAGGACTTTGTGGTGGCGCTGCGCGAAGAGACCGCCACCGGCCGGCTCTGGGTGGGCCACTACCAGGGCGGCATTTCGGTGAAGCAAACGGCCAGCGGCACCTTCCGCCCCGCCAAGCGCAGCGCCCTGCCCGCCGGCCTGCGCCTGCCCGCCGACGGCCCGCCGCCCGTGGATACGGCCGCCATTGGCCGCTACCTGCGCCGCTACCACCTGCGCCTGCCCGAAGGCACCGCGCCCACCTGCCTGCTCGAAGACCGCGAAGGCAACGCCTGGCTGGGCACCGCCGGCCAGGGCCTGCTGCGCCATTCAGACCGGCACCTGCGGCTGGAAAGCGCGCCGGCTGGCCGGGCCGGTCAGCTGCCCGCCCTCGCAACCGTTACTGAAAAGGGTCATGCTGAAGCCTGGGGCACCTTCAGCGGCAACAGTTTCTTTCAGCTGCGTCCGCATCACTCCATACCTTATGTAGTAGGGAGTGCCCTGGCCCCGTCCCTGCCCGGCGAGCCGGTGAAAGCACTGCTGCCGCGCCCGGCCCGGCTGGGCGGCGGGTTCTGGGTGGGTACTTCGACGGGCCTTTACGTCACGACCAAACCCGGCCAGCTGCTGCAGGCCGTACCGGGCTTGTCAGATAATACCGATTTCAACGTCACGGCTCTGGCCTACGCACCCGGCTCCGGCCTCTGGATAGGTACCGCCGCCGATGGCCTCTACCTGCTGCCCGCCGACACGGCGCGGCGCATCCGCCATTTCACCACCGCCAACGGCCTGCTGCATAATACCGTGACGGCGCTGCTGGCCGACCGCGCCGGCCGCATCTGGGTGGGCAGCCGCGACACCGGCCTGGCCGCCTTTGAGCCCGGCACCCAGCAATTCACCGTCCATCGCCTCACCACTACCGGCCTCGACATTACCGGTTTTGCCGAGGATGCCGACGGCCGCATCTGGGTGGGCACCGAAGGCCAGCGCATCTACTGCCGCCAGCGTTCCGGCCAGTGGCAGCAGCTCACGGCCGCCAGCCAGCTGCCTTCAGACTACACCTATGGGATGCTGCCGCTGCCCGCCGCGCCCGGCCCTGCCGGCCCGCAGCTGCTGCTGGTGCACCGCCAGGGCCTCACGCTGCTCGATTGCCGCACCCGCTCCTTCACGCCCCTCGCCGCCACCGACGACCCGCTGGTGCGCGACTGCCTCGGGCCGGCCGCCCTGGCTGCCAGCTCCCATACCGGCGCGGTGGCGTGGCTGAGCACCCGCGACGGCCTGCTGCGCGTGGACGTGGCCGCCGCCCGCCGCCTCGTAGCTGCCCGCCGGCCCGGCCTGGCCATCACCGCAGTCGAAGTCGACGGCGAACCCCGCGCCCTCGATGCGCTGGGCTGGCTGTCGGCCACCCGTCACCGCGTCAACTTCACCTTCCAGGGCATCAGCCTGAATCCCGGCGCGGCCCTTACCTACCAGCACCGCCTGCGCGGCCTCTCCGACGAATGGAGCCGCCCCAGCACCGCCGGCGAAGCCCAGTTTCCGGGCCTCGATGCCGGCCAGTACGTGTTTGAAACGCGGGTGCGGCGCGGCGCGGCCGGCCCGTGGAGCCCGGTGGTGGCCGCCGCGTTTGGCGTGGCCACGCCGGTGTGGCGCACCTGGTGGTTCCGCACGTTTGCGCTGCTGGCGCTGGCCGGGCTGGCCTACGGGCTGGTGCGCTTCCGCGAGCGCACGCTGCGCCGCACGCAGTACGTGCTGGAGCGCACCGTGCGCGAGCGCACCGCCGAGCTGCGCCAGCAAAAAGCCCACATCGAAGACATCAACGCTGATTTGGTGGTGGCCCGCGACGCGGCCGAGGCCTCGCGCCGGGCCAAGGCGCAGTTTCTGGCCAACATGAGCCACGAAATCCGCACGCCGATGAACGCCGTCATCGGCCTCACCAACCTGCTGCAAGCCACCCGCCCCAACACCGAGCAGGCCGAATACCTCACGGCCATCGAGTCGTCGTCGCAAAACCTCCTGGTGATTATCAACGACATCCTCGACAGCTCCAAAATGGAGGCCGGCAAGCTCACGCTGGAACAGGTGCCCTTCCGCCTGCCCGAAGCCGTGCGTCGCCTCGGGGCCATGTTCAAGTTTGCCACCGAGAGCAAGGGCCTGTTTCTGGCCGTGAACGTGGCCGACAACGTGCCCGCCGCCGTGCTCGGCGACCCCGTACGCCTCAACCAGGTACTGGTAAACCTAGTGGGCAACGCCATCAAGTTTACCCGCGCCGGCGGCGTCACGGTCACGGTGGAAACCGCGGCAGCCCCCGACCCGGCCGGCCACGCCCTCATCCGCTTTGCCGTGCGCGATACCGGCATTGGCATCCCGCAGGACAAGCTGGGGGCCATTTTCGAGGATTTCTCGCAGGCCAATACCTCCACTACCCGCGAGTTTGGCGGCACCGGCCTGGGCCTGAGCATTGCCCGAAACCTCGTGCAGCTGCACGGCGGCCAGCTCGGCGTGACCAGCGAGGAAGGCCAGGGCTCCGAGTTTTTCTTCGAGCTGCCCTACGAAGTGGCCGACGCCCGCGCCGCCCGCCCCGACGCCCACGCCGGCCTGCTCACGCCCTTTGAGCCCGCCCTGCGCATCCTGGTGGCCGAAGACAACGCCCTCAATCAGCTCGTGGCCCGCAAAACCCTCGAAGCCTGGAACGTGCAGGTGGTCATCGCCGAAAACGGCCGCCTGGCCGTGGAAGCCATCACCAACGCCACCCAGCCCTTCGACGCCATCCTGATGGACGTTCAAATGCCCGAGTTGGACGGCTACGGGGCCACCCGCGAAATACGCCAGCAATTCCCCGATGCCGGCCAGCTGCCCATCATCGGCCTCACGGCCTCCGTGCTGCCCGAAGACCGCGCCCTGGCCCTGGCCGCCGGCATGAACGATACCTTGGCCAAGCCCTTCGAGCCCGCCGTGCTCTACGCCCGCATCGCCCACTTCACCGGCCGGGGCACCGCCGGCACCGAAACGGCCATCACCTCCAACGAAGAACATACCCCTACCCACCAATCCGCCAATCCACCAACGCTCAAACCCGACTGGCACCTATTAGAAGAATTAGCCGGCGGCAACGAAGGCTTCCTGCGCCAAATCATCACCACCTTCCTCACCGAAGCCCCGGCCCTGGAAGCCTTGCTGGCCGCCACCTGCCCCCACGACCCCACCGCGCTGGCCAGCACGGCCCACAAGCTCAAGGGCCAGGTGGCGTACTTCGGGGTGCCGGTGCTGCATACCCAGCTCGACGAACTGGAGCGCGCCGCCCGCCACCCGGCCCTGCCCTACTGCGAGCCGCTACTCCACACCATTCGCCAGCAGCTGGCCGAATTGTACCCGCAGCTGGAAGAACGGGCCGGAACTTGAAAACTGAACGGTGGGCCCTACATTCGTTACCAAAATTCCCACCGTTTCGCTTTCTTATGGCTGTTTCTAATCTGCGTTGCTTAGTGGTTGATGACGACCCAATGTCGGTTCAGATAGTGCTCAATTGCATCAAGAATACGCCATTTCTGACCCCCGCCGGCAGCTTCACCAACCCCATCGAAGCCGCCGAGTCCCTGCGTACCAACCCCGTCGACCTGCTGTTTCTCGACGTGGAAATGCCGCTGCTCTCGGGCATCGAGTTGCTGGGGATGCTCCAGAACCCACCGCTGGTCGTGCTCATCACCAGCAGCAAAGACTACGCGGTGCAAGCCTTCGAGCACGCCGTGGTCGACTACCTGGTGAAGCCCGTGAGCTACGCCCGCTTCCTGCAAGCCTCCCAAAAAGCGCTGGAAATGGCCGAGCGCCGCGCCGCCACCGCCGGCCCCGACGCCATTGAAGCACCCGACGCCGACGCTGATTTCACCTTCGTAAAAGTGGATAACAAGCTCGTACGGGTCGGCTTCGACGAAGTGCGCTACGTGGAAGCCCTCGGCGACTACGTGCACATCGTCACGGGCCAGAGCAAGCTCATCGTGTACAGCACCATGAAGGCCGTGGAAGAGAAGTTTCCCAGCAGCCGCTTCGTGCGCGTGCACCGCTCGTTCATCGTCAATTTCAACCGCATTCAGGCCCTCGAAGACAACTCGGTCATTGTGGAAGGCAAGCACATTCCCGTGGGCCAGACCTACCTGCGCGAGGTCATGCAGCGCCTCAATAAATTCTAGCCGTCGCGCCTTTTCCCCTGCCTAATCCTCTGCTATGCGCTTTCCAGCAGCTTTTCCTTCCCTTAAATCTTCGCTGCTGGCGGCCCTGTTCGTCCTGGCTGGCCAGGTCGCCCAGGCCCAGCAGGCCGGCGATACTACCAGCGTGGGCTGCGGCCCCCCGCTGCCGCGCATGCTCTGCGTCGACCTCGATGGCCGCCCGTCCATTGACGAGCCCGCCGGCCCCTTCACCTACCAGTGGCACATGGGCGACGGCACCACCCTCACCGGCCCCACGGTGAGCCATTGCTACAAAGAGCGCAAAAACTACGTGGTCGAGCTCGACGTCATCGTGGACAAAACCGGCGAAATCCGGCGCGGCCAGAAATACATCCCCGTCAACCTCGTGCAGCAGGACATCGTGGATTTCACCGCCTCGGCCACCCGCGTGCGCGTGGGCCAGTCCGTATCCTTCGATTCGCCCGAGGCCCAGCTCCTCACCTGCCGCAACGTGCAGTTCATCTGGGACTTTCGCGATGGCACCATCGTGCAGGCCCGCACGGCGCAGCACGTTTTCCGCCGGCCCGGCACGTACTCGGTGCGCTTCAGCATGCGCGGCTACGGCTCGCAGGCCTGCGTAGCCAGCCACTGCGTCTCGCGCGAAATCGTGGTTGAGCCCTAAAGGAGAAGCTTCACCTAGCTTACTTCACATCGAACGCGCGGCCCAGCCGGCTCCTTCTCCGTAGCGCATGGTCCGTTTTATCTTCTGGCGGCTGGCCCGCACTTTCCTGGCAATCTGGGCCCTGGCTTCGGCCGTGTTCCTGCTGAGCCGCCACGACCTCGACACCGCCCTGCGCCTGGCCCTGCCCGATGCCGCCAGCCAAACAGGCGCTGGCAACGCCTTACTCCCTGGGGGCGAGCAAGCCGCGCTGCAAGCGCTGCGCCACCGCTTCGGCCTCGATTTACCCGTTTTTTACGTGAGCCGTGGCCCGGCCTCACCCGCTGGAATCCGGCCTTGGCACTGGCACGGCCGCCGCAACCAGTACCACCAGTGGCTGCGGGCCCTGACGCACGGCGACTTGGGCACCTCGTTTCGCACGGGCGAGACGGTGGCCGGCCGCCTGCGCCACGCCCTGGCTTTCACGCTGCCGCTCACGGGCTCGGCGGCGGTGCTCGCGGTGCTGGGCGCGCTGGCCCTGGCGCAGCGCCTGGCCACGGCCCCGTGGTGGCAGCGCCCCCTGCGCGCGGTGCTGGTAGCCGTGCACGGCCTGCCGCTATTCGTGGTGGCCCTGGTATTGCTGCTGGTGTTTGCCAACCCCGACGTGCTGGACTGGCTGCCCACCTATGGCTTCGGCCAAGCGAATGAAATGAGCACGAGCCCCGGCCAGCGTTTGGCCGATGCTTTCTTACATTTAATTCTGCCAGTGTCAGCGCTGGTTATTACAGCCGTGCCCGAGCTCACGCTTCAGCTCACCGCCGCCCTACAACAGGAACTGGGCACCGCCTACGCCACCACGGCCCGCGCCAAAGGCCTGTCCGAGGCGGCCGTGGTCCGGCACCATGCCCTGCGCAACGCCTTGCTGCCCACCCTCGCCCAGATTGCCGAATTTCTGCCCGCCCTCGTGGCCGGGGCCGTGGTGGTGGAAGTTGTATTTGCCCTGCCCGGCATGGGCCGCCTGCTGGCCGAAGCCTCTGCTGCCCGCGACTATCCCGTGCTCATTGGCGGCCTGCTGCTCACCGGCGCCGTCCGCCTACTGGCCCTGCTCCTCGCCGACCTCTGTTATTTTTGGGCCGACCCCCGCATCCGTTGGCAGTCCTGACCACCTTTCGCCCTACCTGGCCGCAGCGGCTGGCATTGGGCTGGCTGGGCCTGCTGGTGCTGGTGGCAGCAGTTGCGCCCCTTTTACCCCTGCCCTATCCGCCCGGCACCCCGGATTTAGCCCACATGGCCGTGCCACCGTTTAGTGCCGCCCGTCACTGGCTCGGCACCGACCCGCAGGGGCGCGATGTGCTTAGCATTTTGGTGCATGGCACTCGCACGGCCGTGCTGCTCACCTTGCCGGCCGCCCTGCTGGCGGCACTGGTTGGGGGCTTGGCCGGGGCCGCCGCCGGCTTTTGGGGAAATACGGCCCGGGCCTCCTTCTCCTACTGGCTAATGGGCGCGGGCGGCATGTGGTGGGGCTTGCAACTGCCTATTCCCGCACTGGGGCTGGCGCTGGTACTCGTTGGCGGCATTCTGGCGGTAATTGCAAATTCACAAAGCCGCCCGCTGCCCACCTGGCCCTTGCCGGTCAATGCGTTGGTGATGGGTACGGCCACGGCCCTCGATACCATCCCGCGCCTGATTGTGGTGGTGGCCTTAGTAGCCAGCATCGGGCTTTCGGCCACCGGCTTGTTGGCGGTGCTGGTGCTGACTACCTGGCCCCCGATGGCCCGTTTGGTGCGGGCCCAAATGCTGCGCGTTCGCCAGTTACCGTTTGTAGAAGCTGCGCGGGCGGCTGGCCTTTCGGAACGGCAGGTGTGGTTTCGGCACGCCCTGCCCCATGCCCTGCACCCGCTCCGCACCGCCTTGCCGCTGAGCATCGCGGGCCTGCTGGGCCTGGAAAGCACCTTGTCGTTTCTGGGCATTGGCTTGCCGCCGGAGGTAGCCAGCTGGGGCCGGCTGCTCGCTACTGTGCGCATTGAGCCCAGTGCCTGGTGGGCATTACTATTCCCATCATTATTACTCACCCTGAGCATATTAAGCCTAAATACCCTAAGCCGCTTGTCCATATCAAGGACTTAGTCCTTGGTAATTATAGGTGTCATTTATTTAATGCTTAGGCAGGAGTTGGGCATCTGATTGGATGTCACAAATACACTTTTTTTGCGGGACAAAAAACTGATTCCAGCTCGTCAATTATATTAGCTATGTGTTTTATTGTCAATAAATAACATCAAAATACAGCTTACGAATGATTTTTTAAATATAATTTTATTTATCAAAAATTGACGTAAAACTACTTATCGGCCTATTTTTTTGATGTCACAATTAGGAGCATTATGTCCTTTTCTGGGCCGAGCGGTAGCCGTAACATTGTATTGCCTTTAGTAAAAACCCTCGTTGCTCTTAACAAGTAGCGCTTCTTTCTCTACCAACGCTTTATTCTATTCCTATGTACCTGCTCATCTATCCATCATTAAGCACTCCTCGCCGGCCGAAAGCCCCGAAAGAAGCCGCTCGTCCCATCTCCGTAGGTATCGATTTCGTCACTCCTGACGGAATGGTAGTGCCCCGGGCCTTGGGTGAAGCCGCGCTACTGGGCCACACTGCCGTTTTAGTAGGAGGACTTTTGGTTGGAGTATGGCCCCAGGCTTAAGCCTGCGTTTCAGCTGTCATCCCGCCTTTCTTTCTTTTTGATTTCCAGTCCTCGATTACCCTTGCTGCATCTGGTATAATATTCTACCCATCATCCAGTATCTACCGCTCACCGGCTACCCCGGCTGAGTTTCAACCCGCCGTCTGCCCCGGCGGGTTTTTTTTGTCTGGTGCCCAGGCAACCAGCGCCGGGCTAAGCGCCAGTTCCGCTTTGGGCGCTTATAAGGGCAATGCCTTCGGCAAAGGTGTGGGGCTGGTAGCCAAGGTCGTGCCGGGCCTTATCAATAAGGAAGCCGGTACGGGCGGGCCGGCGGGCCGGCTGCGTGAAGGTATGGGCATCTACCCGCTCAATCAGGCCCGCATAGAGGCCAAAATACGCGGCTACGCGCAGGGCCATGGCGTAGGGCGTGAGCAGCTCCTCGCCGCTGATGTGGTAGATTCCCTGAGCAGATTGCTGGGCCAGCAACCAGCAGCCCTGGGCCAGGTCCTCGGCCAGGGTGGGCGTGCGCCACTGGTCGGCCACTACTTTGATGGGCTTGCCGGCGCGCAGCGAGTCGCGGACCCAGAGCACAATGTTGGTGCGGCCGTAGTCGTGGGCCACGCCGTAGACCAGCACGGTGCGGGCAATGGCCCACGGGCCAGGGCTGGCCTGCACGGCCTGCTCGGCGGCCAGTTTGCTTTCGCCGTAGAAATTGACCGGGCCTGGGATGGCATCCTCAGCCAGCGGGCCGGCTTCTCCACTGAAAACAAAATCGGTGCTGAGGTGGGTGAGGTGGATATGCTGCCGGGCGCAGGCTTGCACCAGGTTTTCAACGGCCGTCACGTTGTGTTGCCAGCAGGCTTCGCGGTTGAGTTCGCACTCGTCCACGTTGGTCATGGCGGCGGTATGAATGAGGTGCGTAGGCTGCTCCTGGGCCAGCACCTGCTGCACCTGGGCGGCATCGCTCACATCCAATGCGATGAAGCGAACATCGGGGTAGTGGCTGGCCAGCTTATTGGAGCCCCGCGACGTGGCCACCAAGGTCACATCGGGCTGCTGCCGCAGCAAGGCCACCAGTTTTTGGCCGAGCAGGCCATTGGAACCCGTGAGAAGGATTTTCATGCGGTCTGCCCTGGTAATAAAGCTGTTTGGATTTTTACTCATCTGTCATCCTGAGCACAGAGAAGGACCTTAGCACGGCTGAGCGGATACCGTTCGGTCATGACAAGGTCCTTCACCGTGCTCAGGATGACAATGGATAGCACCGGGATTACGGGTAGGTGTAGCCGTAGTCTTTCGTAATTTTCTTGCGTTTCAGCTTCTCCACTTTCATGGTCATTTTGGCGTCGCCCAGCGGATGGTCGCGGCCGTCTTTAGGAAGCTTGGCAATTTTATCAATCACGTCGAGGCCCTGGATTACCTGGCCGAAGACGGTGTACTGGCCATCGAGAAAATGGGCACCGTCGTGGTTTTCCACCAGATAAAACTGGGTGATGCTGCTGGGCGTGCCGGCCGGGCCGCCCATGCGGGCGGCGGCCAGCGCCCCGTAGTTGTGCTGGTGGCCGGGCGTAAGCTCGGCGGGTATGGTGCCTTCATTGGGCTGGCCAAGGCCGTCGTTACCGGGGTCGGCATCCTTGGAATTGGCATCGCCGCCCTGAATCATGAATCCTTCGATGATGCGGTGGAAGCTGGTGCCGTTATAGAATCCGCTCTGGGCTTTTTTCAGAAAATTGGCCTTGTGCAGGGGGGTGTCATCGAACAAAACCAAGCGAATAACGCCCTGCGCCGTGGTGATGGTCACGACTTCATCTTTGCTTTTATGTTTGGTGGGTTTGTTCGGCTTATCCGCCGCGAAGGAGGGAGAGGCCAGCCACAACAGGGCCAGAAACAGCGTGCCAACCCAGGAAAAAAGAAAGGATTTCATAAGAGCAAAATCAGAAATACGGGGACAATACCCCAAAACTACGTGGATTTTTGCAGGCCCAGACCAAGTGCCTTGCCCAACCAAACACCTGTTAGCCGCGGTGCTCGCGGATGCTGGCCAGGATTTCGCGCCCACCGCGCCCCAGCACGGCATCGGCCACCGATACGCCCAAAGCGAGGGCTTCATCGGCAGTTTCTACGGTCTGGATTTCCTCCACATACTCTTCGCCACTAAGGCTGATGAGGCCGCCGTGCAGACGCAGCCGGCCGCCATTGAGGGTGGCCAGGGCGAACGACGGGATGCTGCACCCGCCTTCCATGGTGTGCAGAAAGGCGCGCTCGGCCAGCAGGCAGGTGTGCGTATCGGGGTGGTCGAGGGCGGCTTTAAGGCGGGCTTTCAGGCTTTCGCCCAGGTCAGCGGCGCACTCGATGGCGATGCTGCCCTGGCCGGTGGCGGGCACAAACTGGTGGGCCGGCAGCGTGTGGCGCACCAGGTGCTCGTAGCCCATGCGGTGCACGCCGGCGTAGGCCAGCACCAGCGCATCGAACTGGCCTTCCTCGAGCTTGCGCAGGCGGGTCTGGAGGTTGCCGCGGGCTTCGGCGGTGGTGGCGTTGGGATAGAAGCGGCGCAGCTGGGCCTTGCGGCGGGTGCTGCTGGTGCCCAACACGATGCCGGGCTTATCGAGGGAGAAACGCTCGTCGAAGCTCAGCACCACGTCGTTCACCCGCTCGCGTTCCAAGAAGGCCAGCAGCTCCAGTTCGCGCGGAATGCTGCTTTGCACGTCCTTGGCCGAATGCACAGCGAGGTGGGTTTCGCCGCGCAGCAGGCTGGCCTCCAGTTCTTCAGTGAACACGCCTTTGGAGCCTATTTTGGCCAGGCTGCGGTCCTGCACGGCGTCGCCGGTGGTTTGCATGGGCACAATTTCGGTTTCGAAACCAGCTTTTTGCAGCAGGTGGGCAACGTGCTCCGTCTGCCAAAGGGCAAGGCGGCTGGCGCGGGTGGCGAGGCGAATGGGTGTCATGGGCAGGGGTTGGATTCAGTGAACGTCATGCTGCGCTCTGCATGACGTTTTTTTTCTTCTTCAAATTCAAACTCGTAAAAACCCGCCCAACCGAAGCGAGCTATCCACAAACACCATTTTGGCGTTGGCGTTGCGCTCGATGTGGTAGTGGGCGTCGGTCAACTCTTTGGTTAGCAAATCAGCGTTGCGCGGGGTCACGAATTTGGCGAAGCCGGTGACGAACTGCTGCTCACCATTAGCCAGATGCGGGACAAACTTCGGGTCGATGCCGAACAGCAGCACCTTGCGCACCAGACCCAGCGAGTAGCTGAGCAGCTCTTTCTGATTCTCGCGGCCCAGCTTCTGGAACTCTTCGCTCTTTTTCAGAATATCGGCCGCCTTGCTACCGTAGCTGAAGCACAGGCGCATCCAGTCGCGGAAAAACTCGAAGTAGTCGTGGTCGGCATTAGCGTCGCGGCTGGCAATGGCTGCGCCCAGGCTGCCTTCGGCCAGCTGCGCCACCTGGCGGGCTTTCACTTCGGGCACCTGGTATTCATCGCGCAGGTAGGTGGTGATATCGTCTTCGGAAAACGGGCGCACCACCACCGGTTGCACCCGGCTGATGATGGTAGGCAGCAGCTGCTCGGGCGCGTGGCTCACCAGCAGGAAAATAGTGGCGGGCGGCGGCTCTTCCAGTAGCTTCAGCACGGCGTTGGCGGCGGCGGGGTGCATGAGTTCGGGAAGCCAGAGAATCACGATTTTAAAGCGCGCCTCAAAGGCCTTCAGACTCACCAGCTTCAGAATCTGCACGGCTTCATCTTTCGAGATGTTGCCCTGCTTGTTTTCGGCCCCGATGTGCTGCATCCAGTCGTTGAGGCCCTGGTAGGGATTGTCGAGCACAAAGGCCCGCCAGTCGGCCATGAACTTGCTGCTTACCGCGTCCTTGGTCACCGTTTTGGTGGTGGTCACGGGCACGATGAAGTTCAAATCGGGGTGGGCGAGCTTGGCCGTTTTGGTGCAGGCGGGGCAGTGGCCACAGCTGTCGTCGGCATCGGCGGCGCGGTCTTCGCAGTTCAGAAACTGGGCGTAGGCAAGGGCCAGCGCCAGCGCCGCGCCGCCCTCCTGCCCCCGGAAAAGCTGGGCGTGCGCCACGTGCTGCCGCTGCACCGACTGGCGCAGCAGCTGCTTGACGGCGGCTTGGTTGGGGATGTCGGCGAAGGTCATGCTTTGGCTTTCTCCCAAACCCGGTCCTCTTCCGTCGCCTCAAATACCACTTTCATAATCTGCTGCTCCACCGCATCATACGGCAGGCTGCGCCGGGCCATCACGCGCTCGGCCACCTCGTTCACTTTGGGTAGCTTGAAGGTTTCGAAGCCCGCCGCGCCGCCCCAACTGAAGCTAGGGATGAAGGTGCGCGGGAAGCCGGCCCCGAAAATATTGGCCCCCACGCCCACCACCGTACCAGTGTTGAACATGGTGTTAATGCCGCACTTGCTGTGGTCGCCCATCATCAGGCCGCAGAAGGTCTGGCCGGTGTCCACGAAGCGCTTGGCGGCGTGGCTCCAGATTTTGACGGGCGCGTAGTTGTTTTTGAGGTTCGAGGTGTTGGTATCGGCCCCGAGGTTGCACCACTCGCCGATGACGGAGTTGCCGAGATAGCCGTCGTGGCCCTTGTTGCTGTAGCCCAGCAGAATGCTGTTGCCCACTTCGCCGCCCACTTTCGAGAACGGCCCCACGGTATTATCACCGCGCATTTTAGCTCCCGCGTTGATGTGCGAGCCTTCGCACAGCGCCAGTGGGCCTTTAATAATGGCCCCTTCGTGCACCTGCGAGTTTTTGCCCAGGTAAATCGGGCCGTCCTCGGCGTTAAGAATGGCGGCGCGGATTTTCACGCCTTCTTCGATGAAGATGTTTTCGGCCCCGTACACAATGGTGTGCGCGTCATTCACCGGTTGTGAGGTGCGGCCTTTGGTGAGCAATGCGAAGTCGCGGCGGATTTCCACGCCGTTGCGCAGAAACAGCTGCCACGGCCGGTCAATCAAAGTCACGGGCTCGGCCACCTGCTTTTCGTCTTTCAAACCATCCTGCACCAGCTCGGCTACCAGCGAGGCATCGGCGAGGTGGGCCGCCACCAGCAGTTCGTCGCAATACAGGCCCTGGCCGGGCTGTAGCGCCAGCACCTGCTTCACCAGCACCGCATCGGGGCACACCGCGCCGTTGATAACCAGCGCCGGGCCGGTCACCACGCCATCAGCGCACACCGGGAACTTGGCTTGCAGGTAGGGCTGCGTGAGGTAGCCCACGGTGGGCGCGGCCAGGTGCCGCTGCCACTTCTCGGCAATGGTGAGGATGCCGCAACGCAGCGCCCCCACGGGCCGGGTGAAGGTGAAAGGCAACAGGTGCGGCCGAATGGCGGGGTCGTCGAAGAGGAGAACGTGCATTTTTCTTAAGCTCTTAGCTAATAGCCGTTAGCTGTTAGCTTCTTTTGAAATAGACCCAAATTTACGGCAGGCGACTTGGCTAAGGGCCAATAAAAAACTCCTTCCGGTATTCCCGAAAGGAGTTCTTAAAAAGCTAACGGCTATCAGCCAGAGCCTAACAGCAGCAAAAAGCTATTCTTTGTTGGCGCTGTTCTGCTCCTTCTTGGCGTAGCGGCTGCGGAATTTCTCCACGCGACCGGCCGTATCGATGAACATGTTTTTGCCCGTGTAGAAGGGGTGCGAAGCAGAGCTTACTTCGATTTTCACCAGCGGGTAGGTTTTGCCGTCTTCCATCGTGATGGTGTCGGTCGGCTTCATCGTCGAGCGCGTGATGAACTTAAAGTCCGAAGAGGAGTCCTGGAATACGACTTCCTGGTACTCGGGGTGGGTGTCCTTTTTCATATCGAGAGGTCGGTTTTACCGGTTGAACCCTGCCGATTTTGCGGAAGGGACTGCAAAAGTACGGCTTAGCTCGGAAATACCCAACTCTGCGTCCAATATTTTCGCCGCAACCGGCCGCGCCACCCCGTGCGCCTGAGCTTGTTGGCTTTCTGAAAAGGTTGTACATTTGAATTCGGCCCACACTCGGGGCCGGCCCGTTGCGCGTGCTGAAACCTGTACTCGTTCGCCGCCTGTTTCGCCGTTCCGGCCCTGTAGCACTGCTATTGGTGCTGTGGAGCGCGGCCGTGGTGTACGCGGCCACGCTCACGGTTTTCACGGCGGCCTATTCCGGCACCCTCGTGCGGGTCGATTGGGAAGTGAATACCGAAACCGACGTCACCGGCTTCGAGCTGGCCCGCAAGGGAGCTACCGAAGCCAGCTACACCGTGGTGACCACCACCGCCGCTACTGGCATGCGGCATTACCAGTACCTCGATGCCAACGTGTACCGCACCACCGGCGGCACCACACCTGCGCCACCTGCGGCCGGCAATGGGCCTTATACCTACCGCCTCACCGTGCGCGGCCCCGGCGCCGACCAGAGCTAC
Source organism: Hymenobacter sp. (assembly GCA_028288445.1). Taxonomy (GTDB): domain Bacteria; phylum Bacteroidota; class Bacteroidia; order Cytophagales; family Hymenobacteraceae; genus Hymenobacter. The sequence goes on along the minus strand of JAQBNT010000010.1, from coordinate 171 downwards.
CTCACCGTGCTGGCCGGCACGCCCAGCGCCGTGCAGCGCTCCTGGGGTACTATTAAGTCAATGTTCCGGTAGGTTCCTTTTAGCAGAGCGGGTTTCTAGAACGTCATGCTGAGCGCAGTCGAAGCATCTCTACCGCAATACTAAACCTAATTAGTTGCGCGGTAGAGATGC
>JAQBNT010000262.1 GCA_028288445.1 Hymenobacter sp. | reverse complement strand
TTTTGACTACTACAACCACGAGCGCCTGCACTCCAGCATCGACTATCAGATACCGTATTACGCTCATCAACAGCTTCTTCAAACTAACGCCCTAAACTGTCCAGCATAGTTGGACCACCTCATCGTTACCGTAGCGGTGTCCGCTGACACTTGGTGGGTGGCTGCCATGTCACGTATAGCATAGTGATGCCCGTAATTATTACCACCGAATCGATAACTGTTATTCATTGTAATAGCAGTTGTGTGCGTTAATAGTGTCGATGTGGCCTCCGTTGGCAGGGATGAAGAGCGTGGCTGTGCGTGGCACCGTCTGTCGAGCTGGTGCCAGTTGAGCAGACCGTACTTGTGTACTGTATCTATAAGCAACTGATGAAGCGCACTTGATTGTTAGACAAGCCGAAACCTGACACGGTTACATAATATATGTAATATTGATACACGGATAGTCAGGCTGTCCATATAAGAAAGACTGTCCCGCAAGCGTACTCGCAAGTGCCTCGGCTAGCGAATGCTTGGTTGCACCAGTCGAACTGTCGTAAACAGTTGAGGTAAGGTAGCTGAGGCAGTCGTAGCGGTGATAGCGACTTATAACTCACTAGTTCCGCGCTGCCGCCACTACATATTACAGGGAAAGAGTGCGTAATGATGTCCTGAGTTGCCACCATGCGTCGGAGCATGCTGATGACGATGCTCCCTGTCGGCAAACCTGCCTGTTGCGTGAGTAGCGGTGGTGTTAGAGTTCAGCGCCTAGAGCCAGGCCACCAAATTCCGGACAGAGGTTAGCGCCGAATATGGGAGATATTTATGCTATCATGTCGCAGGTTACTTATTGTAAGCCATACGCGAGTTCGGCTCACACATGTTCAAATATTCCACACATACAGTTATCAAAGGCGAAAAGCCCATTCTTATTTCCCCATTGGTCTTATCAAACGCTCAGGCGGAAAAGCAAAAAGGCCCTCCGCAAATTACGGAGCGCCTTTTCTGTGGCAACAGTTGGAATCGAACCAACGACACCAGCATTTTCAGTGCTGTGCTCTACCAACTGAGCTATGTTGCCGTTTCCCCATAGCGCCTTTAGGTTGCTTAGGGGACCGCAAAGGTACGAATGCAATGCAACGACGCAAGAACTTGGGCAAAAAAAGTGTGAATAAGTGTGCAGTTTTTGAAAAGTAGTAGGCATGCCGAGTATATTGCAGCCCCAAACGTTTCCACCTGCTTACCTTTACTGCATGTTGCAATCCATCCTCTTTCTACTGCTCTTAGTAGCGGCTTTTGGCTTTTTCACGTGGCAGGTCCGGAAAATCCGGGCCAACATTCTGGTTGGGCGCGAGCGCGACATGAGTGGCAATGCGGCCGAGCGATTTCAGAAAACCCTGCTGGTGGCTTTTGGACAGCAGAAAATGTTCAAGCGCATGACGCCGGCGTTGCTGCACTTAGTGGTGTACGTGGGCTTTCTGGTCATCAATATTGAGGTGATTGAGATTGTGGTGGATGGCTTATTTGGCAACATCTTCGGCTTTCACCGGGCTCTTAAATTTCTGGGGCCGGTATATGATGTGCTGATGGCGACCAACGAAATCCTGGCTGCGCTGGTGATTGTGGCAGTGGTCGCGTTCTGGTGGCGCCGCAACAGCAACCCGCCGCTCAAGCGCTTCACGGGACCCGAGCTGCGGCTGTGGCCTAAGATGGACGCCAACATCATCCTTTATATAGAAGTTGCGCTGATGGTGGCGCTGTTCTTCATGAACACGGCCGATTTGAAGCTGCATCAGCTACGCGGCGAGGACCTGCCGGGCACTTTCCCCATTAGCAATCTGCTGGTGGGCCTGCTGCCCGGTAACGAGGGCACACTACACGTACTGGAGCGTCTGGGCTGGTGGATTCACATCACGGGCATCCTGTTGTTCCTCAACTACCTGCCCAGTTCGAAGCACTTTCACATCATCATGGCGTTTCCGAACGTGTGGTACTCACGGCTGGTGCCGCAGGGGCAGTTCTCGAACGTGGAGAGCATTACCAACGAGGTGAAGGCCATGATGGACCCCAGCTTCGTGGTGCCCCCCGCTCCTACCGCGCCCGATGGCTCGGCGCTGGCTCCCACGCCTTTCGGGGCGAAGGATGTGGACGACCTGCCCTGGACCAACCTGCTGAATGCCTATTCCTGCACCGAATGTGGCCGCTGCACCTCGGTATGCCCGGCCAACCTGACGGGCAAACTGCTTTCGCCGCGCAAAATCATCATGGACACCCGCGACCGGATGGAGGAGAAGTATAATTCGCCGCTCATCTTCCGGCCCAACGTTTACGGCGAGGAAGCCAAGCACGAGCCCATCACCGATATGATGGAAGCCACGCTGTTGCGCGGCAAGGTGACGCCCGAAGAACTCTGGGCCTGCACCACCTGCAACGCCTGCGTGGAAAGCTGCCCGGTGAACATTAACCCGCTGGAAAGCATCATTGAGATGCGCCGCTTCCTAGTGCTGGAAGAGTCGGCCGCGCCGAATTCGCTGAACGTGATGTTCTCAAACATTGAGAATAACGGGGCGCCGTGGGCTTTCTCGCCGTCGGACCGGTTTAACTGGGCCGATGACTTGTTTGCGGCGGAGAAGCCGAGCGTTACTGCAGTAGCTTAAGCATTGCCTTAAGGTACGGTCATGCTGAGCGAAGCCGAAGCATCTCGCGTGTCACCACCAACCCTATTGTTGTTACGTCATTGATTACTGCTGTACGCGAGATGCTTCGACTTCGCTCAGCATGACGTTTTTCTTCAAGCATTCCCTATTATGACCCCAGAAGCTCCCACCAAAAAGCAAATCAACGTTCCCGTCATGGCCGATTTGGCGGCCCGCAACGAGTCGCCCGAAATCCTGTTTTGGGTAGGCTGCGCCGGTGCGTTTGATGACCGATACAAGCGCGTGACCCGCGCCTTTGTACGTATTCTGGAGCATGTGGGCACTAAATACGCCGTGCTGGGCCTGGAAGAAAGCTGCACCGGCGACCCCGCCAAGCGGGCCGGCAACGAGTTTCTGTTTCAGATGCAGGCCATGCAGAACATCACGACCCTGAACGGCTACGGCATCAAGAAAATCGTGACGGCCTGCCCGCATTGCTTCAACACGATTAAAAACGAGTACCCGGCACTGGGTGGCGACTACGAGGTGATTCACCACAGCACGTATTTGCAGCAGCTCATCAACGAAGGCAAAGTGGGCGTGACCGGAGGCGAGAGCTTCAAGGGCCGCCGCATCACCTTCCACGACAGCTGCTACCTGGGCCGGGCGAACAACATCTACGAAGCCCCTCGCGACGTGCTGGCCGCCCTCGACGCCGACCTAGTGGAGATGAAGCGCAGCCGCGCCAACGGCCTGTGCTGCGGGGCCGGTGGCGCCCAGATGTGGAAAGAAGCCGAGCCGGGCAAAAAGGAAATCAACATCGAGCGCACCGAGGAGGCCCTGGCCACGCTGGCCGGCAAGGCCGAGGCGCTGGCCAACTTGGGCGGCGTGGAAACCGAAACCAGCGCCCCCGGTGCTCACGACTTGCAGGGCAGCATCATCGCCGTATCGTGCCCCTTCTGCATGACCATGATGAGTGACGGCGTGAAGAATAAGGAGCAGGAAAGCAAGGTGCAGGTGTTTGACCTAGCCGAGCTGGTGGCTTCGGCCGAAGGCATCAATGCCTAAATTTTAAGGGTGCGAATTCAGGACTGGGGGTAAGCGGAGACAAGAAAATATGCTTGGCTTCGTTTACCCCCATACCTTTGGGGACTGGGCCGTCCTTTTTTGAGGAGTTGCCCGGCCGTACTCATTGCCTTAAACTGCTCCTTATGTACGTCGCGTTTGACCAGCTCCCGCCCGAAGCCCGGGTGTGGATTTATCAGGCCAGCCGCCCGCTCAGCGGGCCGGAGATAGTGGGCGTGATGCCCAGCCTGGCCCGTTTCGCCGAAGAATGGACCAGCCACGGCCGCACTCTGCTGGCCTCGGGCGAGTTTTTGCACCAGCAGTTTTTAGTGATTGGGCTGGATGAGGGAGTGGCCGGCGCGAGTGGCTGTTCTATTGATGCTTCGGTGCGATTTGTGGCGCAGCTGGAACAGCACTTGGGTGTGGAGCTACTGGAAAAATCCCGCCTGGCTTTTTTGCAGGCCGGCACCGTGCAGCTGCTGAAGCGCGGCGAAGTGAAAGCCGCCGTAGCCACCGGAACAATAGGCCCGGACACATTTTATTTCGATAATACGCTAGCGACTAAGGGTGAATTGGATACCCGCTGGCCCTGTCCAGCCAGCCAAACCTGGCTGGTTCGCTACTTCGAACAGGAAGAAAAAAACACGCTGCTTACGTGAATCCTGTTCAAACGTAGTATTATTGCTAACCCAAAAATGCCTAATCGGGAATATTCCTGATTCCTCCCCTCTCCCTCCCCACACCACCACCCCACTTCACCTATGAGGAAACTATTATTCGTCTGCACTGCGGCTGGTTCCGTCGCGCTACTGAGCGGCTGTGCCACTAGCGGTGCTATGAGCAAGGGCGACAAGCAGTTCGCCCGTGGCCAGTATGAACTGGCTATTCCCTTGTACAAGGCCGATGTGGCCAAAGGCAAGGGTGCTGCCATCTCCAACTTCCGCATCGGCGAGGCTTACCGCCTCTCGAACCGGATTGAGGAAAGCGAGCCATTCTACAAAGCCGCACTGGATGGTGGGGTGAAGAACGCCGACGCCGGCTTCCGCTACGCCGAGGCTTTGAAAGCCAACGGCAAGTACGACGAAGCGGCTACTCAATTTACGAGCTATGCCAGTAGCGGCGGCAACCGCACCCTGGCGGCCCGCGCCGAAACCGAGAGCAAGAACGCCGCCGCCAGCAAGGCTGTGGCAGGCATCAAAAACAAGTACGACGTGATGCCCGTGGACGCGCTGAACTCGGCCGGCTCCGACTTTGGCGGCACGATGGTGGCCGGCACCGGCGACTTCGTATTTGCGTCTGGCCGCGAGGGCAAGAAGTACCTCGGCAACGGCGAGAACTTCAACCACCTCTACGCCATCAAGTTTGACAACGCAGCCGCTATGACCGGCGGCACGGTGCGCAAGCTCGAAGGCCCTTTCAACTCCGAGAACAAGCACGAAGCCAGCGCCACCTACACGCCCGACGGCAAGACGATGGTGTTTGCCCGCTCGAACGATGGCAGCAAAAAAGGCTACCTGAGCGTTGACCTTTGGATTTCTTACCTCAAGGCTGGTGCCTGGAGCGAGCCGGTTTTGGCGAACATCAACGACCGCACGGCCGATGACTTCTCCCCGGCTTTCGCGCCGGATGGCACTACGCTGTACTTCGCGTCGAGCCGCAAGGGCGGGCAGGGCGGCAATGACCTGTACAAAACCACGCTCGGCCCGAATGGCCGCTTTTCGCCAGCTGAAAACCTCGGCGAAAGCATCAACACGGCCGGCAACGACAACTTCCCCGGCGTAGCGCCGGATGGCACGCTGTACTTCGCTTCGGACGGACGCCCCGGCCTGGGCAAGCTCGACCTCTTCATGGTGAAAGGCGGCCAGCCCGTGAACCTGGGTGCGGATGTGAACAGCACCGCCGATGATTTCGCCCCGGTGCCGATGGCCGGCGACATGGGCTTGTTCAGCTCGAACCGTGCCGGTGGCAAGGGTTCGGATGACGAGTACATGTTCAAGAAGAAACCGCTCAAGCTGGTGACTTTCTATGCTGATGGTACTGTACTCGAGCACGACGACAAAGCCAAAACCACGCTGCCCGTGGCCGGTGCCACCGTTACGGTGACCAGCGCCAACGGCCAGCGCCAGACCGCTACCAGCGGCCCGGATGGCAAATTCAGCCTGAAACTGGATTCCGTGACCAGCTACAACATGCTGGCGGAGCGCTCCGGCGACTTCTCCTCGCGTGCTACGCTGAGCACCGTGGGCCGCAAGCCCAGCCAGGACCAGCTGCCCAACCTGACCAACGATATTCAGCTGCCGGTGACCCTGACGCTGAACAAAATCATCCTGGCCAAGGCCATTGAAGTCAAAGACATTCTCTACGACTACAACAAGTTCAACATCCGGCCGGATGCCGCCATCCGCCTCGATACGCTGGTGCAGACGCTGGTGGACAACCCCAAAATCTCCATCGAGCTGAGCTCGCACACTGACCAGCGCGGCAAGGACGCTTATAACCTGAAGCTTTCGCAGCAGCGCGCCCAGGCCGCCGTTGACTACATCGTGAGCAAAGGCATCGCCAAGACGCGCATCACGGCCAAGGGCTACGGCGAAACCCGCCCCATCGTGCTGAAGCCGACGACGGAAGAAGAATACCAGCGCAACCGCCGCACCGAGTTCAAAGTGACCCGGATAGCGAAGTAGCCTGAGCATTCTGCTTAGAATTGAGAAGCCCCCACAGCTAACGCTGCGGGGGCTTTTTGCTGCCCCAAAACCGGCTACGGCCAACAGCGGGCTGGCAGTTTGCGCGGGCGCAGAAACGTGGCACAGGTTTTGAAAATAGCCTTGTAGCAACCGGATTTTCTGGTTGGTTACTTCTTCTTTACTGCAATGAAAAAGGCTCTACTTCTGGCACTGGCGGGTTTGTTTGCCGCCGTGGCTCCCGCGCTGGCGTATCCGCCCATGCCGGCTAACGTTAACTTTTCGTCGGAGCGCGGGGTGCCGTTTGGGCTGGTGCTTGATGGGCGGCCGCTCACGCGGGGCATGGCCCGGCAGGTGCATGTAGACCAGCTGATGCCCGGCCAGCACTGGGCCGATTTCAGCGTGCCCACGGCGTATGGCGGGGCGGTGCGCTTCCGCAGCCGCGTGTGGCTGGAGCCTGGCCTTGAAACCACGTTTGTGCTGGTGACGCGGCCCGGCCGGCCGCTGTACTTGCAGCAGGTAAATGCCGTGGCGCTGTATGCGCTTGGCTACGGCGGCAACAGCTATTACAACAACGGCGGCGGGCGCTACAACAGCCCCGCGCCCTATGGCCAGGGCAGTGGCTACGGCAACCAAGGCAGCTACAGCAATGAACCCTACAACAGCAACGGCGGCTACAACAATGCCCCGGCTCCTAGCGCCCCTAACGGTGGCTACGGCAACAACCCGAACACGCCCAGCGGTGGCGGCTACGGCAACAATCCGAACAACCCCAACGGCGGCGGCTACAACAACAGCCCTACGCCCGGCAACTACCCCGGCACGGCCACGAGCAGCTACCGCACCCTAGCCCCGCAGGACGTAGATGTGCTGGTGAAAAACGTGCAGGGGCGCATTACTGAAGTCAGCAAGTTGAGCGCTGCCAAAGACGGCTTAGCCCAGCGCAGCCTGCGGGCCGATGAATTGAGCCGCCTCCTGCGCAGCATCAACTCCGAGGCCTGCCGGATAGACCTGGCTACGTTCGCCTATTCCCACGTCAGCGACCCGGAGAATTTTGACCGGGTGTATGATGCTTTTGAGACGGAAAGCGGGGCCAAGGCGGTGGAAGATGCGGTGAACAGCGGCTCGCAACGCTGATTGAAATAACCGCAATCGAACGCAAAAATGGCCGCTGTCGTGCTGACAGCGGCCATTTTTATTCGACACGCAGGAGGAATCGGGAAAACATAATCCTCAGATTCCTCCTGCGTCGGAATGACCGTTCTTAGAATGGCCGGTTACCGCAGGCGGTCGGCGCTGCGCACCAGCTGCTCGTCGCGGCGGATGAAGCGGTTGGCCAGCAGGTTGAGCAGCAGGGCCAGCGTGGGCAGGTAGAAGGCGATGAGCACCTGGCCTTCGAGCTTGATGTTGAGCAGCTGCTCGCCTTTGGTCTGGAAGTAGAACTCGGCACCGAGGGTGGCGGTGATGAGGAGCAGGTTGATGGAGCCGAGCATGAGCTGCTTGAGGCGGGCGCGGAACTGGAAAATCTCGAAGATGGCCACTGCGGCCGAGGCGGTGGCCAGCGCGGCAATGAGCCAAACCGGGCCGGCGGGCACGGGGAGGCCTTTGGCATCGAAGCCGAAGGCGGTGAGGGTTAATTCCTGATTGGTGAGGCCGTCGACTTTGTGCCACAGGGGCAGCGCCAGCAGGCTGAGCATGGCCAGGGCCAGCAGGAGCAAAAACACGCTTTGGATTCTTTGTATCATCTTTGTTGTAGTGTAGAATAGGTCCGGGCCAGTGTCCGGGCCACAAATTTAGTCTCATCCGGCGCTTGCGCCGCCATTATTACCTTACGAATGCCAACTGCTTATATCGTGGATGCCGTGCGCACCCCGATTGGAAAATTTGGGGGTGCGCTCAGCAGCGTTCGCCCCGACGACCTTGCCGCTCATGTGCTCCGCGAGCTCATGCGCCGCAACCCTTCTGTTGATAAGGCTGCTATTGAAGATGTCATTATCGGAGCCGCCAACCAGGCCGGGGAGGACAACCGCAACGTGGCCCGTATGGCCGCGCTGCTGGCCGGCCTGCCCATCACCGTGCCCGGCAATACCGTAAATCGCCTCTGCGCCTCGGGCTTGCAGAGCATCATGGATGCGGCCCGCGCCATTAAGTGCGGCGAGGGCGACGTGTACCTGGCCGGCGGGGCCGAGAGCATGACCCGTGCGCCTTTTGTGATGGCCAAGTCGGAATCGGCCTTCGGGCGCGAGCTCACGGCCCACGACACCACGCTGGGCTGGCGCTTCATCAACCCCAAGCTGAGCAAGCTGCACTATCCCTACGCCATGGGCCAGACGGCCGAGAACGTGGCCAAGCAGTACAACGTGACCCGCGAGGAGCAGGACCAGTTTGCCTTCGAGAGCCAGCGCAAATACGCGCGGGCGCTGGAGAAAGGCCGCTTCCGCAAGGAAATCGTGCCCGTATTCATCGCCAGCCCGAAGGGCGACACGGCGTTGTTTGATGCCGACGAGCAGCCCCGCTTCTCGCCCCTTGAAAAGCTGGCGACGCTGAAACCCGCCTTCCAGCCCGAGGGCGGGACGGTGACGGCCGGTAACTCGGCGGGCATCAACGACGGCGCGGCGGCCGTGCTCATGGTGAGCGACGACGCACTGAAGAAGTACAACCTGAAGCCCCTGGCGCGGGTGGTGGCCTCGGCTGTGGCCGGCGTAGACCCCTCGGTGATGGGCCTCGGGCCGATTCCGGCTACGCAAAAGGTGTTGCAGCGCGCCGGCCTTACGCTGGCGGATATTGATTTGATTGAGCTCAACGAAGCCTTCGCCGCCCAGAGCATTGCCTGCGTGCGCGAGCTGGGCCTCGATATGGCCAAGGTGAACGTGAACGGCGGCAGCATTGCCATGGGCCACCCGCTGGGCAGCTCGGGGGCCCGCATCACGGCCACGCTGCTGCACGAGATGCACCGCCGCGGCGAAGGCATGCGCTACGGCCTGGCCGTGATGTGCGTGGGCGTGGGCCAGGGCGCAGCCGTGATTTACGAGAAGCTGTAATTCATCAGAAACATTGTAGGGGCGGGGCTTGTCCCCGCCCGTCGTTGCACGACCGTTTAACCAAACGGCGTGCACGGCGGGCGGGAACGAGCCCCGCCCCTATTCGTTTCTACGCCACCAATTTTCCTGGCAACCGGGCCGCGCCCGTACCTTGAAGCGGCCCGGCTGCTACTAGCCTGGGTGGTTCTGTTCCTTTTCTCGTTTATGAAACACGTTTTTACTCCGACTACTTTCTTGAAATACGCCCGGCGCGGGGCGCTGCTGGCCCTGGGCACGGCGGGGCCGGCGGCGTGGGGGCAGAGCTTCGGGCTAGTGAGCACGTACTCTACCGGCACAGGCAGCAATCCTTTTGGCGTGGCAATAGGCGATGTGAATGGCGACGGCCTAGCGGATATCGTATCAGCTAACTTCAACTCCAGTACTGCGGGCATGTTGCTGGGCCAGCCGACTGGTGGCTTTGCGGCGGTAAGCACTTATTCTACCGGCGCGGGCAGCACCCCAACGAATGTGGCGTTGGGTGATGTGAACGGCGACGGTCGGCTCGACATCGTGACGGCTAATGAGGCCAGCCAAACGGCGGGGGTGCTGCTGGGGCAAGCCAATGGGTTTGCCGTCGTCAGCACTTATTCCGTCGGCATTGGCGGTTTTCCCCGCGGGGTAGCGCTGGGCGATGTCAACGGCGATGGACGACCCGACATCATCACCACCAACTATCAGCGCAATGATGTCAGCGTGCTGCTGGGATTGGCGGGTGGTTTTGCGGCCGTAAGCTCCTATTCCGCTGGCACGAGTGGCAGCCCCCGCGATGTGGCAGTGGGCGACGTGAACGGGGATGGCCGGCTCGACATCGTGACGGCCAATGTGGAAGCAGCGACCGTGGGCGTGTTGTTGGGGGCGGCAGGGGGCGGCTTTGCAGCAATGAATACTTACGCTACCGGTACGGCCAGCCGGCCCGCCGGGGTGGCCCTGGCCGACGTGAACGGCGACGGCCGGCTCGACATTATCGCGGCTATCCTCAACGTAAGCATTCCTGACAATGTGGGCGTGTTGCTTGGACGGGTGAGTGGTGGCTTTGCACCGGTCAGCCTCTACCCCATCGGTATGAGCACTGCCCCCTTGGGGGTGGCGGTGGGCGATGTGAACGGGGATGGCTGGGCCGACATTGTAACGGCCAACTTCCTCAACGACAACGTGGGTATCCTGCTAGGCAATGCCAGCGGCTTTGCACCACCAATTATGTACGCAACAGGCTCAGGCAGCATGCCCGCCCGAGTAGAGTTGGCTGATTTGAATGGCGACCACCGACTCGACATCATTACGGCGAACCAAGGCGCAAGCAGTGTAGGCGTCCTCCTCAACACCGGTACCTACACGCCCCTTGCCACTGTCCGCCCTGCTGCCGCCGCCGACGTCACCCTCGCCCCCAACCCGGCCCATGACGCCTTCACGGTGCAGCTACCGGCCGGCCTGCTGCCCACCAGCGCCGAGTTGCTCAATGCCCTGGGCCAGGTAGTGCGCCGCCCGGCAGTGGGCGCTGGCAGCTTCACGGTAGCCACCAGCGGACTGGCCCCGGGCATCTACACCCTGCGCCTGCGGGCCGGCGGCGCGGCCCTGGCCCGCCGCGTGGTGGTGGAGTAGAGACGCATATTTGCGTCTCGGCGTTGAACGAGAGCTATATAAACCGGCGCGAGCGACAAGACGCAAATATGCGTCTCTACATCGGCCGTACTTTTGCGCTTCATGCGCTATTTCCTCCACCTCGCCTACGATGGCACGGCCTACCACGGCTGGCAAGTTCAGCTCCATTCCATCACCGTGCAGGCCGAGGTGAACCGCTGCCTGAGCCAGGTGCTGCGGCAGCCCATCAGCAGCCAGGGCAGCGGCCGCACTGATACGGGCGTGCACGCCAGCCACCAGGTGGCCCACTTCGAGGCCGACCTGCCCGCCGGCATGGACGAGGCCCTGCTGCTCTACCGCCTGCGCCGCGCCCTGCCCGCCGACATTGGAGCCCTGCGCCTGCACCCCGTGCCCGACTCGGCCAACGCCCGCTTCGACGCCGAGCGCCGCACCTACGATTACTTCGTGGTGACCGAGCCCGACCCCTTCCGGCGCGACCAGGCCCTGTACATCGACCGCCCGCTCGACGTGGCGGCCATGAACGAGGCGGCCGGCTACCTGGTGGGGCAGTTCGATTTCACCACGTTTTCGAAGGTGAAGGGGGCCGAAAGCCACTACATCTGCTACTGCACCGAGGCCGGCTGGCACCCGGCCCCCGGCGGCTGGCGGTTCCGCATCCGGGCCAACCGCTTTGTGCGGGGCATGGTGCGGCTGGTGGTGGGCACCTTGCTCGACGTGGGCCGGGGCAAGATTACGCCCCGCCAGTTCCAGCAGCTGCTGTGGTCCCAGAAGCGGGTGGATGCCGGCAGCGCCGCCCCGGCCAAAGGCCTTTTCCTGAGCCGGGTAGAGTACGGGCCGGGCCTGGTGCCGGAGTAACGGCCGGCGCGGCTTAACTTGAGCGGCGCTACGGGCAAGGCTTTGTTTTTGCGCGTAGCGGCGGGCCGACTCTGGCCTTCCTTTCCCCTGCTTGCTTATGCGCCCAACAGCTACTCTGTTGCTGGTGCTGGCTGCTTTGTTCGCGCTCCCCGCCGGGGCGCAGGAAGCGGCCCGCACCATTGAATTCATCGAAAACCGGGGCCAGTGGGATGCCCACGCCCGCTACGCCGCCCAGATGGCGCCCGGGGCCCGCCTCTTCGTGGAGAAAACCGGGCTGACCTACGCCCTCACCGCCGGGCTGCCCGGTCACGGTCCCACGAAAGCTGGCCGCGCCAATGGCAGCCTCCCCACCCACGGCCTGCGCCTGGAGTTCGTGCAGCCCAGCCCCACCGCCACCCTCGCCCCTGAAGCCGAAACCGAAGCCCCCGGCCGCCGCCACTACCTGCGCGGCAAGTCGGCCGCCCACTGGGCCACCGACGTGCGGGCCTGGCGGCAGCTGCGCTACCGCCAGCTCTGGGCCGGCATCGACCTGCTACTAAAGGAAAGCTCCGCCCGGCAGTTTGAGTACGACCTGCTGCTGAGCGCCGGGGCCGACCCCGCCCAGGCCCAATGGCGCTACCGGGGGGCCGACGGCCTGCGCCTCGACCCCGCCACCGGCCAGATGCGGGTGCAGACTTCGGCCGGCGTGCTCACCGATTTTCGGCCCGAGGCCTGGCAGACGGACCCCGCCACGGGCGTGCGGCAGCCGGTGGCCTGCGCCTTCGTGCTGCGCGGCGAGGTGGTGAGCTTCCGGCTGGGGAAGTACGATGCCGGCCGGCCGCTGGTGATTGACCCGGCCGTGCAGTTTGCCAGCTACTCGGGCTCGCCGGTGGAAAACTGGGGCTTTGCGGCCACGCACGACGCGGCGGGCAACCTCTACACGGCGGGCGTGGTGTTTGAGGCCGGATACCCCGTCACGACCGGGGCCTACCAGACGGCCTTTGCCGGCAGCACCGACATTGCCATCCTGAAATTCACGACCAGCGCCACCGGCCCCAGCGCCCGCGCCTGGGCCACCTACCTGGGCGGCAACAACCTGGAATTTCCCCACAGCCTGCTGGTGAATGACCGCAACGAGCTGCTGTTGCTGGGCACCACCGCTTCCACCGACTTTCCCACCACTGCCAACGCTCAAAGCCAGGCGCTACAGGGCGGGCCAACCATCGCCCCCTTCGGTAGCAACTCGCCTTTCGTGCTCAGCGGCGGCTCCGACCTGGTGCTCACGCGCCTGAGCGCCAACGGCGGCCGGCTGCGGGCCAGCACCTACCTCGGCGGCACCGGCACCGATGGCCTGCTGGACCCCGCCGCCGCCGCGCCCCGCCTGCGCCACAACTACGGCGACGCCTTCCGGGGCGACCTGGCCCTCGACCCGCAGGGCAACGTGTACGTGGCCAGCGTGACGGGCTCGGCCGATTTTCCCGGTCTGGTGCCCGTCAACTACCGGGGCGGCAGTTCCGATGGCCTCGTCACCAGCCTCGATTCCAGCCTCAGCCGTGTGCGGTGGACCACCCTGCTGGGCGGCCCCGGGGCTGATGCGGCCTACTCGCTCCAGCGCGAGGAGGCCGGCGGCGGGCTGCTGGTGGCCGGCGGCACCACCAGCCCCAGCATGGCCGGGGCCATTGGCGGCTACCAGGCTGCCCCCGGCGGCGGCGTGGACGGCTTCGTGGCGCGCCTGCTGCCCGGCGGCGCGCTGCTGCAAAGCACTTATCTGGGCACCAGCGCCTACGACCAGGCGTTTTTTGTGCGGCAGGGCGCGGGCGGGCAGGTGTACGTGCTGGGCCAGACGCTGGCCCCGGCCTGGCCCGGCCTCGATGCCACGCGCTACCACACGGCGCAGGGCCAGCAGTTTATTCAGCAGCTGACTTCGGATTTGAAGTCGTCGGTGTTTGCCACGGTGTTTGGCAGCGGGCGCTCTACCACCGACATCTCCCCCACCGCGTTTGGGGTGGACTGCTACGGGCGCATTCTGCTGGCGGGCTGGGGCGGCGGGCTCGACCCCAATAACGGCTCGACTACCGGCCTGCCCGTGACGGCCAACGCCCTCCAGAACAACACCGACAGCCAGGATTTCTACCTGATGCAGCTCTCCGACGGGGCGCGGGTGCTCGACTACGCCACCTTCTTCGGCACCTCGGCCGATGACCATGTGGACGGCGGCACCTCGCGCTTCGATGCCCAGGGCATCCTCTACCAGGCGGTGTGCGCCTGCGACCAGGGCGGCGCGGGCACGGGCAGCCTGCCCATTCCGCCGGGGGCCTTCACCTACGCGGCGGCCAATGGCGCGCCGCGCTGTAACAACGCGGCCTTCAAGTTTGCGTTTCTGGCGGCGGCCTCGCCGGCGGGCACCGATACGCTGTCGGTGTGCGCGCGGGCCGGGGTGGTGGGGCTGGGCGGCTCGCCGGCCGGGGGCACCTGGACGGGGCCGGGCGTGAGCGGCTCGGTGGCCACGGGCTTCAATTTCCTGCCTGACAGCTCCCGGCTGGGCCTGAACGTGCTCACCTACACCAGCCCCGGCGCGGCTAATGGCTGCACCGGCACCAGCACGCGGCGCATCACGGTGCTGCCCCAGGGCCGGGCCACGGCGGCGGCCCCGCAGCGCGTCTTCTGCCTGCGGGCGGGGGTGCCGCAGGCCACGGTGCCGCTCACGGGGCTGCCGGCGGGCGGCACCTGGCACGGCAAGGGCGTGGTGCCGGGCACCGCCCGCTTCGACCCCGTGCTGGCCGGGCGGGGCAGCCACGCCCTCACCTACGAGGTGTCGGGGGGGCGCTGCCCGGTGGTGGCGGGCCTGCAAATGGTGGTGAAAGTGGTGCCGGCCCCCACGCCCATGCCGCCGCGCAAGGTGTGCCTCAACGACCCGCCGGTGGCGCTGGGTGGCATCCCGCCGGGCGGCATCTGGACGGGGGCGGGCGTGTCGGGCTCCATCGGCAGCTTCGTGTTTACGCCCACGCCGGCGCTGCTGGGCGGGCCGCATGTGCTGATTTACACCTACCAGGGCGATACCGACTGTGATGCCGTGACCGATACCCTGCGCATGAGCGTGCTGCCGCCCGGCCCTACCGGCGCGGCCCCGCCCGATACCGCGCTTTGCCTCAGCACCCGGCCCTTCCGGCTGCGGGGCGGCCTGCCGCTGGGCGGCGAGTGGAGCGGGCCGGGCGTGTCGGGCTCGGTGGCTACCGGGTTCTTCTTCACCCCCAGCCCCCTGATTACGGGGGCGCAAACGCTGCTCTATACCGGCCCGCTGGCCAACTCGCCGGCCTGCCCCGGCCGGGCCAACCGCGTGGTGACGGTGAACACGAGCGGCGTGGCCACGGTATCAATTCCCGATACCCTGCTGTGCGCCGTGGCCGGCCCGCAGCGCCTGACGGCCGCGCCCACGGGCGGCGTGTGGACCGGGCCGGGCGTGAGTGGCTCGGTGGGCGGGGGCTTTTTCTTCACCCCCACCGCCGCGCTGGCGGGTGTGCAGACGCTGGCCTACGCCGGCCCGGCCCCGGCCAACGCCACCGACTGCCCCCTGGCCGCGACCCTGCGCCTGCGGGTGCTGGCGCTGCCGCCGCTGTTTTTCGCGCCGGTGGGCGAGGTCAGCTTTTGCCTGACCGCCCCGCCGCACGGCATTGTGCTGGCGGCCACGCCGGCGGGGGGCACCTTTAGCGGGCCGGGGGTAGTGGGCAACCGCTTCAACCCTTCCGATGCCGGGCCGGGCCGCCACACCCTCACCTACACCTGGGATTTTCCCGAAGTCCGCTGCCCCATCACCATCACCCAGACCGTGCCGGTGAGCCTGGTGCCCGCCGTGCACCTGCCGCCCGATACAGTGCTCTGCCTCAATGCCGCGCCGCTGGCGCTGCGGGCCAGCCCAGCCGGTGGCACCTGGACCGGGCCGGGCGTGACGGCCGCCGGCCTGTTTACGCCGCCCGCCGCGCCGGGCATCACCACGCTCTACTACGAGTTGCCCGGCACCTGCGACCCCGCCCCCTACCGCGTGACCGTGCCCGCCCAGCTCTCGGCCCAGGCCCGCTGGACGGTGCCCGCCTGCCCCGATAATGCCCGCGCTCCGCGCCTGCTGCGCTTTGAGGCCACCGGCGGCGCGGCCGGGCAGGTGCAATGGGATTTCGGCGATGGCACGCCCCCGGCCTCCGGCGCGGTGGTGGAGCACCGCTACGCCGCGGCCGGCCACTACCAGCCGCTGGCCACCCTGCCCGCCGCCCCCGCCGGGGCCTGCCCCAACCAGCTCGCCCTGCCGCCCGTGGACGTGCAGGCCGCCCGCGTGCCCAACATCATCACCCCGAACGCCGACGGGCTGAACGACACCTTCGCCCCGGAGGTGGGCGGCTGTCCGGGCCGCTTCCGGGTATTTTCGCGCTGGGGCCAGCAGGTGTTCGATGCGCCCGCTTACCGCAACGACTGGGCCGGCGCGGGCCTGCCTGCCGGCCTCTACTACTACCTGCTGCACGATGCCGACGGGGCCACGCTGGGCAAGGGCTGGGTGGAGATTGTGCGGTAGCAACGGAGCGGCGTGAGGAAGGCACCTGGCTAGCAGCGGAGCGCCGCTCCGCCGCTACATAAAAAGGCCCGTCAATCCATTTGACGGGCCTTTTTGTGGGCTTGTACAAACGAAGCGGCGCTTCGTTGCGGCGTGAGGAAGGCACTTGGCCGGCAACGGAGCGCCGCTCCGCTGCTACATCTGCACACCTCCCTCACGCCGCCGCGGAGCGCCGCTCCGCTACTACAAAGACTCGCGGTGGGCCTTAACTTCGGCGATGCACTGCTGAATCTCGGCGATTTGTACCTGCACCTGGCGCAGGTCCAGGGCCTGAATCAGGGCGGCTACCGGGCCGCGGGTGGGCTGGGCGGTGTTCAGGTCTTCGCGGCGGCGGGTGGCCTGGCGCAGGGCCAGCTCGTTGGTGTGCCGGATTTTGCTGCCCGCGGGCAGGGTCGGAATCATGGGCGTGAGCAGGGCAATGCTGGCGTCGAGGCTGAGGAGCTCGGCGGCGGTGTTGGTGGCCGTAGCGCTGGTCTTGTCGTCGCGCAGGTCCAGCACCGCTTCGCGGACCTGCAGCTCGCGCAGCTCAGCCTCGTTGGCGGTCAGCACGGCTTCGCAGTCGGCTATGTTGGTTAGCAATTGAACGGGGTATGCCATAAGGGTAATGGGTTGTGGGTTTGGAAGTGCGGGCGATGTTGCCCGGTCAAATATAGGCGACTGTTTTTCGCTTATGCTAATTTTAGTCGCATTATTTTTCTCTTCCCAATCCAACTAATCTGTTTAGCCATCCACCTGGGCCGCCAGCAGGCCGGCCAGGGCTTCGGCCTCGGCGGTGAGGGCGGCAATGCGCAGGGCCAGCAGCACCTGGGCGGTGGCGGCTGCCGGGCCGGGCGCGGCGGCGGCTACGTCTTCGGCCAGCTCGCGCAGCCAGCGGGCTTCGGCGGCATCGAGGGGGGCGGGGCCGAGGGCGGCCTGCAGCTGGGCCAAGCCGTGGGCGCGGCGGGCGTGGGCGGCGGCGTGGCCTTG
>JAQBNT010000245.1 GCA_028288445.1 Hymenobacter sp. | reverse complement strand
AGAAGGCGGCAAAGTGCCGGGCGGCATCCGCATCGGTCGCGAGGGCAGCGGCCAGGTCGGCGGGGATGGTGCCGGCTTCGGCGGCATCGAGGCTTTCCCAGGCGCCGTTTTGCCGGGCGCGGGCAATGGCAGCCAGTCCGGCAGGCATGAGTTGGCCGGCCGCTTCGAGCCGCAGCAGCCGCTCCTTGTTCACCTTGCTCCAGCCGCTTTTGGGCTTGCGCGGCGTGAAGAGCAGCTGCGACCGGTAGGCGTCGAGCTTGCGCGGGTGCGAGTCTATCCAGCCGAAGCAGAGGGCTTCTTCCACGGCTTCGGGGTAGGTGACGCTGGGCTGGCCGCTGGCTTTCTTGAAATAGACCAGCCACACGCCGGGCAGGCTGGCGTGGTGCTCGGCCAGCCACTGTCGCCACTCGGCGCGGCTGGCGGGCTGGGCCTGGGCGTAGGTATCGGTGCGGGGCATTGGGGAGGAGGGTTTGAGCAGAAGGGGTGCTTCGGAATAAGGAGTGCAAGATGCCGATTTTCTGCTGGTAGCAGGCTGCTTCGCTTCCCTCTTTCGTGGCGGATGATACTACTCCAGAAGTCCCCGGCATGACGGTCAACGGACTCGCCGAAGAGCTTCTATATTTAGCTTCGCAATCACCGCTCCCACTTATGCGTAGCTCCCTCGCCCTGCTCCTGCTGCTTTCGGCCCTGGCCGGCACCACCGCCCACGGCCAAACCACGCCGCGCAAGCCCGCGCCGGGCAGCCCGACGCCGCCAACCGCCGCCCCGGCTCCGAAGCCGCTTACCAAGGAGGAACTGTACCAAACGGTGGCCCGGCTGGACACTGAAATGTTCGCTGCCTTCAATGCCCACGACGTGAACAAGCTCATGGCCTACTTCGCCGATAACCTGGAATTTTACCACGACAAAGGCGGCCTGGGCAACTTTGCCCAGACCAAGGAGGGCTTCGTGCGCCTCTTCGCCCAAAGCCCCGACATCGCCCGCACGCTGGTGGCGGGCACCCTGGAAGTATACCCCGTGAAAAACTACGGGGCCATGCACATCGCCACGCAACGCTTCTGCCACGTCGAAAACGGCCGCGAGGACTGCGGCAACTCCAAGTTCGTGATGGTGTGGCAGCAGCAGGCCGGTACCTGGCGCATCACCCGCGTCGTGAGCTACGACCACTGAGGTTTGTGGTGCGGCGCGAAGGTTTGTAGTGCGGCGCGAAGGTTTGTGGTGCGGAACGGCTGGCGGCACTGCCGAAGCGGTTGGCGGGTGTGCGGCGCAAAGGTTTATGGTGCGGAATGATTGGCGGGCGTGCCGAAGCGGTTGGCGGGCGTGCCGAAGCCTCTGGCGCGACTGCGGAGGGAGGGTTTGTGGTCCGGAAGCGGTTGGCGGGCATCCGGAAGCCGCTGGCGGGGCTGGGGAAGCGGTGGGCAGCGGGGTGGCAGAGTGTCTCTCACTCTAGCCGCTTAGGGTATACCTTGCACTATCCCTCACGCTTCACCTAATAGACACCAAAGAATGAGTACCTACGCTGAAAAACTCAATGCTACCAAAGAAGGCTATCCATTTGCCGCGTGGCGCGAATCCTACAATGTTGGTTTGGAGCAATACACTCAAGAAAACTGCGACGAAGTCAAAAGCATATTCGATGAACTCATTGCTGAACTGGTATCACTTGGTGAACAAGCTCCAAAAGAGCAAAAAATAGCTCTATTCCAAAAAGCTATTGAGGCCACCAATGAGCTAGAAGAGGATATAATTGAAACAGGCGAACGGGAAGACCTTTGCGAGTTAACCAACAACATTACTGTAGCCTGTGGCCTAAATCCAGCGGAATACGGTGACGGCGAAGGGTTGGCTTCTGAATGGCGAGAATGGTAGTAATTCGAAACGCTAGAGCGGCTGAAGCTCCCGTAGCTTCAGCCGCTCTAGCGTTTCTGCCGCGTCCGTCGATGTGCTTTGGATTCCACCGCCATTTGGCGATGCGCCAAGGTTCGCCAGCCCATGTTTCTAATGTTTCTTCCGTTTGGCCACCAAGCTGTTTTAAGGCTAATACAACTGATTGATGCGGGTAAATATTCCGATTAGGCCCACTAGTCCATTCGTCGAAAAGGGACAAAAAGACGGCACAACCCTGTTCATGTACCAGCAGATGGGTTTCTAACGATGTAATCGGGCATATTAAACGCCAGAATCCTCCTTCGTCACCAACAGGCTCGCACTTGAACATGAGTTCTGTAATCTCAAATAGCTTGAGAATAATTGCTCCAATTGGTGGGAGTTCGGCCTCAAATACTACCTCTGTGCTATATGGGCCGGCCATTACGGTGAGCTTCGTTCGGTTTCAAGATGCTGCAAATACAAAAACGGCCGAAGCTAAGAAAGCTTCGGCCGTTTTCGCGCCAACTGGCGGCAGCAATTACATATGAATGGCGCGGTTCTCCGTGGCGGCCAGGCAGGCTTCTTTCATGGCCTCGGCGTAGGTGGGGTGTGAGTGGCTCATGCGGGCCACGTCCTCGGCGGAGGCGCGGAACTCCATGGCGGTCACGGCTTCGGCGATGAGGTCGGCGATGCGCGGGCCAATCATGTGGACGCCCAGGATTTCGTCGGTGGTTTTGTCGGCCAGCACCTTCACGAAGCCGTCGGTGTCGCCGCTGGCGCGGGCCCGGCCGCTGGCTTTGAAGGGGAAGCTGCCGATTTTGTAGGCCTTGCCCTGCTCCTTGAGCTGCTCCTCGGTGTAGCCCACGCCCGCCACTTCGGGCCAGGTATACACCACGCCGGGGATGAGCAGGTAGTTGATGTGCGGCTTCTGGCCCACGATGGTTTCGGCCACGAACACGCCTTCTTCCTCGGCCTTGTGGGCCAGCATGGCCCCCCGAATCACGTCGCCGATGGCGTAGATGCCGGGCACGTTGGTTTGCAGGTGGGCATCGACCTTGATGCGGCCACGCTCTTCCATTTCGATGCCGGCGGCTTCCAGGTTGAGGCCGGCGGTGTAGGGCACGCGGCCCACGGCTACCAGGCAGTAGTCGCCCTCAAATTTCACCTCCTCCCCTTTCGGGTTGAGGGCGGTCACGGTCACGCTGTCGCCCTCGCGGGTGGCGCCGGTCACTTTGTGGCTCAGGAAAAACTCGATGCCGATTTTGCCCAGCACGCGCTTCAGCTCTTTGCCGAGGCCGCGGTCCATGGTCGGGATGAGCGAGTCGAGGAACTCCACCACCGAGACTTTCGCGCCGAGGCGGGCGTACACGGAGGCCATTTCGAGGCCAATCACGCCGCCGCCAATCACAATCATGTGCCGGGGCACTTCGCGGATGTTCAGGGCCTCGGTGCTGGTGATGATGCGCTGCTTGTCCTGCGCGATGAACGGCAGCACCGTGGGCTTGGAGCCGGTGGCGATGATGACGTTTTTGGTTTCAATCTGCTGGGCTTCGCCGCCGGCGGTGGGCGCGATGCTGATGTGCGTTTTGTCGATGAACGAGCCCACGCCGGTGATGACGTCGATTTTGTTCTTCTTCATCAGGTAGGAGATGCCGTCCACGTTGGCCTTCACCACGCCGGCCTTGCGGTCAATCATGCGGTTCATGTCGACGGTCAGGTTTTCGAGGCCGATGCCGTGGTCCTGGAACACCGAATGGGCGTTGTGGTAGTGCTCGGAGGAGTCGAGCAGGGCCTTGCTGGGGATGCAGCCCACGTTGAGGCAGGTGCCGCCCAGGGTGGGGTATTTCTCGATAATGGCCGTTTTGAGGCCCAATTGGGCGCAGCGAATGGCCGCTACATAGCCGCCCGGGCCGGAGCCGATGACGGTGACGTCGTATTGATTCATGAGCAGGGGAATGGTGTTATTCAGCAGAAATGTTGGCCAGCGGCACCTGGCTCAGTTCGAGGCAGGCCGCCGTGGGGTGAAGGAGAAAAGCGGTAATAACGTCGCGGTAGTACCGTAACTGGCTTAGCAGGTTCAGCAACGAGCTATTACCGAATCGTAAGTAGATGACCTTGGGTGGATGCCCGCGCAGACTCGCCAGCTGCTCATAGTCGGCGTCCTGCGTGAGAATGGCGAACCCGTTGCGCTGCGCCCACTGCCACACCAGGATGTCGTCGGTTTCCATCAGGTTCACATCCTTGACGTGGCAGCTGCCGGGGTACTCCGCTTGCAATGCTTTAACGAGGCGAAACGTGAGGTTCTCATCGAGCAGTAGTTTCATGCCGACCAACGCATCAGGCGGCCATTTTGGTCGGCTGCAAACGCCAGCGCGGCGCGGATGTCCTGCTTGGTGAGTTCGGGAAAGTCGTAGATAATTTCATCTTCCGACATGCCACTGGCCAGCCAGCCGAAAATATCATACACCGTGATGCGCAGGCCGCGAATGCAGGGCTTGCCGCTCCGCTTGCCGGGCTCGATGGTAATTATTTCGCGGTAATCGACGGGGGCGTGGGTTTCCATAATCCGAAGGAGGAACAGCTAAAAACTCGGTGCTACTCAGCTAAACAAAAGTACGGTACAAACCGTCCGCGCCCGACCGAAAAAGTCGCTTTAATCAACCAGCACGCCGATGTAGAAGTTGAACGTATCGACCTCCAGCGTCTCCTTCGTAGCCCCGACTAGCTCCTTTATCTCCACAAACCGGGTGCTGGGCGTGATGAACCGGTACTCGCCGCCCTTCAGCCGCACGCGCACCGGCATGTCGAACTTGTCCACGTCGGCCACCCAGCGGGCCAGGGTTTTGCCGTCTTCGAAGCGGATTTCCAGCGTGGGGATGTTGCGGTGCTGCTGGTACTGGGCGAATATTTTGGTGAAATCGCGGCCGCTTTCCTGGTTGAAGTAGTCGATGACCTGCTGGCCGGTCACGGTCTGGTGGTAGAACTTGGCGGAGAGGCCGCGCAGCAGCAGCCGCCACTTCGCGTCGTCGTTGAGCACAGTGCGGATGGTGTTGAGCATCATGCTACCCTTGTCGTACATGTCGCCGGAGCCTTCCTTGTTCACGCCGTAGGGGCCGATGATGGGCGAGTCGTTCGAGATGTTGCGGCGCTGGCCGTGGATGTATTCCTGGCCGGCGGTTTTGCCAAACTGGCTTTCCACAAACAGCGCTTCGGAGTAGGTGGTAAAGCTTTCGTGCACCCACATGTCGGCGATGTCCTGGCTGGTGATGTTGTTGCCAAACCACTCGTGGCCGCTTTCGTGGATGATGATGAAGTCCCATTTCAGGCCCCAGCCGGTGTTGCTGCGGTCTTTGCCGAGGTAGCCGTTCTGGTATTTGTTGCCGTAGGCCACGGCGCTCTGGTGCTCCATGCCGAGATGCGGAGCGTCGACGAGTTTATAGCCATCCTGGTACCACGGGTACGGGCCAAACCACGATTCCATGCTTTTGAGCATGGGCTTCACGTTGGCGGCAAATTGCGTTTTGGCCTTGGCGAGATTCTCGGGCAAAACCCAGTAATCAAGCGAAAGCGGCCCTTTTTCGCCCTGGTACGAGTCGGAAAAGTGCTGGTAGTCGCCCACGTTCAGGGCCACGTCGTAGTTGTTGATGGGGTTGCGCACGGCCCAGTCGAAGCGGGTATAGCCGTCCTTGAGCTTGGTGGTGCGGCGCAGGCGGCCGTTGGATACGTCCTTCAGGCCGGCCGGCACGCTCACGCTGATGAGCATGGAGTCCACCTCATCGGCCTGCTGGTCCTTGGTGGGCCACCAGATGCTGGCCCCCACGCCCTGGCAGGCCGAGGCCACCCAGGGCTTGCCCGCCGCATCGGTGGTGAAGACCAGCCCGCCGTCCCAGGGGGCTTTCTTGGCCACGGTGGGGTTGCCGGAATACTGCACCGTAAACTCGTCATGGCTGCCTTTGGCAATGGTCTTCGGGAAGGTGACGAACACCGCGTTGACCTCGCGGGTGAAGGGCACGTCCTGGCCTTTGTACTGCACTTTATCAACCTGCAAATTGGCAAAGAGGTCGAATTGCAGCCGCGTAAAATCCCGCGTGGCCGTGAAGCGGAACAGGTTGGAGCCACTGATGAAGCGCTTGGCCGGGTCCAGCTTCACGTCGAGGTGGTAGTAGTTGATGTCGTAGCAGGTGCGCAGCGGCGTGGTGAGGCTGCCGCGCAGGGAGTCGGCGCGGGTGAAGGCTTCGGGCTTGGGCTGGAGCAGCTGGGCCCGGGAGGAATGGACGCCACCCAGCAACACAAGCAGCGGCAAGAGAATTTTCATTTTCATAACGCAAAGCAACAACAACCCCGCGCAACGCCCGCCGTTGCTGTGGCCGCTACGGCTCCGCAAGCAGCTGGCCTTGTCACTTTTTTTCAGCAGAAAACCAAATATGTGACAGCGTTGTCACATATTTGGTTTTCTGCTGAAAAAAAGTGACAGTACTGTCACATTTTAGAAAGCTTTTCATTAGAATGTGACACGCCGACCACGGCGCAACTGGTTGGGAAGGGGGCGTAATTTTGCCGCAATTCTTATCAACTATATGCCCGCTTCTTCTTCTAGCGCCGCGCCCTCACGGGCCGCGCTGTTCACGGCCTTCGCCCTGGTCTACCTCATCTGGGGCTCTACTTATCTGGTGATGAAGTTTGCCGTGGCCAGCATGCCGCCGCTGCTCATGGCCGGCACGCGCTATGCGCTGGCGGGGGGGCTGCTCTACGGCTTCATGCGCTGGCGGGGCGAGCCCGCGCCCACCTTGCGCGGCTGGGGCTACGCGGTGTTTATCGGGGTGTGCTTGCTGGGGTTTGGCAACGGCGGCACCACGCTGGGGGTGATGTACCTGCCCAGCGGCATCACGGCGCTGCTGGTGGCCACGGTGCCCATGTTTCTGGCGGTGCTGGGGTGGCTGAGCGGCATTTCGGCCCGGCCCACCAAGTGGGTGGCGCTGGGGCTGGGCGCGGGCATGGCGGGCATGTACCTGCTGGCCGCTCACCCCACGGCCACGGCCGTGAAGGAACCGGGCCATCAGGGCCTGGGCATGGCCTGCGTGCTGGTGGCTTCGCTGGTGTGGTCCATCGGCTCGCTCTACGCCAAGAACCACCAGCCCGCGCCGTCGCCCTTCGCCTCCGGCGGCATGCAGATGCTGTGCGGCGGCGTGGCCATGCTCGTGGTGGGCTTCGGGCGGGGCGAGGCCGATGGGTTCACGCTGGCGCAGGTCACCACCAAGTCGTGGGTGGCGTATGGGTATCTGGTCACGTTCGGCTCCATTGTGGCGTTCACGGCCTACATCTGGCTGCTGCGGGCCGTGGAGCCCGCGCTGGCGGGCACGTATGCTTTCGTGAACCCGGTGGTGGCCGTGCTGCTGGGCTGGGCCTTCGCCGGCGAAAGCCTGAACCCCGAAATGCTGGGCGGCGCGGCCCTTATCGTGCTGGCCGTAGCGCTGGTGCTGCTGGGCGGGCGACGAAAAGCGTAGTCCCGCTGTTAACGGTTAACTCTATGTCCACCATCTCTGCAAAGCCATGTCCGCCCCCCTCCTCCCCGACCTGCAAACCGAAGCCGACATCATCCAACTGGTTGATGCCTTCTACGCCCGCGTAGATGCCGACGACCTGCTGCGCCCCATTTTCCACGACGTGGCGCAGGTGGACTGGCAGGCCCACCTGCCCAAGATGTACGATTTCTGGAGCAGCGTGCTGCTGGGCACCAGCCGCTACAAAGGGCGGCCGATGGCCCGGCACTTCCCGCTGCCCATTCAGGCGGCGCATTTCCAGCGCTGGCTGGCGCTGTTCACCGCTACCGTCGATGCCCTTTTCCTCGGCCCCAAAGCCGACGAAGCCAAGACCAAAGCCCGGAACATCGGGGCCATGTTCGAGCACCGCATGACGCCGAACCCGCTCTCGCTGCTCGGCGGCTAGGGCTTTACAGCGGCCGCCACTCGCCGTGCGCGGGCCGCACGCCGCGCAGCAACGCCGCCCCGCTGCCCACCACCAGCGCATCCTCGCCCACGCCCACCAGCGCGATGGGCGTATCCGTCTGCTGGCTGATGCCCGTGCGCAATGCGTAAGTCACAAACGTGGCGGCCACGGCGGCCAGGCCGCCCAGCACGCCGCCGCCCAGGGCGCTGCCGTGGCGCGACTTGTACCACGCCGCGCCCACCAGCGAGCCCGCCAGCAACCGGCCCAGCAGCACCGGCGGGGCCGTGCGGTTGGGCGTGGAGGGCAGCTTGTCCATCACCATCTCGCCGGCGGCCAGGGCCTTCAGGATTTGCGCGGTCACGGGCTTTTGCAAAAACCGCAGCGGCGATTTGGCCAGCCCACTATGCGGCTGCTTGGAAAGGTAATGGCTCAGAAAGGCCGGCGCGCTCATGCTGCGCATGCCGGCCAGGGTGGCAAAGCCCATCACGGGCCAGAATTTAGCGGAACGGTGCGTCTTGGTCGATTTTTTCATGATGCAGGGACGAGAATGCTCTTAAACGCTAACCAGCAACATTGGGCTGGCCCAGGCATAAAAAAAGCGGCCGGCAATAGTTGCCGGCCGCTTTCCACGCTATTTCACGAAGCTTACACCCCCAACAGCAAACGCGTCGGGTCTTCGAGCAGCTCCTTCACCCGCACCAGGAACGACACCGACTCGCGGCCGTCGATGATGCGGTGGTCGTAGCTCAAAGCCAGGTACATCATGGGGCGAATCACGACCTGGCCGTTCTCGGCGATGGGGCGCTGGATGATGTTGTGCATGCCCAGGATGGCCGACTGCGGCGCGTTGATAATCGGGGTGCTGAGCATGGAGCCGAAAATGCCGCCGTTGGTGAGCGTGAACGTGCCGCCCGTCATCTGCTCGATGGTGAGCTTGTTGTCGCGGGCCAGGCCAGCCAGGCGCACCACTTCCTTCTCGATGCCATCGAACGACAGCTGCTCGGCGTTGCGAATCACGGGCACCACCAGGCCTTTTGGGGCCGATACGGCAATGCTGATGTCGCAGAAATTGTTGAACACGATGTCCGTGCCGTCAATCTGCGCGTTCACCGACGGCCACTCCTGCAAGGCCACACACACGGCCTTCGTGAAGAAGGACATGAAGCCCAGGCCCACGCCGTTCTTGGCCTTGAACTGGTCCTTGAACTTGGCGCGCAGGTCCATGATGGGCTGCATGTTCACCTCGTTGAAGGTAGTGAGCATGGCAGTCTCGTTTTTCACCGACACCAAGCGGCGGGCCACCGTTTTGCGCAGGTTGCTCATGCGCTCGCGGCGCACCTCGCGGCTGCCACCGGCAGCGGGCGCGGCGGCCGGAGCAGCAGCGGGAGCCGATGCCGCCGGAGCTGCCACCGGAGCCGGAGCGGCGGGCTTGACCTGCGCGTTCTGGGCATCTTCTTTGGTGATGCGGCCATCACGGCCGGTACCGGCTACGTCGGTGGCAGCAATGCCTTTTTCATCGAGAATCTTGCCGGCGGCCGGCGAGGGCACGCCGGTAGCATACGTGGCCGCGCCACCAGCGGCGGGAGCCGAGGCTAGCGCCGCCACGGGAGCCGCAGAGGTTGCAGCCGGGGCAGCGGCCGGAGCAGCCGCGCCGCTACCGCCTTCGATGCGCGCAATCACCGCGCCGATGCTGATGGTTTCGCCTTCTTTCACGGCGTGGCGCAGGGTGCCGCTGCCTTCGGCGGGCAGCTCAAATGTCGCCTTGTCCGATTCCAGCTCGGCAATGACCTCGTCGCGGCTCACCTGGGCACCATCGGG
>JAQBNT010000229.1 GCA_028288445.1 Hymenobacter sp. | reverse complement strand
CGACAGGACTTAATCATCACTCCACTTACCCACTAATATTATGACTCCCGAAACCCTCGCCCCCGAACTCGCCGCCCGCTGGGCCGACTACAAAGCCGCCAACCCCAAAGGCCGCATCCGCGACGCCGCCCAGGCCCTCCACGCCAGCGAAGCCGAGCTGCTGGCTACCCAGGTGACCGGTGCCGCCGATTCGCCGGTGGTGTTCCTCACCGGCGATTTCCGGGCGATACTGAAGGAAGTGCCCACCCTGGGCCACGTCATGGCCCTCACCCGCAACGACAGCGTGGTGCACGAGCGCCAGGGCACCTACCACGACGTTTCCTTCCAGGGCCCCATGGGGCTGGTGCTGGGCGAAGACATCGACCTGCGCCTGTTCATGATGCACTGGCAGTTCGGCTTCGCGGTGAGCGAAAACGGCCGCCGCAGCCTCCAGTTCTTCGCCGCCGATGGCGAGGCGCTGCACAAAATCTACCTCACCGAAACCAGCGACGCTGCCGCCTACGACGCCCTGGTGGCCCGCTTCCGCTCCGCCGAACAGCCCGCCACGCTCACCACCGTGCCCGCCCCCGCCGAGAAGCCCGAAGCCGCCGATGACACCATCGACGTGGCCGGTTTCCGGGCCGCGTGGCGCGGCTTGCAGGACACCCACGCTTTCTTCGGCCTGCTGCGCGAGTTTGGCGTGAGCCGCACCCAGGCCCTGCGCCTCGGCCCGCCCGAGCTGCTGCGCAAAGTGGAAAACGACGCCATCGAGCGCGCCCTCCGCGCCGCCTCGGCCCAGGAGCAACCGGTGATGATTTTCGTGGCCAGCCGGGGCTGCATCCAGATTCACACCGGCCTCACCCGGCGCATCGTGCCCACCGGCCCCTGGATTAACGTGCTCGACCCCGCGTTCAACCTCCACCTCAAAGCTGGCGACGTGGCCGAAAGCTGGGTGGTGCAAAAGCCCACCGCCGACGGCGTGGTAACCTCGCTGGAGCTCTTCGACCGCCAGGGCCGCAACATGCTGCTGATGTTCGGCCAGCGCAAGCCCGGCATCCCCGAGCAGGAGTCGTGGCGCGAGCTGGTGGCCACTTTGTAAAAATGAAGAATGAGGAATTGAGGCCGCAAGTAACCTGCCGCTCATTCCCCATTCCCCAATTCCTCATTCTTCATTCCCAATTCTTCATTCATACTATGTGTCGCTACCTGCATCACAACGACCTGGGCTGCATTTCGCGCTGCCCCACCGGCTGCTGCCTGCACCTCTATTTTGGCAACGTGGCCCTGTGCCTGAAACGGGAAGAGCTGCCCGAATGGCGCACGGCCGTGGCCGCCCTCTACGAGCGGCACGCCCTCACCCAGCCCGACCCCATGGCCCGGTGCCTAGTGCTGCCCGGCCCGGTAGCCTACCAAACCTTCGTTTTCAACCTCGAAGAGCTGTTTATGCTGCACGATTTGCTGATGGGCGCGTCGCTCCTGCTCGAAGCCGAAGCCCTGCTGGCCCCGGCGGCAAACTAACGCTGCCCGCGCCGGCCGTTAGGCCTTCGAACTCGATTGGTAGACGGTTGCGCCGGATTCAGACCGGCCATCTTTGGGGCTGCTAGCGGTTTTGTCAGACGGTTTGGCCGTGGCAATGAGAATGGCCCCTCCGGCCATGAGAGCGGTGCCCAGCATCACCTGCCAGGTCAGCTTTTCCCGAAGAAAAATGGCTGCCAGCGTCACCGAAAATACCAGCGAAATATTGGTGAGCGGCGACACCCGCGAGGCATCGCCCATGGACAGCGCCCGAAACACCAGCAACGATGACACGGCCGTGAGCAGGCCCGCCACCACCAGCACCAGCCAGGTTTTGCGCTCAATCCGGGCAATGTCCGGCAGCAAGTCCTGGAACAGCACCGTGGCCCACGACACCAGCAAAATCAGCACGGCCTCAATGGCAAACACCAGGCTGGGCGGCACGTCCTTAATCGCGGCTTTCGACAGCGTGACTACTGAGGCCGAAGCCAGAGCGGCCAGCAAAGCGAAGACTATCCACATATTAATACTCCCAAAGCACCTGCCAAGCTGCGCGCTAAGCACTTCTGTCAATACGCGGCTGGCCAGGCAGGGTTTGTAATGCGGCGGTCTGTAACCACGCTGGAAAACAAAAAAGCCGCTCCAATGGGAGCAGCTTTTTCGGCTTGTCATTAAATGATGCAGCCCTAATTAGCCACTTCACTCAGAAATTTCACGCGCACCAACCGCAACTCCTCTTCCGTAAAGTCGTCGCCCAGCTCCTTCATCGCCACCGCAATATTGTCCGTGCTGGCCGCCATGAAGTAGTCGTAGATTTCTTCCTGCACCTCTTCCTCCACCATTTCCTCCAGATAGTAGTCGATGTTCAGGCGGGTGCCGGAATAGCAGATGTGTTCCACCTCCTCCATTAGCTCGGCCATCGTGATGCCCTTGGAGGAGGCGATGTCCTCCAGCATCATCTTTTTGTCGATTTGCTGGATGATGTAGATTTTGATTTTCGAGCGGTTCACGGCCGACTTCACCACCACATCTTCAGCGGTTTCAATGTCGTTGTCTTCCACGTACTTCTTGATGGCGGCCACGAACGGCGCGCCAAATTTCTGGGCCTTGCCCTGGCCCACGCCCGATACGTGCGTGAGGTCGTGCAGCGAGGTGGGGTAGGTGGTGGCCATCTCCTTCAGGCTGGGGTCCTGGAAGAGGACGTAGGGCGGCAGGTTTTTCTGTTTGGCTACCTGCTTGCGCAGCTCCTTGAGTTGGGTGAACAGGGCTTCGTCGTGGCCGGCGGCGTGCTGAACTTCCTCCTTTTCCTCGTCGGCCTTCTGCTCCTCATCAAAGTTATGGTCTTTGGTGAGCGTGATGGAGCGCGGGTTCTCGATAAAGTCGATGCCCTTATCGGTGATGCGCACCAGGCCCAGGCTGTCAATGTCCTTCTCCAGAAAGCCGTTCAGCAGGCACTGGCGCAGCACCGAGTGCCAGAACTGTGCGTCGCCCAGCTCCTTGCCTTGGCCGTACACCGGCAGCGCGTTGTGCGCGTAGCTTTCAATGTGCGGGTTATTCAGCCCCAGCAGCACCTGGCCGATGTGGTTGAGGTTGAACCGGGCCTCCGTCTGCACCGTGGCGCGCAGGGCCAGGCCCACGGCCGCTTCGCCCTCAAACCGCTCCTTGGGGTGGCGGCAGTTGTCACAAAAGCCGCAATCCGTGTCCAGCTGCTCGCCGAAGTAGTGCAGGAGCTGCCGGCGGCGGCACACCGCGCTTTCGGCGTAATTGGTCATTTCGGCCAGCAGCTGGTGGGCGTTGTCGCGCTCGGTCACCGGCTTGTCCTTGCTGAATTTCTCCAGCTTGAGAATGTCGTCGTAGCTGTAGAACATCAGGCAGTTGCCTTCCAGGCCATCGCGCCCGCCGCGTCCGGTTTCCTGGTAGTAGCCCTCGATGGATTTGGGGGCATCGTAGTGAATCACGAAGCGTACATCGGGCTTGTCAATGCCCATGCCGAAGGCGATGGTGGCCACAATCACGTCGCATTCTTCGTTCAGGAAAGCGTCCTGATTATCAATGCGTACCTGCTGGTCGAGGCCGGCGTGGTAGGGGCGGGCGCGCACGTCGTTCACGCGCAGCAGCTCGGCAATTTCCTCCACCTTCTTGCGGCTCAGGCAGTAAATGATGCCCGCTTTGCCCTTGTGCAGCTTCACGTACTGAATCAGCTGCTTTTTGGTGTTGTGCTTGGCCCGCACCTCGTAGTAGAGGTTGGTGCGGTTGAAGCTGGTTTTGAAGACGCTGGCGTCGTCCATGTGCAGGTTTTTCTGGATGTCCAGCTGCACTTTGGGCGTGGCCGTAGCCGTGAGGGCAATAATCGGCACGTTGCCGCCCAGGTTGTCGATAATGCCGCGAATCTTGCGGTATTCTGGGCGGAAATCGTGGCCCCACTCCGAAATACAGTGGGCCTCGTCAATCGCCACGAAGCTGATGGTCGACTTCAGCAGGAAGTCGATGGTGTCGTCTTTGGTCAGGCTTTCGGGGGCCACGTAGAGCAGGCGAACTTCGCCGCTCATCACGTCTTTCTGCACCCGTTTCATCTCGGTTTTGGTCAGGGTCGAATTGTACACCTGCGCGTTTACCCCGAAGGCCCCGAGCTGGTCGACCTGGTTCTTCATCAGGGCAATGAGGGGCGAAATCACGATGGCCGTGCCCGGCACCACGAGGGCCGGCAGCTGGTAGCACAGACTTTTGCCCGCGCCAGTGGGCATAATCACAAACGTGTTGTGCCCGGCAAGTACGTTTTGAATAACAGCCTCTTGCGTGCCCCGAAACTGGCCGTAGCCAAATACTTCTTTGAGTGTATGTTTCAAATCGGCCGTGAGGACCGGGGCTTCTTGGAGGGCAACTGATGACATAGGATTAAAGCATTAATGAAATGCGCACCGACTCGCGGTTCATAACGAAGATAAGCAATAGCCTCAATTTTTAGCATGAAAAATGGTGTTTTTCATGAATTGTGGAAAACAATTTATTCATATTGCTGCCTCTTTCGAAACGGGAAGAAGCTATTTGGAAACTTCGTGCTTCCGAGCCGGTCCATCTACCTGAAGAAGCTGTTTCTAGAGTAACGAGCTACGCAATTTGATGTAATTGAGTAGCTGACTCGAGGTAAATTATCCATTAACCCAAGCAAGTTGGTTTTGGCCGATAGGAGCGGGCTTAGCTTCTTTCCCCCAATTTTGCAATATCATTTCGTGCCTTATCCAATGCCTGTTACTCTTAATTCCGAGAATGCCACTGCTGGCGCGGCCCCCATTGCCGCCGACGTGCTCGCCATTGCCCGCCAGGTGCTGCACGAAGAAGCCGACGCCGTGCGCGCCGTGGCCGATGCGCTGGCCGCCACACCCGATTTCGTGGCCTGCGTGCAAGCCATTCTGCAATTGAAAGGCCGCGTGGTGGTCACCGGCATCGGCAAAAGTGCCCACATCGCGGGCAAAATCGTGGCCACGCTCAACAGCACCGGCACGCCGGCCTTGTTCATGCACGCCGCCGATGCCATCCACGGCGACCTGGGCATGATTCAGCCCGAAGACTTCGTCATTGCCATCAGCAAGAGCGGCGACACGCCCGAGATTAAGGTGCTGGTGCCGCTGCTACGCCGCAAGGGCGTACCGCTGGCCGCACTGGTGAGCAATGCCGACTCCTACCTGGCCCAGCAGGCCACCTACGTGCTGCACGCCCCCGTGACCAAGGAGGCCTGCCCTAACAACCTTGCGCCTACCACCAGCACCACCGCCGCCCTGGCCCTGGGCGATGCCCTGGCCGTGTGCCTGCTCGAAAGCCGCCAGTTCACCGCCGCCGACTTTGCCCGCCTGCACCCCGGCGGCACCCTCGGCAAGCGCCTCTACCTGAAAGTGGGCGACCTTAGCCGCCAGAACCAGCGCCCCCAGGTGCAGGAAGACGCGCCGTTGCGCGAGGTGCTGCTCGAAATATCCGGCAAGCGCCTTGGGGCCACGGCCGTGCTCGATGCGGCCGGCCAACTGGCCGGTATCATCACCGACGGCGACCTGCGCCGCATGCTGGGCAGCTTCTCGGACCTGGAGCAGCTCAAGGCCCGCGACATCCTCACGCCCCGGCCCGCTACTATTGATGTGGAGGATTTTGCCGCCGAAGCCCTGGCCCGGATGCAGAGCCGCAACATCACGCAGTTGGTGGTGACGGAGGATGGCACGTTTGCCGGGTTCATCCACCTGCACGACTTATTGCGCGAAGGACTGGTTTGATTATATTATTTATTTAATATATAATATTTATTGAGTAAATAGCAGCCTTTCAAGCCGTAATCTGTACTTCGTTCTCCTTTACATTTGCCCACATGAATTCCACTTACATCGTCGTCATGGCTGGCGGTATTGGCAGCCGGTTCTGGCCGTTCAGCCGCACCAACCATCCCAAGCAGTTTCATGATGTGCTGGGCACGGGGCGCTCCATGCTCCAGCTCACCGTGGACCGCTTCAAAGGCATCTGCCCGCCCGAGAACGTGTTTGTGGTGACCAACCGCGACTACGTGGACCTGGTGCAGGAACACCTGCCGCACCTGCCGATGGACCAGATTCTGGGCGAGCCCATTGGCCGCAATACCGCGCCGTGCATTGCCTACGCCAGCTACCGCATCGCGCAGCGCGACCCGCACGCCACCATCATCGTGACGCCCGCTGACCACGCCGTGTTGCGCGAAGACGAGTTCCGCCGCCTCATTGGCATTGCTGTGGCCGCCGCCCGGGCCAGCGACGTGCTCATCACCCTCGGCATCCAGCCCTCGCGGCCCGATACCGGCTACGGCTACATTCAGTACATGGACGACCAGAGCCTGCCCGGCGGCCAGCTGCACAAGGTGAAAACCTTCACCGAAAAGCCCAACCTGGAACTGGCCCGCATGTTCGTGGACAGCGGCGACTTTCTCTGGAACTCCGGCCTGTTCGTGTGGCGCGCGGAGGTTATCATCAGCGCCTTCCACCACTACCTGAGCGACATCGCCGAGGTGTTCGATGAAGGAGCCGACCAACTGGGCACGTCCGAAGAGGAGGAGTTCATCAGCCGCGCTTACTCGCGCTGCCGCAACATCAGCATCGACTACGGCGTGATGGAAAAGGCGGACAACGTGTACGTTTTGCCCGCCGATTTCGGCTGGAGCGACGTGGGCACCTGGGATTCGCTGCACCGCATCGGCAACCACGACGAAAACAACAACATGGTGAGCGGCGACGTGCTGCTCTACGACACCACCGGTTGCGTCATCAAAACCCCCGCCGACCGCCTCGTGGTGGTGCAGGGCCTTGAGGACTACATCGTGGCCGAGTACGACAACGTGCTGCTCATCTGCAAGCGCAGTGAGGAGCAGCGCGTGAAGGATTTTGTGGCCGATGTGAAGGCGAAGAAGGGTGGCGGGTATAACTAATGAAACATCTGCTGCTCATCGGTGCCACCTCGTTTCTATTGGCGATTAGCGCGTTTCCGCTGGAGGCTGCAAAGCCTCCGGGTGGCGCGGCCACCCTGGCCCGCGCCGGGGAAACCACCGTGTTTGCGTTCCAGACGAAATCCGGCAAAACGGCTGCGCTCTGCCGCGGGCCGAAGGGTGCTTACCTGGTGTATCGGTTCGGCACGGCCGCCAAGGTAGAGTTGCAGTATCCCGCCAAGCTGGATGCCGGCAGCTGGCAGAAGTTCACCTATTGGTCGTATACCCGCGGGGGGGGTGCCTCCAACGAGGGCGTTGAGTCTGCGCAGCTGCGCTTTGAAAACGGTGGGGTGGAGTACACCCTTACCGATGCTACGCGGGCTTACTACACCAAGCAACACGAGGAAGACTACCGCCGCGAGGTGGGCATCGACGTTTCCGTAAAGGGCAAGGCAGTTTCTGTTATTGGCATTCCGGCCACCGCAGTGGGCGACTTATCCAGGGTCAAAGATGACCACAAGGTGAAAGTTGATGAGGAGATGTAAGCCGGATTGCGCAAAGCAGAAAAAGGCCCCAACACTGGTAGTGTTGGGGCCTTTTTCTGCTTTGCAGCACAAGCTAATGGCTAATCCAACGCTAGGCGTTCACGCGCTGGCGGGCCACTTCAAACATCATGATGCCGGCGGCCACGCCCACGTTCAAGCTTTGAATCTGGCCACTCATGGGCACTTTCAGCTTCACGTCGGCTAGGTTCAGGAGGTCGGGCGAGATGCCGTCTTCTTCGGAGCCCATGAGGACGGCTACGGGGCCAGTGAAGTCGATTTCGGCCGCACCTACGGCTTCGTCAGCTTTCTCGGTACAGGCCACCACGGTGATGCCGGACTGCTGGAGGAAGCGGATGGTTTCGTGCAGATTATTCTCGCGGCACACGGGCAGAATATTCAGCGCGCCGGCGCTGGTTTTCAGGGCGTCGCCGTTGATTTGGGCCGCGCCCCGGCTGGGCACTATGATGGCCTGCACGCCCAGACACTCGGCCGTGCGGGCAATGGCGCCGAAGTTGCGCACATCGGTAATGCGGTCGAGCAGCAGCAGGAAGGGTACTTTTCCTTCCTCAAACAGGCCGGTTACGATGGTGTCCAGCGGCGCGTAGTCGATGGGCGACACGAAGGCGACCGCGCCCTGGTGGTTCTTGCGGGTCAGGTTGTCGAGCTTCTCCACGGGCACCAGCTGCACCTGGATGCCGGCCGCGCGGGCAGCGGCGGAGATGTCTGTCACGAGGCTGTTTTTGGTGCCGCGCAGCAGGAAAATCTTTTCCAGCGTGCGGCCCGCGTTCAGGGCTTCCTGAATGGGGCGCAGACCGAATAGCATGTCGATGCTCGCCGTTTGGGCCGAGCGGTTTTCGTAGCGGGGGCGCTCGCCGCCGGCGTTGCTGCCGCGCTCGCTGCTTTCGCTGCGCTCGCGGTAGGGCGGGCGGCTTTCGCCACGGTCGGAGCGGCCGGTGCGGTCGCCGGCGGCTTCGTCGCGGTTGTCGGAGCCGCCGCGGCCTTTGGGGCGGGCGGGGCGTTCGTCGAACTCAGAACCGCCACGGTCGGGGCGGAACTGTTTCGGGGTGACGGGGCGGTTGGCACCATCGTAAAAGCGGCGGCCGGCTACCGGGCGGGTAGGTCGGTTGGGGCGTTCGGGCCGGTCAGGGCGGTCAGTGGGGTTCTCCATTTTTCAACGGCGGCATACCAGAGCAGTTCGTACTCGGGCCGGCGCACCAATTCGTAGTAATCAGGGGCAAAGGTACTCGGCCGGGGCCGGAAGGTGTAGGTGATGGGCCCGCCGCCCAGCCCGCCGTCGGAATAAAACCACCGTTCCTCGCCGTTGAACAGCCGCCGCACGCTCGGCGGCGGCCCCAGCACCACATACAGCAAGCCCCTATCGGTGAGCCAGCCGGCCTTGTGGGCGGCAAAAAGCCGGTTGGCCGCCGTGACGCGGGCGTAGTATTGCCGAATCAGTTCCTTGCCCTGGCGCTGGTTGCCTTTGGCGATGTCGAGCCAGAATTTATCCACCGCCCGCTTCGGGTCGGGCGCGTCGGTGAGGCGCTGGCGCTCCTGGCTGGTGGTGAGGTAGCGCAACGGCTCAATCAGTTCCGAAGCCGTAGTGAGGGCGGGGTAGTTGTTGGCCCCCACCAGCACGGCCAGCGTGCGGGTGGGCAGGCCGCCCGCGCCGCCCACCTTCAGTGCATACAGGCCGGGCTCGCGGAAGCGCAGCGGCTCGCCGGGCCGGGCCTCGGCCGAGTCGAGCACGGGTAGCAGGCGCGGGCCGGCGGGCATGGCGGCCGGGCTGGTCATGGGCGGCAGGGCGGGGGTGGGCGTCACGGCGTAGCGCTTCCAGCGCACGGGCTGCATTAGGCCGTAGCTGTCCACGCCGAAGGTTTCGCCGGCTCGCACGTAACGGCGGGCCAGGGGCTGCCCGGCCGAATCGGTGAGCACGAAGGGGCGTGCCAGCACGGCTTCGGTCAGGCGCAGCCAAGCGGTGGTGCTGGGCTCCTGATAGTCGTCTTTGGCATCAGCAGGTGCGGTGCTGAGCTGCAGGATGGCCCCAGCGGGCACGCGGGCGGCGGCAATGCAGAAGCTGAGGCGCAGGCTGCCATCGGCGGCCGGGCGCGGGTGCTGCTGGCGGCGCGCGATGCTGTCCTGCCACAGCGGTAGCTTGGCTTCGTAGCTGGGCCAGGCGGCCAGGCGCAGCGGGTGGCCCAGCCCCAGGCGGGCGGGGGCGGGCAGGCGCAGATAGAGGCGCAGGCTGTCGCCCTCGCGGCGGGTGTCCACGTCCAGGTGCGGGGCGTCGCGGTAGAGGCCGGCGTAGTCGGGGCGCGGGGCCAGGGGCGCGAAGGCCGTGAGCACAAATACAACCAACAAAAGCAAGCGAACCAGCATATCCTAAAGCTACGGGAAAACGGATGGGAAGGCCAACGAAGAATTTTTCTGAAGTGAGGTATTTGGTCCCGAATGCCCTGGCGGGCCTCACTTGCTTCCAACTCATCGGGTTAGGAGCAAGTGAGGCCCGAATGTGCTCGTGTCACTTCCTGCCGGAGGCAGTTGAGCGCCTCGGGAGCACTTGGCACCCCGTGTCATGTGCTCCCGAGGCGCTCAACTGCCTATGTCACCTCGTTCCCAAGGCAGTCGAGAAATTATTAAAAAAGGC
>JAQBNT010000209.1 GCA_028288445.1 Hymenobacter sp. | reverse complement strand
GTCGGTTTCACCCTGCGCCGGTAAGTTGTAGCGTGAACTCTGCGAGTTCGCGAGCACAGCGAGCATCTGATGCCAAGCAGATAGCGCGTCCGCTCTGCTCACGTGCGGACTCGCAGAGTCCACGCTACGCCGTACCTTTGCGCCGTCAAGGTGCCAGACCCCAATCGCGGGGCGCGGCTGAAAAGGGAATCCGGTTCAACGCCGGAGCTGTCCCCGCAACTGTACGCTTCACATCGGGGCGGGCCACAAATGCCACTGTTTGCTGATTGATTATCAATCGACTAAATGGGAAGGCGGCCCGCTCGGCGAAGCAAGCCAGGAGACCTGCCCGGACATTCACAGGTTCAGCATTCGCGGAGGACGAATGGAGAAAGAGAACAGGGGCCGGTTTCGGCAGGCCCGCTTTACAACTGTTTTTCGGCCTCGGTCTGGCGCTGGTTTTCTTCAGCTTGAAGGCAACTAACGGTAGATTTTGAATCGAATTTTCTCCTGGAAAATTTGATTCGGATGCAGCTTTTTTTACTGTTCAGGCGTAGTTGCCCGGTGCCGGGCTTGCTGCTGCTGAGCCAGTTGGCGGCAGCGCAGATAGCGCCTGCCCCAGCCGGAACCGGCCTGACGGACGTGGTGCATCCGCTGTCCGATGTGCAGGTGCGCGCCAGCCGGCCCACCCGGTTTGCCGTGGGCAGCCGCCGGCTTTTGGTCGATTCCACCACGCTCAGCCAGCAGCGCGGCGGCACGCTGGCCGACGTGCTGGCTGCCCGCAACCCCATCTATTTCAAGACCTACGGGCCCGGCCAGCTCACCACCATCACCATCCGGGGCACGGCATCGCGCCACACGGCCGTCCTCTGGAACGGGTTTAATATCAGCGTACCATCCCTCGGGGAATCCGACTTCGCCACCCTGCCCGCCAGCGCCAGCAGCCGGGTAGAAGTGCAGCTGGGGCCGGGCGGCGCGGCGTTTGGCAGCGGCGCGGTGGGCGGGGCCGTACTACTGTCGTCGCCGCTGCGCTGGAGCCGCCAGGGCTGGGCCAGCGCCCAAGCCGACGCGGGCAGCTTTGGTCTGTGGGGCGGCAATGTAGAAGCCGGTTTTAGCAACGAGCGGGTGGCCGCGCAGGTAACGGCCTCGGCCCGCACCGCGCAAAACGATTTTGCCTACGAAGAGCCCGGCACCGGCCGCACCCGGCGGTTGGTGAACGCCGCCCTGCGCCACCAGTGGAGCGTGGCCGAAGACCTGGGCTGGCGAGTGGGCACGGCGGGCGAAGTGCTGGCCTCGGTCTGGCTGACCGATACCGAGCGGGAAATCCAGCCCAGCCTGGGCACGGCCAACCGCCACGCCATGCAGCGCGACCGCAACCGCCGCATGCTGCTGGGCTACCGCCACACCATCTCGGCCCGGCAAAGCTGGGCCGTGCGCGGGGCCTGGTTTGATGACGGCCTCGATTACTGGGACGATTACCTCACCAGCCCGTCGCGGGTGTACACCACCCAGGCGCAGGCCGAATACACGGCGCAGCTAACCAGCCAGCTTGGCCTGCACGCGGGAGTGGAAACCCAGCGGTTCGATGCTCGGATTTCCGACTACGGCCGCAACCTGAGCGAGTACCGGAGCGCCGGCTTCGTGCTGGCCCGCTACGACCCATTTGCGCGCCTGCACCTGAGCGCCCAGCTGCGCCAGGCCCTGCTGCCGGGGCAGCGCCCGCCCTTGCTGCCCGCCCTGGGGGCCGAGTGGGCCCTGCTGGAGCGCCCCGCCCACCACATCACCGCCAAGGCCAGCGCGGCCCGCAGCTACCGGGCCCCCACCCTCAACGAGCGGTACTGGAGCCCCGGCGGCAACCCCAACCTGCTGCCCGAAACCGGCGACGGCTACGAGGCCGGCCTGGCCTACAAGGGACAGCCCGCCCAGCCCACGCCGGTGCAGTGGGAGGCCGAAATCACCGCTTACCGCCAAACGGTGAAAAACTGGGTGCAGTGGCTGCCCGCTGCCGAATACGCCGGCAGCTACTCGCCCCAGAACCTGCGCCAGGTGCGCACCCAAGGCCTCGAAACCAGTGCCGAAATCCGCTGGCGGCGGCCCATCCACGGCATGCGGGTGCGGGCGGCCTACACCTTCACCCAGGCCCGCAAGCTGCAGGGCTACGCCCAGGACCCCGACCCCGTGGGCGTGCAGCTGCCCTACGTGCCCCTGCACGCCGCCACCCTCAGCACCGACCATACCTGGCGAGGCTGGCAGGCCGGGGCCGCGTTGCAGCTCACCGGCTACCGCTACACCACCGCCGATGCCCAGGAGTTTCTGCCGTCTTACCTGCTGCTCAATGCTAATCTGGGCTACACGTTTCGGCCCGTTTCGGCGTGGGCCTTCACCGTGCTGCTGCAAGGGACCAACCTCACCAATCAGGCCTACCAAAGCTATGCCTACCGCCTCATGCCGCCCCGCGCCGGGCAGCTCAGCCTGCGCGTAGCCTGGCGGTAAGTGGACGGGCCCGACGGGCATTTCATTGTGTCATTTTCAATTAAACCACCTTTTATACGCTTCATGTTTTCCCTCAAAAACCTGTCCTTGCTGGCCTTGTCCGGCAGCCTGCTCCTCACCGCCTGCGACCCCAAAAAGGATGACCCCAAAGTGGAGCTGCCCAGCCCCAGCGAGCGGGTGTACGTGGTGAACGAAGGCAACTTCCCCAGCCCCGACGATATCAGCCTGTTCAACACTACTACCAAGACGGTAACCAGCGCCGGCCTCTACAAAAGTGTCAACCAAGGCGACTTAGGCTCCAACCCGCAGTCGATGACCATTATCGGCACGAAGGCCTACCTGGCCGTGACGGGCAGCGACTCGCTGAACATCGTCAACCTCACCGATTTCCGGCACACGGCGGGCATCCACCTCAAGCAGCCGCGCTACGCGGTGGCGGTATCGGCCACCAAAGCCTACGTAACGCAGTGGAACGGCTACTCGGCCAATGGCACCGTGAGCATTGTGGACCTGACCACCAACCGCATCACGGGCACCATCAGCACCGGGCTGGGGGTGCAGCCTGAGGCAATTCTGCTGGGCAAAAACGGCCTGGTGTACGTGGCCAACAGCCAAAGTAACTTCATCACCGTCATCAACCCGGCCACCGATGCGGTGCAGGCCCCCATCGCCACGCCCACCGGCCCCAAAGGCATTGTGCAGGACAATGCCGGCAATATATGGGTGCTGTGCAGCCCGTATGTTGCCACTACCGACCACCTTATCCGCTTCAACCCGGCCACGCCCGCTACCCAGACCGATATTGCCTTTCCCAATGACTACCGAAACGGCAACCTGCGCCTGAACCCCGCCGGCGACAACGTATTCGTGTCCCTGGGCACAGGTACTTACCAGTTGCCCCTGACGGCCACGGCCCTGCCGGCCACACCGCTCATCAAGCGTAATTTTTACGGCCTGGGCATCGATAAAGACAACGTCATCTACGCGGCTTCTTCCCGTGGGGCTGCCAACGGCTACGTGGCCCGCTACAGCACCACCGGCACCAAAATCGACTCTTTCCAGGTGGGGAAATACCCCAACGGCTTCGTATTCAACTAACCTTTCCCTCTTCCAGCGTTTTGTTACCCGCAACGGCGGGAGCCGGAGCTCTCATCGTTGCGATTTTTCTTCCACCTCCTCTTTCTGCAAAACAAGGAAAAGGCCCGCCCCGGAAGGAGCGGGCCTTTTTTGCGGGCCGTGGGTTGAAGCCGGAGGGACCGGAAGCTAGTCGGCGATGCCGTCGTGGTTGCGGTCTTTGGCATCGCCGGCGGCTTTGTAGAGGTCTTTGCCCGTGACGTGGTGCGTGGTGTCGCGGGTGAGGCCGGCCGTGGCCGAGTCGCCGTTGGCGGTGCCGTCGGTGCCGGCGGCGGGGCCTTTTGTGGTGTAGCCGCGCTCCACGTTGGTGTCGCCTTCTTTGG
Source organism: Hymenobacter sp. (assembly GCA_028288445.1). GTDB lineage: Bacteria > Bacteroidota > Bacteroidia > Cytophagales > Hymenobacteraceae > Hymenobacter. Next base: position 45,708 of record JAQBNT010000209.1, on the reverse strand, counting down.
TGCCCGAGCTGCAGGCGCTAAAGGTGGCGGTGAGGGCACAGGCCACGGCGAGGGGGCGGAGGAAGTTTTTCAGAGACATGAAAGAGCGAAGGTGAAGGGGTAAATAACAAGCGATGCCGCAAGGTAGAAAAATAACCTGCCCGCGCGCAACCCGAACCACCGGGCGCGGGTACGGTTGTACCGGCGCGGGCCGGCCCAAGGTTGCCGCAAGCCGCACGTTCCCGCTTCATTTTTCTCATTCGCCTGATGTCCCACTCGCCTTCCGATTCCGCTCCGGCTACCATTGCGCCGGTCTACACCTATCCCGAGTTCTTGGAGTTGATGGCCACGCTGGCCGCCGAAAACCGCACCACTGGCCCCGAGCAGCTGCCGGGCCTCATCCGCTACACCGCCCAGAACCAGCAGCACCTCGACACCGCCTACGCCCGGCCCTTACTGCCCGCGCTGGTCGAAAAGCTCCGGCAGCTGCCCCGCCCCGAGCACTGGCTGGTGCTGGGCGAAACCTGGTGCGGCGACACGGCCCACGCCCTGCCCATCCTGGCCCACCTGGCTGAAGAAAGCCAGGGCCACATCTCCCTGCACGTCGCCCTGCGCTCCGAACATCCCGAACTCATGGCCACCCACCAGACCGACGGCAAAAACAGCATCCCCAAACTCATTCGCTACGACGCGGCCACCGGGGCGGAGCTGGGTGCTTGGGGCCCGCGTCCGGCCGAGGCGCAGCTGCTGAGCCACCAATTGCACAACGACAAATCTTTGCATACCAACCAGGTAGTAAAAGGCATGAATATGTGGTACGAGGCCGATAATGGCCAGTCCATGCAGCACGAGTTGTTGGCGCTGTTGGGTTAAGATTGGGGTTGAATCAAAATTTCCCCTATTTTCACCTTCCCAATTCCGAATTATATGCCCTTGCCGTTGCGCCTCCGTCTTCAGAAACACGTTGCTGCCTGGCCCTGGCGGCGGGTGGGCGTGCTGGCCGGCGTCAGCCTATTTCTGGCACTAATGCTGGTGGGTTATTTGTTTGGCGTAAGTGACCATTTCTTTAGTCGACTTTTTTTTGCGTTTCTCGTATTGGTCTGGCTGCTGGCCGTTACGTTCCTTGCCGTGGTGCCCTTCGTGACCTGGGCCACCGCGCATTGGTTCGGGCGCGGGTGGGCCGAAGTCTCGACGCCGGCCCCACGGCCCCGTCGGGCAGCCCCCACTGCATCAGCAGCACGTCCTATTTCTCCACCGGCTGCTTCGCGGCGGCCTCAAACACGTTAAAGCCATTGAAAACTAACCTACTGCACATCAAGAATATGGTGTGTCCCCGGTGCGTAGAAGCCGTGCACAACCTGTTGGAGCGCGCTGGTTACAACCCCAAAGCCGTAACGCTGGGCGTGGCCGAGCTCGACGAGAACACCCCCGCCGACCCCGAAGACTTGGCCCCACTGCTGCACGCCGCCGGCTTCGAGCTGCTGCGCGGCCGCGCCGAGCAGCTCACCGAACAAATCAAAGGCACCCTGGCCGAATACTTGGAGCACCTGCGCACGGCGCGCTCGCCGCTCACCACTTCGGCCTTTCTGACCGACCGGTTTGCGGCTACCTACTCGCACCTGAGCAAGGTGTTTTCGCGCACCGCGCACCTCACCATCGAGAAGTACCTCATCCGCCTCAAAATTGAGCGCGTGAAGGAGATGCTCAGCTACGGCGAGCTGACCCTGAACCAGATTGCCGACCAGATGCGCTACAGCTCCGGCCAGCATCTGAGCAATCAGTTCCGTCAGGTGACGGGTTACTCCGTGAGCGAGTTCCGCCGCCTGATGCTGCCCGAGCGCATGTCGCTCGACGCGCTGGCATAAGGCCCCGAGCCTTTACTCCGATACCAAAAAAGGCGGCTTCCCAATCGGAAGCCGCCTTTTTTAATTAACCCAAGTTGCAGAGCAGCCGCGTAGCGGCGACAGGTTTGTAGCAGAGCCGTTGGGTTGGGCTAAAAGCCGCGTAGCGGCGACAGGTTTTCGGACATTTCTGTCACCGCTACGCGGTTTTTGAATCACTTGAATCGTGATGCTCTACAAACCGGTCGCCGCTACGCGGCTACTCTGCAACTTGCATTAATTAGGTTTACCACTCACTTCCTGCTTTTCCTATGTTGCTCGCTATTCTGCTGCCCGGCTTGTCCATGATGGTCAACGGCCATTTGCTGAAAGGGATTCTCTGCTTTGTGCTTCAGATAACGCTGATTGGCTGGATTCCGGCGGCCATCTGGGGCGTGGCGTCGCGCAGCCAGGATTTGGCCGAAAAGCGCCACCGCGAAACCCTGGAAGTGCTGCGCGCCCGCCGCTAAAGGGGCCGTCCGGCCCCGGGCCGCTGGCCGGCGTAGTAGCGGGCGGCGCGCAGGGCAATGGGCAGCCCGATGCACAGCATGAGAATCACCAGCCCGATGGCGGCCGGCTCCGGCTTGAGGGGCCGGGCCGCCACCCGCGAGCTGGGCAGCACCACCAGGTTCATTACCAGCCAAACCACCAGCCCGTAGCCCAGGCCGGCCAGGACCGGATGCCGCAGCAGCACCGGCAGCCGCGGGCTCAGCCAATACAAAAACACGGCAAACACCACCGCAATGCCGTAGTGGGCCACCAGGCCCAGCACGGCCGTGCCCGCGCCGCCCACAAACGCCGCCCGCCCCACCAGCCCGCTGGCCACAAAATGCAGCACATCGACCGGGGATTTGTGCGTCGTCAGCACGTATTGGGTGCAGGCGGCGGTGATGTCGAGCGTGCCCGCCAGCAAGCCGGTAACGAGCGCCGCACGGAGCCAGCCGGCGGGGCGCTCGGCGGCGATGGGGGAGGGGGAGGTTTCCATGTGGGAAAGTAGGGATTTTGGCCGAAAGCCGGGCGCCCCGCGGCCCACCGGCCGCCAGCCCCGACCTTTGCCCCTCAAATTGAACCCCGGCCGCCCCGGCCGGGTTAGTCCCCACTGTGCCTACTGCCTCGCCCCGCATCCTGCTGCTCACGCCGCCGCTCACGCAGCTCAACACGCCGTACCCGGCCACGGCCTACATAAAAGGTTTCCTGACGGGGCGCGGGTATGATGTGACGCAGGCCGATATGGGCTTGCAGCTGGTGCTGCGGCTGTTTTCGGAGGCCGGCTTGCGGCGGGTCTTTCAGGAAATTGAAGCCCGGGATTTCACCCTCAGCGACAACGCCAAGCGAATGCTGCGCCTCCAGAACCGCTACCTGGCCACCATCACCCCGGTCATCCGCTTCCTGCAAAACAAAGATTTAACGCTGGCCCCGCGCATCTGCCACGGCCGGTTCCTGCCCGAAGCCAGCCGTTTCGACAACGTGGCCGACCTCGAAACCGCCTTCGGCACCATGGGCCTGACGGACCAGGCCCGCCACCTGGCCACCCTCTACCTCGAAGACCTCGCCGACCTCATCAAGGAAACCGTGGGGCCGCACTTCGGCTTCTCGCGCTACGCCGAAAAGCTGGCCCTCTCCGCTACCAGCTTCGAGCCCCTGCACCAGGAGCTCGAAGCCGCCCCAAATTTGTTGGATAAAATGCTGCTGGAGGAGCTGGAGCTCCTTTTGGCGCGGGTGCAGCCCGATGTGGTGGGCTTCACCGTGCCCTTCCCCGGCAACCTCTACGGGGCCTTGCGGCTGGCCCGGCACATCAAGCAAATCAGTCCCGCCACCGTGACCATTATGGGTGGCGGCTACCCCAATACTGAGCTGCGCGACATCAAGGAGCCCCGCTTTTTTGATTACGTCGACTTTCTGACCCTGGACGATGGCGAGGGGCCGTGGCTGCGGCTGCTGGACTTGTTCGCTGCGCAATCGCCGCCTTCGATGGAGCAATTGCAGCCTCCCCCAGTGCTAATGCAGCCCGCTTTAAGGCAAGTACTGCCTCCCCCGGCGCTAGTGCAGCCCGCATTAGGGCAAGTACTGCCTCCCCCGGCACTACCGCAGCCCCCATTGGGGCAAGTATTGCCTCCCCCGGTACTGCCACAGCCTGCCTTAGCGCAAGTAGTGCTTCCCTTGGCAGTATCGCGGCCTTACTGGGCTCAATTGCTGCCTTACTTGGCAGTTGATGTGACCGAATTGCCCTTGCAGCGCACCTTCCTGCGCGATGAGGCGGGCCGGATTCACTACCTCAACCACGCCTTCCCCGACGTGCCGCACGCCGAGGTGGGCACGCCCGACTACTCCGACCTGCCCCTCACCGAGTACCTCTCGGTGCTGGAAGTGCTCAACCCCATGCACCGCCTCTGGAGCGACGGCCGCTGGAATAAGCTTACCGTGGCCCACGGCTGCTACTGGAAGCGCTGCTCGTTTTGCGACGTGACGCTCGACTACATCGCCCGCTACGAAACCGCCCCCAGCACCTTGCTGGTGGACAGAATCGAGCAAATCATTCAGCAAACCGGCCAGACCGGCTTTCATTTCGTGGACGAGGCTGCGCCGCCCCTGGCCCTGCGCGACCTGGCCATCGAGCTGCTCAAGCGCCGCGTGGCCATCACTTGGTGGGGCAACATCCGGTTTGAGAAAACCTTCTCGCCCGACCTCTGCCGGCTGCTGGCCGCCTCGGGCTGCATTGCCATTTCGGGCGGGCTGGAAGTGGCTTCCGATAGATTGCTGGCCCTTATGGAAAAGGGCGTGACCATCGCCCAGGTGGCCCGCGTCACCGACGGGTTCACGCAGGCCGGCATCATGGTGCATGCTTATCTGATGTACGGCTTCCCCACCCAAACTGCTCAGGAAACCGTGGACAGCCTCGAAGTGGTGCGCCAGCTTTTCGCGGCCGGTGTGGTGCAGAGCGGCTATTGGCACCGCTTTTCGATGACCGCGCACTCGCCCGTGGGCAAGAATCCGGCGAAGTACCAGGTGGCCGCCATCGGCCCGGAGCCCGCCGGCTTCGCCTGGAACGACCTCTGGCACGACGACCCCCTCGGCACCGACCACGAAGCCTTCGGCCCCGGCCTGGCCAAGTCGCTGTATAACTACCTGCACGGCGTGGCCCTCGATGAGCCGCTGGCCCGCTGGTTCGACTTCAAAACCCCGAAATCGACCACCCCCCGCCACCTCATCCAGCAGGCCCTGCAAGCACCCGACAAGCCCGACTTCGCCCGCCAGAACCAGCGCCTGTTCTGGCTCGGCAACGCCCCCGAAATCCGCCTCGAAGCCGGCAGAAAAGCCCCCCGTGCCGTGCTCACCTGCTACGAGCAGGCCGAGGATTTCGAGGTGAAAACCACCGAAGCCGCCGGCCGCTGGCTGCACCAGCTCCTCACCCAGCTCAGCCAGGATTTCGATACCAAAGTGCTGCTGAAAGACGCCGCCGCCAGCTTCCCCCAGTCAGAAGGCTCGTTCGAGGCCTTCCTGCAAAGCCCGGCCTGGGCCTTGCTGCGCGAAAAGGGCCTGCTGCTGCTGTAGCGCCGGGCGCGGCCCGCCCCCGGCGGTATCCTTGGTAAGGCCCTAACTTTCGGGTAGTTTAATTCCCCGGATTTTTATTCGCCTTGCTATTTATGATGCACCCCTTACGCTTTTTGCTGACGCTGCTGGTCGGCGGCCTGCTTTTCCTCACGGCCTGCTCGAAAAAAGAAGACCCCGCCGCGCCGTCCCCCGGCGGCATTAGCGGCACGGTAACGCCGGCTGCCGCCGTGGTCACCGTCACGGCGGCCGGGCTCGGCGGCAGCACCGCCACGGCCGCCGTGACCGCCACGGGCACCTTTCAGTTTGCGGGCCTGGTGGCGGGCTCCTACGTGCTGAGCTTCGCGCCGGCCGCCACTTACATCGCCCCGGCCCCGGTGACGGCGGTGGTGGCGGCGGGGGCCACCACGCAGGTGCCGGCCGTAGCCGTGCAGCAAACCAGCGGCTCGCTGAGCGGCACCATCGCGCCCGCCGACGCCGTCACGCTCGTGACCGTAACCGAGGCCACTACCCGCTTCAGTGCCACGGCCACGCCCTCCAGCACCGGCGCTTTCTCTTTCCCCAGCCTCCCGCCCGGTAGCTACTTCGTGGAATTCAACGCCACTTATCTGGGCGGCATCACCACGTTTGCTTTCCTGGCCTACTATCCGCCCAACCAGCTGGCAAACGTGGCGGTCGTATCGGGGCAGAATACCGTGCTGCCGGTCATCACCGCTGCTTCCACGCGCACCTACCGGCTCACCAGGCCCAACTGGCGCCTGACCGGCTACCTGTATGACGTGACCGGTGCCGGCAGTGCCGTAGATGTCTACGCCTCAATACCTGCCTGCGAGCGCGACAACTTCCTCCGCTTTAACGTCCCAAGCCAGCTAATCGAAGACGAAGGCGCGACCAAATGCGCGACTTCTGACCCGCAAACCGTGGCCGGCACCTGGGCGCTCGACGCCGGTCTGGGCATTCTCAACCTGAGTTTCCCGGGTGGCTCACCGGCCACTTACGAGGTCACGGCACTGACGGAAACCCGGCTTCAGTTGCGTGGGCACGGCACCACCGCCGGGGGGGCTCCGTTCATCACCGTACTTGAGTACGCGGCCTTTTAGCCCGTAGGCATTGCCCGGCTACTTGCCCTGTAGCCATTCCACCACATCGCCCGGCAGCCCCGGCCCGAAGGCCGCGCTGCCGGGCAGCAGCAAATCGGGGCCGGTGGCGCGGTACACGCGCACGGCCGCGCCGCGCCGCCCGCCCAGCGCGTTGCGCAAAGCGGCGGCACGATTGGTAGCCCCCGCCCCGCCGTACAGGCCCAGCAAAGGCATTTTGCGGCTGCGCAACTCCCGAAACGTGGCGCGGGCATTGGCATCCACCACCGGGTTTTGCGCGATGAAAAAGGCCGTCCGGGGTGCGCCCGGGCCGGTCAGCAGCGAGGCCAGCGCCGTTGCCCGGCCCCCCGTCGCCCACGTCCCTATGTTGGCGGTGTCGGCCCCGGCGGTGCCGCGCAGCAGGCGCAGGGCGGCTTGCAGGCGCGGCGTTTCATCGGCGGCCGTGGCCGAATCGGCGGGCGGGAGCAGCAGCACAATGAGGCCTTCGCGGGCCAGCGCATCGGCCCAGATGGCGGCCGTGGGGGCGGTTTCGGCGTCGGGCAGCAGGGCCAGCGCCGCGCCGGGCGTGCCCGTATCGGCCGGCGCAAACAGCCAGGCCGAGCCCGTGGCCTGCGGCACTTCCTCGGTGCGGTAGGTGCTGGGCGTGGGCGCGCCGCGCTTCACCAGAATGGTGGTGGCTTTGGTGGAATCCAGGGTGAGGGTGCCGCGCCAGAAGTCGCCGTCCAGCGTCAGAGCCAGGGCCTGTCCGGGGCGGGCGGGCCGCGTCAGGCGCAGTTGGTTGTTGCTGAAAACGATGGTGTCGGCCACGAAGCTAAGGGTGCCGGGAGCCGTGAATTCGGCTTCGTAGTGGCCGGGGCTGGGGTGGCGAATGTCGAGCGTGGCCCGCGCCTCGGGCTGTCCGGCGGCGCTGAGGCTGCCTTCGTAATGCCCTACCGGCGGCGTGGTGGCTTCGGCGGTTTGCTCGTGTTTGGGCTGGCAAGCCGTAAGCAGAATGCCCAGGCACCCGCCCAGCAAAGCGCCACTTTTACGAAGGGAATGACTGCTCATCGGGCGCGTGGGAACTGGCATAGGCATTCGGCAAAAGTAGATGCTTTAGCGGCCGGCCATGCCCTTGCGCAAAATCAGGTCCGTCTGCACATCCTGCCCCAACCGGAACTCGTGCTGGCCCACTTCTCGGAAGCCAAACCGCTGGTAGAAGGCCCGGGCCTTGTCATTTTTCTCCCACACGCCCAGCACCACGGCCGTGCAGTGCAACTGCTCGGCCAGGGCCAGGATGCCACGCATTAGCGCCGCGCCCAGGCCAGTGCCCTGCCAGTCGTCGCGCACATACAGGCGCTCAATTTCGAGGCGGCCGGCCTCGTCCTGGCCTTCGGGAAGGCCCAGGGCCGAGTTGTCGCGCAACTTGGCGTAGCCCACCAGCTCGTTCTGCATGTGGGCCAGCAAAAACGTGTTTTCGCGGTCCTGCAATTCGGCCATCTGAATATCGGGCCCGAAATGCTCGCCCAGGTACACGGCCATATCGGCGGCCGTATTGGTGGCGGCGAAGGTGTCCTGAAAAGTTTGGCGGCCCAAATCGGCCAGTTGGGCGGCGGTGGCGGTATTGGCCTTGGCCAGTGAGATACGCAGAGGAGATGACATGACGCAAAGGTCGCGTTGCCGCCGCAGATTTAGAGTATTTCGTCGGCGTTGGGATTCCGGTAGGTGCTGGTGCCGCGCCGCATCCGCAGGCCCCAGCGCATCAGCAAGCCGCTGGCCAGCAGGCCCACCAGATTCACCGACAGCATCAGTGCCGAGGGGCTGTCCGGGCTGCCCGCATTCCAGGAATAGGCCCCGACGGCTACTTTCAGCAATAAACCAATGCCCAGCAGCGCACCGCTGAATATCAGCAGCAGGCCAACCAGGCGTTGGGTAGCGGGGGGGAGGGGAGGGGTTGCCATATCAACAGTGCATACGATACGTGCCAAGCCGGGGTTGGCCGCCCGATTTTCGCTCGTTGCGAATCCGGTTCTTTGGCGTAATTTCGTGGCACCAAGATACCCCTGCGAGAGTAGCTCAGTTGGTAGAGCATCAGCTTCCCAAGCTGAGGGTCGCGAGTTCGAACCTCGTTTCTCGCTCATTCAGAAACAGCCATTTAGCTTCATTGCTAGGTGGCTGTTTTGCTTTTAAATTACGCCTCCGATTGGCAAGTAGCAGCAGTTCTCATTGGGGGCTTGCCATGAAAAGAGCTGGCGATTACAAAACCCGGATACTTTACCTTCAACCATTAATGGGCGATACCGGCCCACTACCGTTGCCGATTTATCTGAATCACCATATAATGTGTAGTTTGCAGCAGGCATTGCCTGGTGGTCCTCCTGGATTATACGTTTACCCCGTGTTTTTGCTCCAGAAATTAAGTGACTGATTTCCTGCAATTATTATGGTGCCGAATCCTACTACTGCTGCAAGCAGGAGTGTTGTTGGGGGGCTGCGCTGCCGCCCCGCCCGAACCCGTTTACCGCATTGGCTTTTCGCAGTGCACCATGGGCGACGACTGGCGGCGGGCCATGCTGGCGGGCATGGAAAAGGAGTTGAGCTTCCACCCCAACGTGCAGTTTCAGGTGCTGGATGCCCACAACAACAGCGAGTTGCAGCGCCAGCAGGTGGAGCAGCTGATTAAGCAGAAAGTCGACCTGCTGATTCTCTCCCCGAACCAGTCCGGGCCCCTCACGGCCCTTACGGAGACGGCTTACAACCAAGGGATTCCAGTAGTCATATTAGACCGGCGCACAACTTCGCGCCTTTACACGGCCTACGTAGGCGGCAACAACCTGGAAGTGGGCCGCACAGCCGGCCGCTACGTGGCCCAGCTGCTGCACCAGCGCGGTCAGGTGCTCGAAATTATGGGCCGGCCGGGCTCCTCACCGGCTACCGACCGCGCTAAAGGCTTTGCCCAGGTGCTGGCTGCCTACCCCGACATTCATCTGACGGCCCAAGTAGCTTGTGACTGGCAGCCCGCCTCGGTGCTGCGCCAGCTGCCCGCCGTGCTGCGGGCGCACCCCGAAACCGACCTGATTTTTGCTCACAACGACCCCATGGCCCGCGCCGCCTACCAGGTGGTGACGCGGCTGGCGCTGCCCCACCACATCCGCATCATCGGCGTGGACGGGCTGGCCGGGCCGGGCAACGGCCTGCAGCTTGTGGAAGATGGCGTGCTGAATGCCACCATGCTCTACCCCACGGGCGGCGAGGAGGCCATTCGGACGGCCCTGCACATCCTGCGCCACGAGCCCTTCGAGAAAGAAAACATGCTGGAAACCATGGTTATCGACTCGACCAACGTGGGGCCGATGCGTGCCCAGACCGAGCAGCTGGCCCTGCAACAGCACGACCTGCGGCGGCAGCAGCAGCAGCTCGAATCGGAGATGCACCGCTACGCCAGCCAGCGCACGGCCGTGTATCTGCTGCTGGTCAGTTTGTTGGTTGCTACGTTGTTGGGCGCGTCGGCGTGGCGGGCGCTGCGCCTCAACCGGCGCATCCGCCGGCAACTGGAGCAGCAGAATGCCGAAATCAGCACCCAGCGCAACCAGATTGAGCAACTGGCCGAAGCCGGCCGGCGCACGGCCGAGGAAGCCAGCCGCTCATCCGAGGCCAAGCTGCGGTTTTTTACCAACTTCTCGCACGAGCTGCGCACGCCGCTCACCCTCATTCTGGGGCCGGTGGAAGAACTGCTGACCGATGGGGCCGACCTTTCGGACGGGCAGCGGCAGGACCTACAGTTGGTGCGCCGCAACGCCCAGCGGCTGCTGCGGCTGGTGAATCAGCTCATGGATTTCCGCAAAATCGACGTGGGCCGCATGTCGGTGCGTGCCACCGAGGGCAACCTGGTCGACTTCGTACGCGAGCTGATGGACGTGTTTGAGAAAACGGCGCGGCGGCGCAACATCACCTACCGGTTTCTGCCCGCTGAGCCGGTGGTGCAGCTCTGGTTCGACGGCGAAATTCTGGATAAGGTATTTTTCAACCTCTTATCCAATGCCTTTAAATACACGCCCGATGGCGGCCACATCACCGTGAGCCTGCAGCCCGATTTGGTGGCCCATGTGGTGCGCGTGAGCGTGGAAGACACTGGCCGGGGCATTGCCGAAGTTGACCAGCCGCACGTCTTCGAATGGTTTTACCAGGGCACCCGGTCGTCGGCCAACAGCTCGGGCATCGGCCTGGCGCTGGCCGAGGGCCTGACCCGACTGCACGAAGGCTCGCTCACGTTCCGAACCGAGCCGGGCCACGGCACCACCTTCGAGGTGAAGCTGCCCCTGGCCCGCCCCGCCACCTTCCTCGATGGCGCACCCGAACCACGCCCGGCGCTAATCGCTGAAATGATGCCCGACGACGAGTATGCCGAGGCTGCCCCGCCACCGCCCGCCCGTACCGATGCCACGGCCCTGGTGATTGAGGACAACGACGACGTACGCAACTTCCTGTTGCAGAAGCTCCAGCCATACTTCCAGGTCAGCTCCGCCGCCGATGGCCTCACCGGGCTGCGCATGGCCGGCGAAACCATCCCCGACGTGGTGGTATGCGACGTGAACCTGCCCGGCCTGAGCGGGCTGGAAGTGGTGGCCCAGCTGCGGGCCGACTGGCGCACCTCGCACATCCCCTTGGTACTGCTCACGGCCCGCAGCGCCCCCGAGGAGCAGGTGGCCGGCGTGCAGGCCGGGGCCGACCTGTACCTCACCAAGCCGTTTAACCCCACGTTCTTAGTGGAAAGCCTGCGCACGCTGCTACGCAACCGCGACCAGCAGCGCGAGCATTTCCGCCGCGAGCTGAGCGTGGACACCGCCACCGTAGCCCCGCAGCGCGTCGACCAGAAATTCCTGGCCGACCTCACCGCCATCATCGAAGCCAACCTCGACCAGCCCACCCTGAGCGTGGACGACGTGGCCCGTAGCCTCGGTGTGTCCCAAATGCAGCTCTACCGCAAGGTGAAAGCCCTGCTCGGCACCGGCGTGTCGGACTACATTCAGAGCCTGCGCCTCACCAAAGCCCGGCTGTTGCTGCTCCAGGAAGGCAGCACCATTGCCGAAATTGCCTACCTCACCGGCTTCTCCTCACCCTCGTACTTCTCCACGGCCTTCAAAGGCAAGTATCAGGTGTCGCCTTCGGAGTTCAAAGCCCTGCACACCCCCGGGCGCACCTGAAATATTTTTGCAAACCGGGTCGGATTAGTGAAAGACAAGCTGAAGTAACTCGTTGATTAATGAAAATTAATCATCAGATAATGAGTGTTTTGTGGTGATGACGAGCTTGTGCAGGAATTCCGCAAGGAATTGAAAGAAACGAGCAAGCCTTTGGGAAACCAGCACCGGACTTTTGAGCAAACCTCATCTCGTCCCGCTTTCTCATGGTGCAGCGCAAAGTCCTTTTCTGGTCCATCGTCACGGCACTGGGCGGCTTCCTGTTCGGCTTCGATACGGCGGTCATATCGGGCGCGGAAAAAGCCATTCAGCAGCTCTGGCACCTGAGCGCGTTCGAGCACGGCTTCACCATTTCCATTGCCCTCATCGGCACGGTGTTGGGGGCCATTTTCGGCGGTATCCCGTCCGATGCGCTCGGGCGGCGGCAGACGCTGCGGTGGATTGCAGTCTTGTATTTGGTATCGGCGGTAGGGGCGGCGCTGGCCCCGGCCTGGGTGCCGTTCATGGTGTTTCGGTTTTTGGGCGGGCTGGGAGTAGGGGCGTCGTCAGTGACGGCACCGCTATACATCTCCGAGATTTCGCCGGCCGAATCGCGGGGCAAGCTGGTGGGCTTGTTCCAGTTCAACATCGTGTTCGGCATCCTTGCCGCCTACTTGTCCAACTACCTGCTGGCCAATGTGGGCGACCATTCGTGGCGCCTGATGCTGGGTGTGCAGGCCGTGCCGGCAGTACTATTTCTGCTGTTCCTGTTCCGGGTGCCCGAAAGCCCGCGCTGGCTCCTGCTTCACGGCCGCATCGATGAAGGCCGCGACGTGCTCCGCATCATCAATCCCGACACCGTGGATGCTGACGTGGCCGCCATCTTGACCTCGCAGGCGCATGATGCCGGGCAGAGCGAGTCGCTCTGGAGTGCACAGTACCGCACGCCGGTGTTGCTGGCGGTGGCCTTCGCCTTCTTCAATCAAGTATCTGGCATCAATGCCATTATCTACTATGCGCCGCGCATTTTCGAGATGACCGGGTTGGGGCAGGGGGCCTCGCTGCTGTCGTCGGCAGGCATTGGGCTGGTCAATTTCATCTTCACGCTGCTGGGCGTCAATCTGATTGACCGGTTTGGGCGGCGCACGCTCATGCTGGTGGGTTCGGTGGGGCTCATTGCCACTTTGGGGCTGGTGGCGCGGGCCTTCTACACGCAGCAGTTTGGCGGGGTGCTGGTGCCGGTGCTGCTGTTCGTGTACATCGCCTTTTTCGCCTTCTCGCAGGGCGCAGTTATCTGGGTTTTCATTTCCGAAATTTTCCCCAACGCGGTGCGGGCCAAGGGCCAGGCGCTGGGCTCCAGCACACACTGGGTGATGGCTACGGTCATCGCCTTCACCTTCCCCTGGTTTTCTGAGCACCTGGGGGGAGGCAACACGTTCGCCTTTTTCTGCGGCATGATGGTGTTACAACTCATTTTCGTCCTGCGCTTTATGCCCGAAACCAAGGGCACCAGCCTGGAGCAGGTCGATAAGGCTTTGGTTATGCATTAGCCTGCGGCGCACGGTCATTAGCACCCGCCGCCACTCACTCTCACCTCCAAAACCCACCCCTCACGCCATGGCCATTGCCTGCTTCGGAGAAATGCTCTGGGACGTGCTGCCCACCGGAAAGCAACCGGGCGGGGCCCCGCTCAACGTGGCGGTGCACCTGCGCAATTTCGGGCTCAATGCGCAGCTTATCAGCCGCGTGGGGCACGATGATTTGGGGGCCGAGCTGCTGACTTTTGTGGAAAGCAAAGGCTTGAGCACGAAATATGTGCAGCGCGGCGAAACCCACCTCACGGGCGTGGTGAAAGCCAACGTGAGCAACACTAATGAAGTGACTTACAAGATAGTCCAGCCGGTGGCCTGGGACTATATCCAATATGAACCCGCGCTTAGCGACCTGGTTCAGGGGGCCGAAGCCTTCGTCTTTGGCAGCTTAGCTGCTCGCAGTCCGGTGAGCCGCGAAACCTTGTATCGCCTGCTGCAACAGGCGCCACTGAAGGTCTTCGACGTCAACCTTCGGCCCCCTCATTATTCGCGCGACGTGGTGCAATACCTCTTGCGCCACGCCGACATCGTGAAGCTCAACCACCACGAGCTCACTGAAATCATGGAATGGTTCGGAGCCAGTCCGGCCGAGGAAACCGCCCTGGAATGGCTGGCGGCCCGTTTCCAACTGCAAGCCGTGTGCGTGACCAAGGGCGCCGACGGGGCCGCATTCTGGACCGGCGGGTGCCTCTACCGCAGCCCCGGCTTCGCCGTGGCCGTGCAGGACACCATCGGGAGCGGCGATGCTTTCCTGGCGGCCCTACTCCGGGGCCTGCTCAGCCACCAGCCGCCCGCCGACAACCTTGCCTTTGCCTGCGCGGCGGGCTCGCTGGTGGCCACTTTTCAGGGGGGCACGCCGGCCATCTCCGAAAGTATGGTGCGCGAGTTGGCCGCCGCTACTGCCTGATTATCTGACTTTACCACCTGCCTCAAGTTGCCCATTTTCCACCCGATGAACCGACTGCTCCTCTGCGCTTTGCCACTGCTCGTGAGCATATCCAGCCCGGCTCAAGCCCCGGCGTCGGCCGCCGACCCGTACCGGCCGGTGTACCACTTCACGGCCCCTAAAAACTGGATAAATGACGCTAACGGCCTGGTGTACAGCAATGGGCAGTACAACCTGTTTTACCAATACAACCCGCAGAGCGCCCAGCCCGGCCACCTGGCCTGGGGTCACGCCACCAGTCCCGACCTGCTGCGCTGGACCCACCAGCCCGTAGCCCTGACCGAGTACGCAAGCCCCGACGGCAGCAATACCATGATTTTTTCGGGCAGCGCGGTGGTTGACAAGGACAACACTTCGGGCCTGTTTCCGGCCGGCAAAACCGATGGGCTGGTGGCCTTCTACACCGGCCACCAGGAGCGGGCCGGCGCGGTAGTAGCTCAGCATCAGAACCTGGCCAGCAGCCAGGACGGCGGGCGCACCTGGCAGCGCTACGCTGGCAACCCCGTGCTCGACATCGGCAGCAAGGAGTTCCGCGACCCCAAGGTGTTTTGGTATGCGCCGCAGCAGAAGTGGGTGATGGCCACCGTGAAAGCCGACCGCCAGCAGGTGTACCTCTACGAATCGAAGGACCTGAAAAACTGGAATTTCCTGAGCCGCTGGGGCCGCGCCGGCAACACGGTGAAGGAGTGGGAATGCCCCGATTTATTTGAGCTGCCCGTGCCCGGCGGCGGCACCAAGTGGGTGCTGCTGATTTCGGCCGGCAACCCGGTGGAGCAGTTTCGGGGCCAGCAGTATTTCCTGGGACAGTTTGATGGCAAGACGTTTACGCCCGACCAGGCTTACGAGGAACCGGCCTACCTCGATTTCGGCAAGGACTATTTTGCTGCCGTCACCTTCAACAACGTGCCCGATGGCCGCCGCCTGCTGGTGGGCTGGGCCAACGACTGGGCCTACGCCCAGGCCGTGCCCACCGGCACCGAGTGGCGCGGCAGCTTCGCCGTGCCCCGCGAGCTGAGCTTGCGCCGCACCGCCGCCGGTCTAGTGCTGGCCCAGCAGCCCCTGGCCGAGTTGCGCCGCCTAGGTAAGGAAACCCTGACCGTGAAAAGCCGCGACCTCAAGCCCGGTGCGGCCGGATACGAGCTGCCCTTTCGGGGCGAGTCATACGATTTGGAGCTAACCCTGAAACCTGGCAAAGCCAATTTGCTCACTATGAACCTGCTGCAAAGCACCGACGAGAAGACGGTGTTGCGCTACGACGTAGCGAAGCAGGAACTGACGCTCGACCGGCGGCAGTCGGGCAACGTGGCCTTTCACCCCATGTTCGCTATGAGCCTTGAAACAGCCAAGGTACCCCTGCGCGACGGCCAACTCCAACTGCGCTTGCTGGTGGATAAGTCGGTGGTCGAAGTATTCGCCCAAGACGGCGAAACCACGCTCACGGACCTGGTTTTCCCCCGGCAGCACACTGGCCGCATCACCTTCACCACCGATGGTCCGGCCCAGCTGACCAACCTGCGCCTCACGGACCTTAGCCAACCATTAACCCCTTAGCTAATAGCCGGGGAGCTGCTGTAATTCTTCGATAACCCATTCTTCTCACCTAACGCTGCAATACATGAATAGACCCGGAACTTCCCACCAATTTCTCCGAAATCGTTTGCAGAAATCGTTTTCTGAGAATTGCCCACCACTTGCTGATTAAAAATTTCCCACCATTTCACTTTTCACACCATGAGAAACAACGTGTACAAACGGTACAATCCGTGTGAGCTACCGGCCGCCTCCGGGGGGCGCGGTCCAACAACGCTCCTGAAGCTCTTGCTGCTAGGTATTTTATTTGTTCTGTTTCCGCTGTTGAGCCAGGCCCAGGCCAACCGTTCGATTTCGGGCAAGGTGACGGACGAAAGCGGCAACGGCCTGCCCGGCGTGACGGTCCTCGTGCCCGGCACCAGTACCGGCACCAGCAGCGGGGCCGATGGCGGCTTCCAGCTTGATGTGCCGGCCACGGCTACCAGGCTGTCGTTTTCGTTCGTGGGCTACTCGGCGCAGCAGGTTGATATTACTGGCAAAACCACGGTGTCGGTATCGCTGAAAGGTGACGCGCAGGCGCTGAATGAGATTGTGGTAACCGGTTACGGCACGGCCCGCAAGAGCGACCTGACCGGTGCGGTAACCCAGATAACGGAGAAGGAGTTTAACAAGGGCACCTTTACCTCGCCCGACCAGCTGATTCAGGGCCGGGTGTCGGGGGTGCAGGTGAGCAACAACAGCGGCCAGCCCGGCGGTCCGGCTTCGGTGCGTATCCGGGGCAACTCGGCCGTGACCGGCACCGGCCAGCCGCTGTACGTGGTGGACGGCGTGGCCCTTGACGGCCGCACGGCCCGCCCGGGCCTGACGGCTTCGACCGACGTGGGCACCGGGGCCGACAGCAACCCGCTCAACTTCCTTAATCCCGACGACATTGAGTCGATGACGGTGCTGAAGGATGCCTCCGCGACGGCCATCTACGGCTCGCGGGCTGCTTATGGGGTGGTGCTCATCACCACCAAGAAAGGCAAGACCGGCGCTCCTATACTGAACGTGAGCGCCTCGGGGGGATTCTCGACCTTGATGCGCCGGCCAGAATACCTCAACGCCAGCCAGTACCGGCAGGCCTTGGGCTACTACGGCCTGCCTACCAGCGGCCCCACCAGCGCCGACAAGGGCGGCGATGTGGATGCCCTGAAATCAATCCTGCAAACGGGCAGCCTGCAGAACTACAACGTGGCCATGTCGGGGGGCGGCGAAACCGGCCGCTACCGCGTCTCGCTGGGCTACCTCAACCAGGACGGCATCGTGCGCAGGACCGGGTTCGAGAAGTACAGCGCCAGCCTCGCCACCAACTTTCAGTTTCTGGAAAGCAAAAAGCTGGGGCTGGATATTAATATGACCACCAGTCAGTTTAAGGAACAGTTGGCCCCGATTACCACCGACGCGGGCTTCCGGGGCAGCCTCGTTGGGCAGGCGCTGCAGTGGAACCCCACCCAGCCCCTGCGCAACGCCGATGGCTCGCTTTATATCGTGCAGGGCGATGTGATAAACCCCCTGGCCGCTCAGGAACTGTACGACGACCGGTCGCGCGTGAATTCAGTACTGGCCAGCATCGCGCCCTCGTATAAGTTCGCCGACTGGCTGCAGTACCGCCTGATGCTGAGCGTGAACTACAGCAGCGGCGAGCGGCGTCAGTCCACCAACCAGCGGCTGATTAACTATCCCGGCATCGAGAATCAGGGCTACGCCGCCATCGGCAACAACGAACTCACGACCCAGCAGATGGTGCACACGCTGAACTTTAACAAGAAGCTGAGCGCCGACCTGAATTTGAACGCCGTGGTGGGCTTCGAATACACGAAGTTTGCCAACTCCGGTACGGGTATGAGTGCTTACGGCAACGCAGTCACCGGTGGCTTTGGTAACTACGGCCTCGACTACACTAACTACATTCAGTTTTCGGCAACCGGCAACCGTACGGTTACCTCGTTTATAGACCCCACGTCGTCGCTGCGGTCGGTCTTCGGCCGGGCCATCTTCAACTATAAGGACCGTTACGTGCTGACCGGCACGCTGCGCCGCGACGAAAGCAGCAAGTTCGGAGCGAACCACCGGGTGGGCTATTTCCCCTCGTTTGCGGCGGCTTGGGACCTGAGCCAGGAGTCGTTTTTTCCGTCCGAAAAGCTGAGCCAGCTGAAGCTGCGCGCCGGCTTCGGCCTCACCGGCAACCAGGAGTTTCCGGCCGGGGCGGCTCAGGACCGGTTCACGCTCGACAACAACGGGGCCGTCATTCCGCTCAACGGCCTGAGCCCGGACCTGAAGTGGCAGGCCGACCGGCAGTATAACGTGGGCATTGACATCGCGGCCTTTGACAATCGCCTCACCTTCACGGCTGATTATTTCAACAAGACGACTTCCGACCTGCTGTTCCCCACCATTCCCGGGTTGCCCGCTCCGCAGGTGCAGGCCCTCTACTGGAAGAATCTCAGCGGGAATATCATCAACAAAGGTGTTGAAATGGCCTTGGGTGCAACGCTGGTACGCAGCGACAAAGTTGATGTTGGCCTGAACGTGAACGCCACGTTTATTCGGAATGAAGTGAAGGATTTGGTCGGCGGCGACATCATCACCGGTGCCATCAACGGGCAGGGCCTGTCGGGGGCTACCTCGCAGCTCATCACCAACGGCTATCCCATCAATGCCTTCTTCCTGCCCCAGTTTACGGGCCTGAATGACCAGGGCCAGTCGCAGTACGCCAATGGCGGCGTGGCGGCCTACTCGGGCAGCCCGAACCCCCGCACGCTATTGGGCCTGAGTGCCAATGCCCGCTACGGCAAGCTCTCGCTGGTGGCCAACATGACGGGGGCTTACGGGCAGTACATCTACAACAACACGCTCAACGCAGTGGGCAACGTGGGGCAGATTGGGGCCGGCAAAAACATTGCCCTCTCCACTTTCAACAACCCCATTAAGGAGGCCGTGGGCAACGCCGGTTCGGCGTCGACGCGCTACCTGCAAAAGGGTGACTACCTGAAAATGTCGAACATCACGCTGGCTTACGGCCTGGGCGACTTTGCCGGCTTTGTGAAAGGGGCCCGCGTGTTCGCCACGGGTCAAAACCTGTTCGTGATTACCAATTACGATGGGTTTGACCCGGAAGTAAACACGGTGAAGAAGGGAACCAATCAGGTGCCTTCGGTAGGCATCGACTACCTGGCGTATCCCAGCGCCCGCGTCTTCACGTTCGGCGTCAGCTTTTCCCTCTAACTGCTAATTATTCTTTCCCATGAGATACTCCAAGATTGCCTCGGCGCTGGCCACGCTGGGCCTGCTCCAACTAACCGCCAGCTGCGACCTGAGCGAAAAGCTGGGCGGCCAGCTCAACAAAGAACAGCTTACCGCTGACTCGCCCACGGCCTTGCTCCAGGGCCTGTACAATGCCCAACGCGACCCCATTCAGGGCTGTGTAAGTGTGTTTGCCCTCGAAGAGGTGTCGACCGACGCACGCATTATGCCTACCCGTGGACCCGACTGGGACGATAACGGCAAGTGGCGCGCCCTGTTTAACCACACTTGGGACGGCAACAACGAGCGGGTGCGCGACACCTTCACCCAACTCGAAGGCATCGAGTACGCCGCGACCGACCTGCTACGCTTTAACCCCACCACCCAGCAACAGGCGGAGGCGCGGTTTATACGGGCCTGGGCCGAGTTCCTGATACTCGACCTCTACGACCAAGTGCTGTGGCGTGACCCCGGCGAGGAGCTGAGTAAAAATGCCCGGGTGCGCAAGGGCACCGAAGCTCTCACCTTCATCATCAATGAGCTGACGACCATTCAGAAAGACCTGCCCGATGCCCCCGTGAGCCGCGCCACCAAAGATGCCGCCCGGGTGCTGCTGATGAAGTGCTACCTCAACAAGGGCGTGTACGCCAACCGTCAGGCTCCGACTTTTGCCGCCGCCGACATGAACCAGGTCATCACGCTGGCCGACCAAATCATCACCAGCGGCAGATACTCGTTTACGCCCAACTTCTTCGACAACTTCGCGCCCAACAACGGCGCCATCGGCTCGGAAAATATTTTTACCCAAGCCAATACCTTCGGCAATGCCGGCCCCACGCGCGACTTCTGGAAGTTCGTGTCGCACTACAACATGGTGCCCGTGAATGGCTACAACGGCCCGGCTACCACGGGCGAGTTCTACGCCCTGTTTGAGCCTGGCGACAAGCGCCGGGGTGTGGCCTACGCCACGCCCGGCGGGCCGGCCAACCCGGGCAACCGCATCAACGTGGGCTTTTTGGCGGGCCAGCAGTATAACCTGCTCACCGATGCGCCGCTCACTACGCGCGGTGGGGCACCGTTGTCTTTTACTCAGGACATCAACCTGTTTGAAAGAGGCAACGACCTGGAAGCAAAAGGAATCCGGCCTTTGAAATACCCCGTCGATTACGTGAGCGAAACCAAGGGAACCAATGGCTGCGAAAACGACCACGTCACCTTCCGGCTAGCCGACGTGCTGCTGATGAAGGCCGAAGCCATTATGCGCGGCGGCACTGCCACCAGCGCCGGCACCTACGGCGGTACGGCGCTGGCCATCGTCAACACCTTGCGCACCCACCCCTCGCGCGGAGCCAGCGCGCTGCCGGCCCTCACGCTCGACATCATGCTCGACGAGCGTGGCCGCGAGCTGTACGGCGAGTCGTGGCGGCGGCAGGACATGATTCGCTTTGGCAAGTTCCTGGCTGCCCGCAAGGACAAGCCCCAAAGTGACCCCAAATACCTGGTGTACCCGGTTCCGACCGCTCAGGTGTCTATCAATCCCAACATCACCCAGAACCAAGGCTACTAAGTAGCCGCACCACCAGCGTGGTGCCACTTTGCGGGTAGCCGCAGCAAAAGCCGTCATGCTTACTTCGGGTCGGCATGGCGGCTTTTTGCTGCGGTTCCGGTTGCTCTCACCTTTTTTTATTTCCCACCCGTGAATATTCGCTCCCTTCTGACAGCTTGTGTCAGCTTATGGCTGGCGACGGTCAGTCACCTGGCCGCCGCCCAAGCGCCCGACCCTTGGCGCATCATCGCCGATAAGGTAGACCCGGCCAACTACTACGGCGTGACCGTGGCCAACGGCATCATGGGCGTGGTGTCGTCGGCCGAGCCTTTTAAGGTGAAGAACGTAGTGCTCGCCGGGGCCTACGACCAATACGGCCGGGGCCGGGTGAGCAATTTCCTCAACGGCATTAACCTGCTGAACATGTACATGGAAATCGACGGCCGCCGCCTCGGCGCCGCCGATGCCAGCCACTTCCGGCAGGCGCTGGATATGCAGAAGGCCACCCTCACCACCACCTTCGACTACCAGGACAAGGCCACCATCAGCTACACCACCTACGCGCTGCGCCACCTGCCCTACACAGTGCTGCTGGACGTGTCCATCGTGGCCCAAAAGGATATCGCCCTGACCGCCGCCAGCGTGATGGACACACCCGACGCCCTGCGCGACGTGCAGAACTACTACAACGAAATTGACCGGCCGCACGCCACCGTGCGCCTGCTCACGTCCTCGGCCAAAAGCCCGACGGGCAAGCTGCTGCTGTGCGCGTCCACCACGTTTCTGTTCACGGAAGGGCAGGGGCTGGAGCCGCGCGTCATCCACGAAATGTGGGACAATGGCGAGCACCTGATGAAATTCAGCAAGGCCCTGAAAGCGGGCCAGACCTACGGCTACGCCGTGGCGGGCTCGGCCATCACCTCGGCCCACCACCCCGACCCGCTGAATGAGGCCGAGCGCATGACCATCTTCGCCCGCCTCGAAGGCCGGGAGCGGCTGCTGGCCTTCCACGCCAAAGCCTGGCAGGACTTGTGGCAGAGCGACATCCAGATAAGCGGCGATGCCCAGGCCCAGCAGGACGTGCACAGCATGCTCTACCACCTCTACAGCTTTTCGCGGGCCGGCACCGATTATTCGCCCTCGCCCATGGGCCTCTCGGGGCTGGGCTACAACGGCCACGTCTTCTGGGATGCCGACCTGTGGATGTTTCCGGCGCTGCTGGTGCTGCACCCCGAAATAGCCAAGTCGCTGGTGGAGTACCGGTTCCGGCGGCTGGAGCCGGCCCGACGCAACGCCTTCGCCCACGGCTACCAAGGGGCCATGTACCCTTGGGAAAGCGCCGACTCGGGCGTGGAGGAAACCCCGGTGTGGGCTTTGAGCGGCCCCTTCGAGCACCATATTTCGGCCTGCGTGGCCCTGGCCGCCTGGCAATACTACTGCGTGACGCAGGATAAGGACTGGCTGCGCGAAAAAGGCTGGCCGATGCTCTCGGCCACCGCCGACTTTTGGGCCAGCCGGGTGGAGCGCAACGGTCCCGGCCACTACGACATCAAGAACGTAGTAGCCTCCGATGAGTGGGCTGAAAACGTGGACAACGACGCCTTCACCAACGCCGCCGCCAAAGTCAACCTGCAAAACGCCGCCGCCGCCGCCAAACTGCTGGGCCTGCGCGCCAACCCCGACTGGGCACTGGTAGCCCAAAACATTCCCATCCTAAAAATGGCCGACGGCGTGACCCAGGAGCACGCCACCTACCACGGCGAAGGCATCAAACAAGGCGACGTGAACCTGCTGGCCTACCCGCTGAACGTCATCACCGACCCCGCACAAATTCGCAAAGACCTGGCTTACTACGAAACCCGCGTGCCCAACGAAGGCACGCCGGCCATGACGCAGGGCATCTTCGCGCTGCTCTACGCCCGCCTGGGCAATGCCGACAAGGCGAAGCTTTGGTTTAAAGATGCTTACGAGCCTAATCTGCTGCCGCCCTTCCGCGTCATCGCCGAAACCAAGGGCGGCACCAATCCCTACTTCGCCACGGGAGCGGGCGGGGTGCTGCAAGCCGTGCTCATGGGCTTTGGCGGGCTGGACATTACGCCGGCCGGCATCACGCAGCGCAAATCCACGCTGCCCACCGGCTGGCAGTCGGTGAAGATTACGGGCGTGGGGCCGCAGCGCTGCACGTATTCCGTGGGCCGATAGAAAATTGATTGTCAATTAATGAGTTCTGGATTTATGACCAACCTGTATCACGCGTATAGCCGCCGTGGCGGTAAGTTTTCGACGGTGGTTTTGCTTGCTCTGCTCGGCAGCCGGGCCGCACTAGCTCAAACTCCCGCGCCGCAGCTGGGTAAGGCTCCGCTGAAGGAAATCCTGGCCGCCCTTACCACTGAGGAAAAGGTGAAGCTGGTGGTGGGCATGGGCTTCTACCCGGCCGGTTTCCCCGAAGGCATCCTGCCTCCCTCCGACCCCGAGGACCGCAAGGTGCCCGAGAAAGTACCCGGCGCGGCCGGCCGCACCCACGCCATTGCGCGGCTCGGCATCCCGTCGCTCACGCTTTCCGATGGGCCGGCGGGCGTACGCATTGACCCCATCCGGGGCGGTGATAGCACCCGGACCTACTACGCCACAGCTTTCCCGGTGGCCACGCTGCTGGCGTCGAGCTGGGACACCGAGCTGGTGTACAAAGTGGGCGTGGCGTTTGGGAGCGAGGTGCGTGCTTTCGGCATTGACGTGCTATTGGCTCCAGGTATGAATATTCACCGCAACCCGCTGGGCGGGCGCAACTTCGAGTATTATTCCGAAGACCCGGTGGTGACCGGCAACATCGCGGCGGCTTTCGTAAACGGCGTCGAATCGAACGGCGTAGGCACGTCCATCAAGCACTTCGCGGTCAATAACCAGGAGTTCAACCGTATGAAAATGAACTCGCAGGTGAGCGAGCGGGCGCTGCGCGAAATCTACCTGAAAGGCTTCCAGATAGCCGTGCGCAAGGCCCAGCCCTGGACAGTGATGTCGAGCTACAACCTCGTGAACGGCACCTACACTTCGCAAAGCCCCGACCTGCTCACCACGTTGCTGCGGCAGGAGTGGGGCTTCAAAGGCCTGGTAATGACCGACTGGTACGGCGGCCAGAACCCGGTGGCCCAGCTCCAGGCCGGCAACGACCTGCTCATGCCCGGCACCACGGCCCAGACGCAAGCGCTGCTGGCGGCGGCCAAAAGCGGCCAGCTAACGCCCGCCCAACTCGATGCCAACGTGACCCGCGTGCTGGAACTGGTCTTGCAGTCGCCCACCTTCAAGGGCGACAGCTACACCAGCCGCCCCGCGCTGCCGGCTGATGCCGCCGTGGCCCGCCAGGCCGCCGCCGAAAGCATGGTGCTGCTGCGCAACGAAGCCCAGGCGCTGCCGCTGGCCGCCGGCCAGAAGCTGGCCCTGTTCGGCAACACCTCTTACAATCTCATTGCCGGCGGCACGGGCAGCGGCGACGTGAACCGCGCCTACACCATTTCCATCGAGCAGGGCCTGAGCAAGGCTGGGTTTTCCGTCAATTCCGCCATCAGCCAAGCCTATACGCAGTATCTACGGGCTGAAAAAGCCAAGCTGCCCAAAAAACGGACCTTTTTCGAACCCATCCCGGTCATCGTGGAAATGGGGCTGGACGCGGCCACCCTGCAACAGCAGGCCCAGGCTGCCGATGTGGCAATCGTCACCCTAGGCCGCAGCGCCGGCGAGGGCGGTGACCGCAAAGTGGCTGATGATTTCACGCTCCGGGCCGACGAAAAGGCCATGCTTCAACAAGTTGCTACGGCTTTCCACGCCTTGGGCAAGAAAGTGGTGGTGGTGCTGAATGTGGGCGGCGTGGTAGAAACCGCCAGTTGGCGCAACCAGGCCGATGCCATTCTGCTGGCCTGGCAGCCCGGCCAGGAAGGTGGCCACGCCGTGGCCGATGTGCTGAGCGGCCAGACCAACCCCTCGGGCAAGCTGGCCACCACCTTCCCGATGGCCTACACCGACATTCCGTACAGCCAGGATTTTCCGGGTAAAGTGCGGGCCGGCGCGGCCACATCGGCCAGCGGAATGGGCGGTCAGGAATCGGAAAACACCTACGCCGAAGGCATCTACGTGGGCTACCGCTACTTCAACACCTTCCACAAGCAGCCAGCCTACGCGTTTGGTCACGGCCTGAGCTACACCACGTTCGCCTACGGCCCACTGAAACTCAGCGCGCCCACCCTCAACGACAAGCTCACGGCCACGCTCACCGTCACCAATACCGGCAAGACGGCGGGCCGCGAAGTGGTGCAGCTCTATCTGAATGCCCCCAAAGGCAATCTTGCCAAGCCCGAGAGCGAGCTGAAAGCCTTCGCCAAAACCTCCCTGCTCGCGCCCGGCAAGGCGCAGACGCTCAGTTTCACCCTTACTGCTGCCGACCTGGCTTCCTACGACACGGCTGCCTCGGCCTGGGTGACGGATGCCGGCACCTATACCGTGCAAGCCGCCGCCTCGTCGGCGGAGGTGAGGCAGCGCGCCGCCTTCCAGGTAGGCAAGCCGGTGGTGGTAGCCAAAAGCCGCCACTTGCTGGCCCCGCAAGCTCCGGTGACAGAGATGGCGGCACCCACGGCCAGCAAATAAGGAGGCTGTCCGGTTGTTCTGCCTAATCCCAATGAAACCGCATGGCCGAGTAGATTCATCGCTCTCTATTCCCGCTTGCCTTTGAGCATGGTTTTCAGCGCGGCTAGTTCGTCGCGCAGCTTGGCGGCCGTGAGGAAGTCCAGGTCCTTAGCGGCGGCTTCCATCTGCTTTTCGGTGGTTTTGATGAGTTTTTCCAGCTCGGGCCGGGTCATCATGGCTATCACCGGCTCAGCGGCCATTGCCAGGGCGGCCCCGTCGTCGGAGTTGGCATAGGGCAAGGTGTCGAGCACGCGGTAGTCGGCCAAATCGGTCTGACCCATGATTTCGGCGTGGCTCTTGCGCACAGTGCGCGGCGTGATGCCGTGTTCCTCATTATACGCCGCCTGGGTGGCGCGGCGGCGGTTCGTCTCGTCAATGGCCCGCTGCATGGAGCCGGTCATGCGGTCGGCATACATAATTACCTTGCCCCGGTCGTTTCGGGCGGCGCGGCCCATGGTCTGAATCAGGCTGCGCTGGTCGCGCAGGAATCCTTCCTTATCGGCATCGAGGATGGCTACAAGGCTTACTTCGGGCAAGTCGAGGCCTTCGCGCAACAGGTTTACACCGATGAGTACGTCGATTTCACCCAGCCGCAGCTTGCGCAGAATTTCCACGCGGTCCAGCGTTTTCACATCGGAGTGCACGTATTCGACCTTGATGCCGAGGCGGTCCATGTACTTGCTCAGCTCCTCGGCCATGCGCTTGGTGAGGGTGGTCACCAGCACCCGGTCACCCATTTTCACGCGGTTGTCCACCTCATCCAGCAGGTCGTCAACCTGGTTGAGGCTGGGGCGGATGTCGATTTCGGGGTCGAGCAGGCCCGTGGGGCGGATAATCTGCTCCACCACCACGCCGTCGGCCTGGGTTAGCTCATAATCCGAAGGCGTGGCCGATACGAAAACGGCCTGCTGGTACATGCTCTCGAACTCGTTGAATGTCAGCGGCCGGTTGTCCAAAGCTGATGGCAGGCGGAAGCCGTATTCAATGAGGGCCGTTTTGCGGCTGCGGTCGCCGCCCCACATGGCCCGGATTTGGGGCATGGTGGCGTGGCTTTCGTCCACCACCAGCAGGTAGTCTTTGGGGAAATAGTCGAGCAGGCAAAACGGCCGCGAGCCCGGCGTGCGCCCATCAAAGTAGCGCGAGTAGTTCTCGATGCCCGAGCAATAGCCCAACTCCCGAATCATCTCCAAATCGAACTCTGTGCGCTCCATGATGCGCTTGGCTTCCGAGTCGCGGCCTTCCTTCTCGAAGTAGGCGTGCTGCTGCACCATGTCGTCCTGAATCTGCTTAATAGCCGAGTTCAGCGTGTCCTTGCCGGTCACGAACAGGTTGGCCGGGTACAGCGCAATGCCGTTGGCCTCGTCGCTCAGCTTCTTACCGCTGATGGGGTCAATCTTGTGCACCGACTCAATCTCATCGCCAAAAAAGTAGATGCGCACGGCGTAGTCGGCGTAGGCCGGAAACACGTCCACCGTGTCACCCTTCACCCGAAACGAGCCGCGCGTGAACTCTACCTCGGTGCGCGAGTACAGAATCTGCACGAACTGATAAAGCAGGTTATTGCGCGTGTAGCGCATGCCCGGCTTCAGGAAAATGACGTTTTTGGCGAATTCCTCGGGGTTGCCGATGCCGTAGATGCACGACACCGAGGCAATTACAATGACATCGCGCCGCCCGCTGAGCAGGGTGGAAGTGGTGTGCAGCCGCAGCTTCTCAATTTCCTGGTTGATGGCAAGGTCTTTCTCGATGAAAACGTCGGTGCTGGCGATGTAGGCTTCCGGCTGGTAGTAGTCGTAGTAGCTGATGTAGTACTCGACCGCGTTGTTCGGGAAAAACGCCTTGAACTCGCCGTAGAGCTGCGCCGCAAGGGTTTTGTTGTGGCAGAGCACCAGCGCCGGCTTGCCCGTCTGGGCAATGACGTTGGCCATGGTGAAGGTTTTGCCGGTGCCGGTGGCCCCGAGCAGCACTTGGGCGTGCTCGCCGTTGTTCACGCCCTCCACCAGCTTGGCGATGGCGGTGGGCTGGTCGCCGGTGGGCTTAAATTCAGAGGTCAGTTGGTACTCCATGCAACGCGAAAGGTAGGCCGAAATGGTCAGCCTACCTTAACCCGAATCGGGGATAATGGGTTTCGCAGGAAGTGGAAAAGGGTAGAAGACGCACCCCTGAAAGAAAAAGTGGGTGTGTTTTTGTGCTCCTTATATATAGGTATAAAAATTATTGTGAATTACCGTCCAAATTCCACGCCCGCTTCTAACCCGAAGCTATACGGGTGGCTCTGGGCCAAATAGCTCTGCACCGGATGGGCATTGATTGCTACAAGGCCAATTTCGGCTACTGGGCCCATCGTGAAGGCCCATTTCCCCGTGCTGGTGCGGAACTGCGTGCCCGCCGC
This sequence comes from Hymenobacter sp., assembly GCA_028288445.1. Lineage (GTDB taxonomy): Bacteria > Bacteroidota > Bacteroidia > Cytophagales > Hymenobacteraceae > Hymenobacter. The sequence continues at coordinate 18,082 of JAQBNT010000209.1, read as the reverse complement.
GCCGCGCAGGCTGCCCATCACGCGGCGGTAAGGCCCGCCCGTGGAGGCGATGGAATAGGTGCGGGTGGCTTCCGGGTCGCCCTGCACATCACTGCGCACGCCCAGCAGGGCCGTTACCACGCCGCCCAGGCGGCCGTAGAGGCTCCAGCCGCGTTTTACCGGATTGGAGTAGCGCACTTCCAGCGGAATGCTGGCCATGCTGTAGCGGAAATCGGTGGTGCGCAGCGGGTGTTTGGTGCCGCCCTGGCCCAGGTCGAACAGCTGCTCACCGACGAAGGACGACGACGAAGCCGATTGCGCCGTGGCCTGCGTGAATTCGGCCCCGGTGCTCAGCGACCAATGGCCGCGCAGGTGGCGCGTGGCCAATAGTGCGATGCGCTGGCTCAGGCCCGGCCGCAGGTTGTTGCGGTACTCGGTAGCGGCCACTTCAGTCAGTTTAGGGGAGTCCGTGCCGAAGGCGGGGCCCCGGTCGTAATCGAACTCCGACTCGATGCCGGCCCGTGAGAAATTGACGTTGGGATTGAATACGCCAGCCGTGTAGCTGGCCCCGTAATGCCAGCGGTGCGCGTCGATGGTGGGCAGGGCTTCAACCGGCACCGTGGCCAGTCCATTTGGTAAAGTAGTGGCATTGGCCAGGCTCAGCGACGTTTGGCGCGCTGCCATTAGGCTAACTTCCTCGGGTACAGCCGTTGCTGCTAAAGTAGCAGTGGCGGCTACTGATGTCGTGGCCACCGCGCCACTGCTCATCGCGCCAGCCGTGTTGCTGCCGATAGCTGCCGAAACGCCGGTTGCAGTTGTGCCAGCCACGTCAGCCGCTGCCAGCGTCCGGCCGGAATTCTGAATTGAGTTCTGCTGCTCGGAGCGCGTTTGGCCAATAGCTGGAGTGGTGACCGAAGCCAGAGTTTCGCTGGTTGCCGTAGCTGCGATGGTAGCAGCAGTAGCCGCGCCACCTTCTGAAGCAAAGCCATTCTGCGAAGCCGATTCAGCCGCTGAAAGGTTGCCCGTTGAATAGCGAGCCGTTGAGGCCGAACCGAAGCTGGGGTACTTGTTTCGGGTAGCAGCGGCTGCGATTGCCCGATTTGTAATGGCAAAATCTTGACTATCTGCTGATGCCGCGTCAGGATTGATATTGGTTGATGTGCCGCTATTAACAGAAGCGCGGCCTGCCGAAGCAGCCCTGTTAGCACCGACTGCCGCACCATTCGCTGCTACCGAAGCATCAGACTCTCCGGCCACATGCTTCATCCCCAGCGTGGCCGAATTATTAATGCGGCCCGCCTGGACACCTGCCGCTGACCGGCCATTCACCGCCATTGCAGCGCCTCCCAGCACATCGGCACGGTTGGCCCACCAGCCGGTGCCGGCCAGCGTGGCCAGTAGCAGGCTGGCCGCCGCCACCCAGCGCGTGGCCACGAGGCGACGGCGGTAGGTTTCGTTCTGTCGAATCAGCAGGGAATTATCAATCTGGTCCCACAGCATGGGGCGCGGGGGCACGGCGGCCTCCTCGCCCAGGTGGTGGCGGAATAATTCCTCCAGGCTGCCAGTGGTTTTAGGCGTAGTGTTGTCTTCGATAGGATTAACGGACATGGCGGGTTGGGGCACCGAGGCGCTCCAGTTTAGTTTGTAGGATGACGCGGGCCCGGGAATATTGGGATTTGCTGGTGCCCTCGGTAATGCTTAATAATTCGCCGATTTCTTTATGAGTATAGCCTTCGATAGCATAAAGGTTGAAAACCATGCGGTAGCGCGGAGCTAGCTCCTGCACCATTTCCAGCAGCTCATTGAAATTGAAGTTGCTGAGGGTAAATTCCTCGCTGGATAGCGTTTCGGGGTAGTCGCCGTCGCTCACCGCCACCAGTGAGGCGTTGCGGCGGTGCTGGCGCAGGGCCGCGTTAATCATGATACGGCGAATCCAGAATTCCAGCGGGCACTCGCGTCGGAAGCTGGCCAGCGTGCGGAACACCGTCAAAAAACCTTCCTGCAACACGTCCTCGGCCTCGAAGGTGGTTTGGGCGTAGCGCAGGCACACGGCCATCATTTTTCCGGCGTACTTGTCGTAGAGCAGCTTCTGGGCCAGCTGGCGGCCGCGCAGGCAGCCGTCAATCAGCTCGGCTTCGGTGGGCGGGCTGGTCACGGCCGCGCTGCGGCTGGCCGTGAGGCGCGGAGCCGTGGCGGGCTGGTCGGGCAGCACGTCATCGGCCCCGAACGCGAACCAGGTGAGGGCGCCGCTGCTCATGCCTGTGCCCGGTAACCCGTGCCGGCCAGGGAAAGAAGGGTAGATGAGTCCATTTTCAATTGCATAGAAAGGTGCGTCAACCAGAAGATAGCCAGCAAGTGGTAGGCTGGTATAGGGGAGATGCACGCCCACCCGAAAAGGTTGCAAACGACTTTCAGTTATCAGTCAGCAGCGCCGTTGTTCCAGATATCCCAGGCCGCTTCGGCTTGCAGGCACAGCATCTCGAACCCATTTTTTACCTGTGCACCGGCCGCCCGGCCTTTGGCCATAAACAGCGTTTCGCCGGGGTTATACACCAAATCATACAGGTAGTGCTGCGCCGTTAGGGCCTCGTAGGGCAGGCGCGGGCACTCCTCCACCAGCGGAAAAGTGCCCAGCGGCGTAGTGTTGATGATGAGCTGATGCGCGGCCAGCACCTGTGGCGTCAGGTCGTCATACGTCAGGCCGTGGCCCAGCGGGTTGCGCGTTACCGACCAATAGGCGATGCCCAAATCATTCAGCGCCACGGTCACGGCTTTGGCCGCGCCGCCCGCGCCCAGCACTAGCGCCCGCGCATCGGGCGTAGCCGGAAAAAACTGCCGCAACGATTCCCGGAAGCCTACCACATCGGTATTATGGCCGCGCAGCCGGCCGTCGGGCTGCCATTCAATCACGTTCACGGCCCCCACGCGGCGGGCCGAACTGGCCAGCTCATCCAGGTAGGGTACCACGCTTTCCTTGTAGGGAATGGTCACGTTCAGGCCCGCCAGGTCAGGATTTGCCGCCAGCAGGGCCGGCAGCTCGCCGATAGTAGCTAGCTCAAATAGCTCATACGCGTGGTCGGCCAGGCTCTGCGAGTAGAACTTCTGGCTGAAGTACGTCTGCGAGAACGAGTAATTGAGGGTGCGGCCAATAAGCCCGAACTGACGCATGGAATTGAAATTGAAAGCGAAAAACAACCCAAAGTAGCGCAAAAAAGCCGTCCCGGATACGAAAATCCGGGACGGCTTACGATTTGGCGGGAAGGCGCGCTCCTGCACGGAGCAGCCCTCCGGCTACCGGACCGGCGCGTCGGCCGGGCCAGCCAGCTTGCCTTTCACAAACGACCACAGCGGGGGCAGCACCGACAGCGCAATAATACCCAGAATCACTAGCTCGAAGTTCTTTTGCACCACCTCAATGTTGCCGAACAGGTAGCCCGCCAGCGTGAGCACCACCACCCACAGCACCGCGCCCATGATGCTGTACGACGCGAAGTAGCGGTAAGTCATGGTGCCAATACCCGCCACAAATGGCGCAAACGTGCGCACGATGGGCACGAAGCGCGCCATGATGATGGTTTTGCCGCCGTGCTTGGCGTAGAACGCCTGCGTCTGGTCGAGGTACTTGCGGTTCAGGAATTTGAAATCCTCGCGGAACACCCGCGGCCCCAGGTAGTCGCCCACGGCATAGTTCACGTTGTCGCCGATGAAGGCGGCCGCAATTAGCAGCGGAATGATTATCCACACGTTCAGGCCGGTTTCGGGGCGGGCGGCCAGCGCTCCGGCCGCAAACAGTAGCGAATCGCCGGGCAGAAAAGGGAATATAATAATGCCCGTTTCGGTGAAAACGATGAGGAAAAGCACCAGATACGTCCAAGTGCCATAGTTGTGGACGACGTCTACTAGGGTCTTGTCGAGATGAAGCAGAAGGTCGAGAAAGTGTTTGATAATTTCCATGCCGGGCGTGAAGTGAGCCACAAAGAAAACCGGTTGCCGCCGAAACTACCCCGGTCACCGGGCTTCGGCGGTTCGCACGTTCGCTTTATTATTCCCCGCAGTTAGTGTCCCGAGTCTGTGCTTCTTACCTTTGCGGCCCGATTGGCTGAACGGGTGCCTGACTTGGTACTTATCTGGTATTTTTTTCAATGCGACTAAATCATTCGGTTCCGGGTAGTGAGCCTGTTATTGAGCAGTGTAAAGCTGCGGTGTACGGTTCAGGTAAGCGTGGCGCGGCAAAAACCTGGCATGACCTATGATATGCCCGCCACAACGCACTTACGAATTGGGCCGCTGCCCATTTTCACTATTCTACTGTGCGGCTAAGTAGGCTCAACCCCGGCAAATGATTTGCCGTTGCAGGACAAAAAAACACATATTCAATGATTGTTTATCAGGGCGGTGATTGGTGGCGGGCCTTGTGGCACTTTCACACCTCGGCGGTTATTCGCCTGTTGCTGAAGCGTGTGGCCCTCGTGGGTCTGTACGGTTCGGCCATCGCCGTCATCAGCCTCGACTTTCATACTCTCAACGTTCGCATCGGGCGCGAATACCTGTCCATTCTGGGCATTCTGCTCAGCTTGCTGCTGGTGTTCCGCACCAACACTGCCTACGACCGGTACTACGAAGGCCGCCGCGTGTGGGGCCAGCTCGTGTCGCACTGCCGGGGCTTGGCCATGGAAATGAACGCCCTGCTGCCCCGCGAGGCCAAGTCCAGCCGCCGCTATTTCGCCGCCCTCATCTCCAACTTCCCCATCGCCCTCGAAGGCAGCCTGCGCAACAAAGTCCGCTTCGATAAGATGGAAGCCACGCCCGACATCATCGAGCGCCTCCAAAAGGCCGAAAGCGTGTGCTCCACCATCATCGCCGTGCTCATGGAAAGCGTGGAGCAGCTGCGCCAGGTCCAGATTTTTGACCCCATCCACCTCATCAACATCAAGCAGCACTACCTGGGCATGATGACCGTGAACGGCACCTGCGAGCGCATCAAATCCACGCCCATCCCGTATTCCTACAGCTTTTTTATCAAGTGCTACATCACGGTCTTCATCATGGTAATGCCCCTGGTGCTGGTCGATTCCTGCGGCTGGTGGATGGTGCCCGTGACCATGATTGGGGCCTACGCCATGCTCGGGCTGGAGATGATTGGCAACGAAATCGAGAATCCATTCGGCTACGACAGCAACGACCTGCCCATCACCCAGCTCTCCAATAAAATCCGGGTAAGTGTACATGATTTGCTGGGCGTGGAACTACCAGCCGAAAAAAAGGCTTTGGCGACCGTGCCCTACAGCGTCGTGCATTAACCGATGGTTTTTGTGCATTCAGCCAGCAACAGATGTCATTCATCTACACCCACTTGATAATATCAAAAACACAGAATTTGGACAGATTTGGCATTTGTTTAAATTTTCCCAGCCCAGTCCAGACTTTTTTTAAACCCCTGCGTATATGCGCCTCGTCGTGAATACGCACTCCAAGCGATTCGTTCTCTCTTACATCCAACCCCCAATTACATGCAAACTTTAACCTTTACTCAGAAGCTGTCGCGACAGCGGCGCTTTCTAAGCTCCCTCATTCCGCTCTTCGCCATTTTCTTGGGCTTGGGCTCCTCGCTGACGGCTTCGGCCCAGATTGTAAGCAGCTCGGTAACGCTGAATGTGCGCGGCACATCTGGTACTTATGATACCCAAGCCGCTACTACCGGTGCTAACAACTTTTTTAACAAAGACTTCGGCACCTTCTCTACTACTGATGTATTTCAGATTAACGGTGGTACCGTAAGCGTACAGGAATCTGCTGGCAATGCCACTTACACTTCCGGTGAGTTGCTTTACCGCGTATTTCCGGGAAACTTTAGCACACCTACTACCAACACCAATCCGGCTTTCATTTCTATCGACTTAGGAACCGGGGTACTGGATGCTGGAACCAACATTCGTACGTTCACCCTCAGCGGGGCAGCCATTAACCTGCTCTCTTCGGCTGCAAGCTCGGTAACGCCAGGAAGCTCGAATCGTTTTGATATTCGCTTTCGCGTGACCGACACGGATGATGCTTCCCGTTTGTCGCCGCTTCGCAATTCGGTCTTTACCGTAGTTGCTCCTCCCAGAAACGAAGTTCTCTTCTCCGGCGAATCGGTAACCGTTGACCAAGGCAACGGTAGCGTTAACTACCCCGGCACTTCCTTCAACACGAAGCTGATTGACCAAAAGCCCGGCTCGACTACGACTCCGGCTTTCGACATCAACGCTGGCCAACTGATTCTGCAGGGCGGCACGGTGACGACCACCGAAACTGGTAATCTGGTGGTGAACGGCGCCAGCCTGGATTACATCCTCTATGACCCCAGCTTCAACGTTGTTACCAACGGTACCCTGCAATTGCAGCAGAACAGCTCTGTTGGTGGTGTGCGTCAATTCTCGCTCGGTAGTGGCAACACCAACCTGATTAGCCTCGTCGCTAACGCGGGTGTAGGCTACACCATTCAGGTAACGTTCCATGCCACCTATCAGGTAAACGGCACGGGCCTGCCCCAGCGCGCCAACGATAACAACTCGTACGCCGCTACTTTCGACGTAACCGGCACCAAAACGCCGCTGCCTACGGTGCAGGGCAACACCATCGGCATCGCCCCGAACAACAGCGGCACCGTTATCTACAACATCAACCCCAACGTGCCGCGCCCCTTCCAGGGTGCTGACCTGAGCTCGCCCTCCAACAACGGCACGACATACGACGTGAACAACGGCCAGCTGCGCCTCAACACCACGACGGTGACCACTACCGAAGCCGGTGCCAATACCATCACCAACGTGGTGCTCTACTACCGCACCCGCCTGAGCGGCACGTCCGGTGGTGCTTTCCAGCCCATCAACCTCACGCAGTCGGGCAACACGGTCAACGGCACGCGCACGTTCATCCTCGACCCCGGCGTTAACGGCATCAACCCCCAGCCTAACCTGATTGCTACTCCGGCCGTCTTGGCTGCGGGCAACTATGTGGTTGACGTGTACTACCAGGCCAGCGGCACGAACTCGATTACGAATGTTAACTTCACCATTACCGACCCGAACGGTGCTCCTGGCAATGCATACAGCGCCAATTTCACGGTGACGGGTACGCCGGTAGCTCAAACCATCTGGACGGGTTCCATCAACGACAACTGGTTTGATGCCCGTAACTGGAGCAATGGCATTCCTGATAAAACCAAGAATGCGCTGATTCGTGACCTGGGTGCTGGTAGCGGTGTTCCGTACCCCAACGTCAACTCTGACGTTGCCACGCCTACCTACAGCAATGTCGGCTCGGGTCCCGCAGAGTGCCTCAACCTGATTATGGGCGGCACTTCCCAGGGCTCGCGTTCTATCACCCGTCTGGTACGGGGACAGTTGAAAGTATACGGTGACTTCGATAACAGCTTCGATAGCTTCATTCAGCGGGAAAACACCATCATGGAGTTTGCCGGCAGCGTGAACCAAACCATCACCAGTGGCTCGTTCGTCCGGGTTGACATCTCGGGTGGCGGTAGAAAGGATGTAGTTGGAATCATGAACGTTTCGGAGGCCATCAATTTCCTGACTCCCAGCGTAAGCGCTGTTAATACTGTAGCCCCCAACCCCTACACGGCACTCAATGCCAATGCCGGCGTTTTGACTACCGACATCCTCAAGCCGGGTCTGTCGGTGATTGTACTGGCTGACCGTGCGCTCACCAATGGCAACAACGGTGCACAGCTCAACGGCGAAACCGACGATTCCTACCTGCGTGGCTTTGTTCGTACTACCCGCGCATCAGTACTGGTAGGCGAGACGCGGACCTACGGCAACATAGGCATGACCCTGACCTTCACCGGTTCCAACAGCCCCGGCAACGTAGATGTGACCCGCAACACGGTAGAAGCCTATGCGCCGGTTAGCGGCCGCTTCGGCATCCGTCGCATCTTTGGCATCCGTCCTGCCGACCCGGCTACCAACAACGGTGGCCTGACCGCTACGATGGTTTTCCACTACCGCGATGCGGAAACCCGCGACCTGAACGGTCCTGATTACCGCACTCCCGGCAACAGCATCATCCCGGAAGACCAGCTGACCATCTTCTACTCGACCAACGGTGGCGGTGCTTTCGGCCTGATTGGCCGCGATGGCCCGGTTGACCAGGTGAACAACAACGTAACCAAAACCGGTGTCACCCAATTCGCCACCATCACGCTGGGCAGCACCGAAACGCCCCTGCCCGTTCGCTTGATGGCGTTTGATGCCAAGCGCATCGGCAGCGATGCCTTGGTGACCTGGCAGACGGCTTCGGAAGAAAACAGCAAAGGCTACGAAGTGCAGGTTTCGACCAATGGCACCGAGTACCGCACGCTGGCCTACGTTCCGAGCGCTTCGCCGAACACTACGAAAGTGACCAACTACAGCTACGTAGACAAAGAAGCCAACAAAACGGGCAAGCGTTACTACCGCCTGCACCAGATGGACCTGGACGGCAAAGATGCCTTCTTCGCCCCCACGGTTGTTAGCTTCGAAGGCAAGGCCCCTTCCGCCAGCTTCGTAGCTTACCCTAACCCCCTCAATGCTGGCAACGAACTCCACGTAGCCCTGCAATCGGCGGCTACGGGCACGGCTAAGCTGTTGGTGACCGACATGACGGGCCGCACTCTGCAACAGCAGAATGTGGTGCTGACCGGTAGCCTCACCGACACTTCGGTGGCTGGCATGGGCGACCTGAAAGCTGGTGTGTACCTGGTGAAAATCACCTTGCCTACCGGCGAAGTGAAAAACCTGAAAGTGGTGAAGCAATAAGCTGACCATGGCTTCGGCCAACAAAAAAGCCGGCTTCCGCAAGGAGGCCGGCTTTTTTTGTGAACGATAGATAAACAAACGCGTCTAAAAAAGCCCTTCATGTCGACCATGAAGGGCTTTTGATTTATTGGTCAGTGCAGTTGGCCGACGGTTACTACTTAGCCGCGGGGCATAGAAGTGCCGGGCTTGCCGGTCTTGGCCGCTGGCTGGAACATGGGGTCCACGGCATCCATGTCGAGGAAGTGCGAGAACGTGTCGCCGCGCAATCCCAAACGGATGGTTTCGAGGCTCACCACTTCGTTGGGAGCAATGTTGCCGAGGTTCACATTGGCTCCCAGTAGCTTGATAAACCACACTTGTTGGGCTTTCTGAGGGGCTTCCCACAGGATTTTCTCCGAAGGAATCTTGGTCAGAATCTCCTCCACCAAGCCCGAGCGCACCTCGCCGGTGCTACGGAACAGGCCCACGTTGCCGCCCTCACGGGCCTCACCAATTACCTTGATGGCGCCGGCCTCAAGCTCGGTCTGCATCTGCGAAATCCACTTGTAGGGCGGGATGATTTTCTCCGCATCTTTCGAGCCCACTTCGCTCAGTACGCGCACGCTCTTGCTCAGGTCGCGGATGTACTCGCATTTGCGCTCGTGGTCGAGGTCGATGCTACCGTCCGATACCTCGGCGTATTCCATGCCGTAGGTGTCCAGCAGGCGGCGATAATCGTCGTATTGGTTGCGGATGATGAAGGCCTCAAACAGTGTGCCGCCGAAGTACACCGGAATATTGGCTTCGCGGTAGATTTCAAGTTTGCGCTTCAGGTTGGGGACCACATAAGAAGTGGCCCAGCCCAGCTTCACCACGTCGGTATAGGCCTCGCCTACCTCCAGAAAGTCTTCTACTTCGCGCAGGCTCATGCCTTTATCCATTACCATGGTGTAGCCCTGCTCGCGGGGCTTGGGGGTGCGCTCCGGCAGTTGGGAGAGGTCGTAATTCATTAATAGAAAGTGAAATATGAGAATTGAGGGAAAGCTTGCCCGCTCTAAAAAACGGGTGGCGCGGGCAAAGAAAAACCGCCCGTCGGCTGACGGGCGGTTACAAAAGTAGCATTAAGCCAAAATGTTATTTCCGAAACTGCTCAATAAGGCGCTTCAAGCCTGGCTGCTCACGCAGTTGGGGGAAGTAGTCGAACAGGATAATGTGCTGCTCATAGTTGAGCGTGAGGGCCGTTTCGAGTACGCCGTACGCCTCTTTCATGCGGCCATCGGCCAGCAGATAAGCGCACAGCATGTAGTGGAAATGGGCTTCGTGCGGGTGCAACTCCACGGCGTGGCGTACCAAATCCACGGCTTCGCTGAAGTGACCCTGCTCGTAGAGGATTGCGCTCCAGCTCACCCAGCCCTGCACGTCGTCGGGAGCTACTTCGGTGGCTTTTTCGTACGATTCGAGCGCACTCACCACGTTGCCCACCTGGTTTTCGGCCGCCCCCAACGCCGACCAGTACTCGCCGCTTTCGGCATACAGCTCAGTCGCCTTGCGGAAGTAGTGAATGGCCTCAAACCAGCGCCCTTGCTCTTGCAGCAGCACGCCCTGACCAAACCAAGCCTCGTCCATTTCCGGGTTCAGCTCCAGCGCCTGACGGTAGTATTTGCGGGCAGGCTCCCACTCGCGCAGCTTCTCGTAGCACTCGCCGATGTTGCACAGGGCCTCATCGGTGGGCTCGCCGGGCGGGTAGGCCATTTCGAACTCGGGAATGGCCTTCAGGTACTCCTGCTGGCATACAAAGGTATCGGCCAGCCAGTGGTGGGCATCGTAAAAATTGGCCCGGATGGTCACGGCAAAGTCGAACGCCTCGGCGGCCTTCGTGAAGTCCTCGCGGCGGTACCAGTATTGCCCCAGGTTGTACCAAGCCGTGGCCGAGTAGGGGTCATCGTCGGTGAAGCGCTTGAAGAAGTCTTCGTGCTCCTCCAGCCGCGCCGTGATGTCGAGGCAGTGTAGGAGCTCCTGCACGCCGGTTTCATTGTCGGGGTTGAGGCGCAGGCTCTGCTTGTAGTGCTTGGCTGCGCTCTTGAATTTTTGCCAGCTCTGAAAAGCCAGGCCCAGGTTAAAATGGATGTCTTCGCGCTCGGGCTCCTGCTCCAGGCCGGTCCGGAAAAACTCCACCGCCTGCGCAAATTCGCCCCGCTGCGTGCTGATAATGCCCCGCGTCACGGCTACGTCGGCGTTGGTAGGGTCCAGGGCCGCCACGGCGTCAATCTGGCGCTCGGCTTCGGTGTAGTCGCCGCGCATGGCCGTCACCTGCGCGCGGTCAATCAGCAGCTCAGTTGAGAAAGGGTACTGGCCGAGGGCAGCTTCGCAGGCCTGGAGGGCCTTATCAAACTCTGCACTCGTCACGTAATGGTCGATGATGTTCTCGAAGTCCTCCAGGTCGAAGAAAACAGACTCCTGCTGGGCCACCATGCGCTCGAAGCGGCGCACGGTGTCCAGCACGGTCCGGTCGTTTTCAAAATGTTCGTTCATGCGCATAAAACCGCAGTTAAGTGGATTAATCTGGTTTTGTGAATTAGCGAATCCAGCAAACGAAAGCGTTTATGCCACTACCTGCCAGAACCATTCCACTCCACTTTTTCAGTACTCTATCAATAATAACAAATATTGGCCAAAACCGTGCAATCTGGTTGTTGCTAAGATACGATAACCGGTTCGGGGCGCTTGGGTTTTGCCCCTAACTCGGCCGCGCACCACGCCAGCGTATCAGCTAATGGCCGGAATTTCAGTCCTGTAGCGCTTTGCACTTTGGCGTGGCTATACACCACCGGCTGCCGGCCCGCCCGGGCCGTGTCTTTGGTGATGAGGGGCCGGGCACCCGTGAGGACCGCCCGGGCGTGCTCCAGCCGCCAGATAATTTCAGCCGCCCAGTCGGGCACGGCCACCGTGGGCGGGCGGCGCTGCATAGCCGCCGCTGCCTGCCGGAAGAAGTCGGCCAGGGGCATGGCTTCGGCACTCAGAATGTAGCGCTGGCCGCTCGCCTCGGGCTGGTCGAAGGCGAGGGCCAGCAGCTGGGCCACCACGTCGCGCACGTCCACGAAGTTGATGAGGCCGCGGGTGTAGAAGCGGTGCTGCTGGTGCGCGTACCGCAGCAGGCGGGTGCTGCTACGGTGCCAGTCGCCCGGCCCCAGCACTACCGACGGGTTCACGATGACGGCCGACAGCCCTTCGGCCACTCCGCGCCAGACTTCCAGCTCGCCCAGGTACTTGGAGGTGGCGTAGGCCGGATGGGCCGCGCCCAGGTCCCAGGAAGCCTTTTCGGTCACGGTAAGCACCTCGCCGGGGGCGGCCGTGGTGCCCGCCGCCGGCCCGCCCAGCGCCGCTACCGACGACACGTGTACCAGCCGGACGCCCGGCCGCTCCAGGCAGGCGTCAACCACAGCAGCAGTTCCCTGCACATTCACACTCAGCAGCAGGTCCTCGTCCTGCGGCGCGTAGGAAACCAGCCCGGCGCAGTGAAAAACGTGCGTGACATCGGGCGTGAGAGCCATCCGCAGCTGTTCAGTATCGAGCAGGTCGCCGGCCAGCCATTCCACGCCGGAGGCAGCGTTGGTCGGCACCGCGCCCCGGTGCAACGCACGCACGGCCAGCCCCCGCTCCCGTAGCGCCCGCAACAGAAAAGAGCCAATGAGGCCGGTGCCGCCGGTTACAAATATCATGAAATCAGTAGTTAACGCTCAGAGGCAAAGGGTTGGTATCAGCCGGCCCATACCGGCCTGCTAATGACTGCTAACGGACCAGTTGTTAAAGCGTATTATTTAGCAAAGGCAGCCGAAGCAGCTTTTCCATATAGGGCTGCACGAGCGTGCGTTGGGCCAGGGTATCGGTGTGGCGCAGGTGGTGGGTATCGGTCCCCACAAAATCAACCAGCGCGCCATCAATCAGCTGTTCCGCTACTTTCTTGGCGGCAGGGGAGTAGTAGCCAGCCAACGAATTCAGGTTCACCTGAAGCAGCACGCCGTAGTCACGGCGCATCTTCTCAATCTCAGCAAAACGGCCGTATAAATAAGTGTAGCGCTCCGGGTGGGCCAGCACTGGCTGGTAGCCCTGGGATTTCATCTCAAAAATGATTTCGAACAGGTTCAGCGGCTCGTTCATGTAGGAGGTTTCGAACAGCAGGTAGCGTTTGTCGCCGCCGAAGGTGAGCATCTCGGTACCATCGGCCAGCTTCCGGCCCAGGAACTCGTCGAGATAATATTCGGCGGCGCATTCGAGGGCTACATCTTGCAGGCCGGCAGCGGCGGCGGCCTCGCGCAAAAGCTTGAGCGCGGCCCGAATGCCCTCCGGGGTATTCTTGTAAAAGTCGCCCATGATGTGGGGCGTCATCACCAGCTTGCGGTAACCGAGGCCGCGCAAGGCCCGGAGCAGCTCCAGCGAGTGCTCCACGGTTTCGGCCCCGTCATCGAGGCCGGGCAGCAGGTGCGAGTGCATATCGGCCTCCAGGGCCGCCAGCGAAGCCGTGGCCACCGGAGCGGAAGTCGCCCCGCCAAAAAGACGTTGCCAGAGCGAAGCCATTTATCCTGAGAGTATTAGGTGAAAAACTTCTTCAGCTTCTCGCCAAAGGTCAGTTGTTTGGTCGCGGGCTCCTCGTAGTAGCCCTGGCCATATGCACCGTAGCCGTAGCCATAGCCGTAGCCATAACCGTAGCCATAACCACCACCCGACTGCGCATCGTTGAGGATGGTGCACATGCGCGTGAAATTATTGCTGCGCATCAGCCGGTTCATGTTCTTCACAAACGTCTTGCGGGAGTAGCCGGCCCGCACGATGTAGAGCGGAATATCGGCCTTACGCATGATAAGGATGCCGTCCGTGACCAGGCCCACGGGCGGCGTATCAATCAGGATAACGTCGTACAGTTGGAACAGCTCCTGAATCATGGTATCGAACCGGTCGCTCAGAATCAGTTCCGAGGGGTTGGGCGGCGTCGGGCCGGCCGAGATGAACTGCAACGAATCGATGCTCGTGGGCTGAATGCACTCCTGCACGTTGTGCCGGTCGATGAGGATGGTACTCACGCCGCGCGTGTTTTCGGCCCCAAATGCCAGGTTGACTTTGGGCTTGCGCATGTCCAAATCCAGAATGATAACCTTCTGACCCGACAGCGCAATAATGCCGCCGAGGTTAACGGTCACAAAGGTTTTGCCTTCGCCGGAGATGGTGGACGTCACCGAAATCAGCCGCTTCTTTTTGGCCGAGCTGATGAAGTCCAGGTTGGTTCGAATGGAGCGAATGGACTCGGAAATGGCCGATTTGGGGTTCTTATCAACCACCAGGCGTGACACTTCCATCTTCTCCTTGTCGTAGGTTGGGATGATGCCCAGCACCGACGCTTTGGTGTTGCGCTCCAGTTCCCGCACATTCGTCACGGTGTTGTGCATGAGGTAGCGCACCGCAATCAGGCCCAGGCCCAGCAGCAGGCCACCGGCCAGCCCCACGGCGTACACAATCAGCTTATTGGGGAAAATGGGCGATGAAGGCGGCGAGGCCGGCGACAGAATCTGGAAGTCGGCCGTGGTACCCGCCTTCTCGATGTTGAACTCCATTTTCTTGTCCAGCAGCATCAGGAAGGACTTTTCGTACAAGTCCAGCGGGCGTTGCAGGCGGGCCAGCTCGGTGCCCTTTCCGGGCAGGCTTTGCAGCTCGCCGGTCAGCTTGGCGCGCTGGGCGTTTAGCTCTTCCATGCTGCGGCGCAGCAGCTTCTGGTTTTGCAGCAGCAGGCGCTGAATATTGTTGCGGGCAAAGCCGATTTTGGCCTGTTCAGCCTGTACCACTTCCGTCTTATCGGTGTAGGAGCGCGACAGCCGCCGTAGGTTCCATTGCAGGCTGTTGAGCTCGCTCAGCTGGTCGCCCAGCTGCGGGTCTTTGATTTCCGCCAGCGCAGGAATGCTCTGCTGCACGGTCTGGTTTTCGTCGCGCGTGAGGCTGCCCTGTTGCGCCATTTGGGCCACCTGGCCCAATAGCGTCAGGGTTTCCGCCAGTTTCGTCCGTTCTTCCTCCAGCTTCTCCAGCTTTTCGCTAATCGTGCCCACCTCCGCCTTCACATCGTAGGTGCCCGAGCTCTGAACAAAAGCCTGCAGGTTATCTTCGGCTTGTTGCAGGCTTTGGCGGTTTTCCTCCGAAATCTTGTCCAGAAACCGGAGCTGCTTCTGGGTGGCTTCCTGCTTGCTGGCAATTTTCTCAACGAGGTACACCGAGTCAATCTTGTTAACGATGTCCTGTGCCTTCACCGCATTGAAATCGTTGAACGAAATGCCAATCGTGTTGGCGTCCGGATTCACAATCTCGACGGTCAGGTTCTTATCCAGATAGGCGCTCACGGTGTTATCATCCTGCACCGTAAAGTGGTAGCTGCCGTCCAGGGATTCCGTGTCCAGCCGGGACGTGGGCAGGATTTGCAGCGTAATGCCCGGTAGCGTGATGGTTTGCCCCAAGGCATATTCGCCCCCCTGCGGCCGGTTCTGATTGGTGAAATCAAGCTTAAACCGCTGCTTATCTACGAATTTCAAGTCAAACTTGCGGTTGTACAGCGCGTTGTCCGTGATTTTGTAGACTACCCGAAACGGGGAAGTGCCGTACATTTCCGACTCCAGCACCGTGCCCTGCACGTAGTAATTCACATCAAGGTCCAGCGAATCCTTGAGCCGCCGGTAGATGATATTGGACTTGATTAATTCCACCTCGCCCGCCAGCTTGGTGCCGTGGGCTTTGTCCACCACGGCCGGGGCCATCTGCCCGGCCAGGCCCAAAGCGCTACCCTCGTTGCGCTCGTCAATTTTGAGCAAAGACGTTGACTTATACACCGGCTTGGTGTAGCGCAGGTATAGCCACGAAGCTGTGACGCCCAGAATAATCAGCAAAATCATCCACAGCAAGCTGCGCCGGGCCACCAGTACCAAAGTGGCCACATCCAGGCTGGCGGGTTCTTCGTCCGCCTCATTGCCGCCGGTGTTGGACACAACCGAAGGCTCTACGGCTCCGCCGCTGGCATTCCGAATAAGCTCTTCCAGCTCCGAGTTTTCGTTTACGGCCATTGTAATGCTATTGCCAGCAAGCGCTGGTGATGATAAAAGGGTTAACGCGCCGCGCTTTATTTTATAGAGTTGATGATAACAAGGGTAGTAGTCAGAATAAGCGTAGCAAAGCTGATGATGGGAGCCGCGTCATTTAGGGTTTCCAGCACCGGGCGGTGCACGGGTTCTACGTAAACAATATCATTTGGCTCCATTTGCAGGTTGGCCCGGCGCATGCCGTCGAGGGTGGTCAGGTCCACCTGCTGAATGCGCGGGTTTTTCAGGTCGCCCCGGATGATGCGGACATTGCTGGCCTTGCCACCGTAGCGATAAAAGCCCTGGATGTTGCCCCCACCGGTGTTGCTGCCGCCATCGAGGCCGCCGGCCAGGGCCAGCACCTCAATCAGGTTCATGTTGTCATTTGTCAGAGTAATTACCTGACCACCAGGGGCTCCCAGGATAAAGACGCGGTTATTGGTCACCCGCGTCGTCACGAAGGATTCCTTGTAGTATTCATTGTAGCGAACCTGCAGCACACTATCGGCCTGTAGCAGCGACAAGCCGCTCACCTTCACCCGGTTCACCAGGGGCAGTACGACCGTGCCGTCGGCTTGTACCAGGAACTCGGAGCCGGCTGTCGCGCTACCGGCCGTCTGGCCCACGGCGCGCTGGCCCACGGCCGCGCGGGCACCGCCACCGCTGGCGCCACTGCTGCTGGGGCTGGTGCCGGCACCAGCGCTCCGGCTGGGCAGCGCCCCGCTGGGCTGGCCAAACTGCAGTTCCCCGTTGGGGTCCAGAATGCGCTCGCCTTTGTTGGTATTCACCCGCACTTCCAGGAAATCGTTGGGCTGAATGAGGTAGTTGCGCGCCGTGCGGTTCACGGCCAGGCGCAGCTTGGTGCTATCCAATTGGCGGCCCTGGCTGTCGGTGAGCCGGAACATGGTGCGCTGGTTGTAATACTTAGTGGAAACGCACGACGAGAAAAGCAGCAGCGCGGGCAGGGCCAGCAGCCACAGCGGCTTGAGGCGACGAAAAAGAAATGTCGGCATGAAGGCCAATTAGGGCTGAATCAAACAAAAAACAGGAAAAATTTTGGCCTCGAAAGGCGGATTCCCCCCAAAAAGCCTCAAAAGTAACGCTTTTGCCGTGCCCATTCAACAACAGGCGGTTGCGATGGGCCGCTTCCTCTCTATTACCAACTGCCTGAATCGTACTTTCGTGGACCGGAAACAGCTAAATAGCCGTTGAAGTACCGACGACCTTATATTCGCCCAAATCCAACCTTAGTTCCCTTTATATGGAAGCCGTAGCCACCGAAAACCAAACCATGATAGCGCAGATGGTGCGCGATTTTGGTGCCCAGCACATCAAGCCCAACATGATGAAATGGGATGAGAGCCAGGAGTTCCCCATCGACGTATTTCATAAGCTCGGCGAGCTGGGCCTGATGGGCGTGCTCGTGCCCCAGCAGTACGGCGGAGCTGGTTTTGGCTACGTCGAGTACGTGACGGCCATCGCCGAGCTGTCCAAGATTGACGGCAGCATCGGCCTGAGCATGGCGGCCCACAACTCGCTCTGCACCGGCCACATCCTCCAGCACGCCTCCGAAGAGCAGAAGCAGAAATACCTGCCCAAGCTGGCCTCCGGCGAATGGATTGGGGCCTGGGGCCTCACCGAGCCCAACACCGGCTCCGATGCCGGCAATATGCGCACCACTGCCGTGCTCGATGAGAGCGGCGAAAACTACATTATCAACGGCGCAAAAAACTTTATCACCCACGGCAAATCCGGCAACGTGGCCGTGGTCATCGTGCGGACCGGCGAAGTGGGCGACTCCCACGGCATGACGGCCTTCATCATCGAGCGCGGCACGCCGGGCTTCGAGGCCGGCCGCAAGGAGGACAAGCTGGGCATGCGCGCTTCGGAAACCACCGAGCTGATTTTCACCGACTGCAAAGTGCCCAAGGAAAACGTCATCGGCAAAGTAGGCGATGGCTTCATTCAGAGCCTGAAAGTGCTCGACGGTGGCCGTATCAGCATCGCGGCCCTCAGCCTGGGCATTGCCCAAGGCGCGATGGAAGCCGCCACCAAGTACAGCAAGGAGCGTCACCAGTTCAACCAGCCCATCAGCAACTTCCAGGGCATTGCCTTCAAACTGGCCGATATGGCCACCGAGATTGAAGCCGCTAGCTTGCTTACCTACCGCGCCGCCGACATGAAGGACCGCGGCCTGAACGTGAACCTGGAATCGGC
>JAQBNT010000196.1 GCA_028288445.1 Hymenobacter sp. | reverse complement strand
ACCGATTCGAACCCCGAAACCGGCATGCAGTTCGCCGCCTCGTTCGACTGCCGCTACCTCTACGGCGACGCCACCATCATGGACGAGCTGCACGAATTCCTGGCCATGGAGCTGGAAAAACCCACCGAGCGGTTCTTCCACTACTTGGCCGTGAACGCCTTGCAGTACGAGCCGCCGCTCACCTTCTTCCGCAACATCCGCACCTTCGCCCACGGCGACCAGCAGGTGTTCAACCTGAAAAAAACCATGTCGCCCATTGTCGATTTGGTGCGCATGTACGCCCTCAAGCACCGCATTTTCGCCACCAACACCGGCGAGCGGCTGGAGGCCCTCAAGGCGCTGGGCGTGTTTACCGAGCGCGAGGCCCACGAGCTGTTGCAATCCTACTATTACCTCATGGGGGTGCGCCTGAAAAAGCAGGCCGCGCAGATTATCAACGACAACGTGACGCCCGACAACTACCTCGACCCGAAGACGCTGACCAAGGTGGAGCAAGTGACCCTAAAGGAGATTTTCAAGGTTATTGCCGATTTTCAGGTGAAGATTAAGGTGGGCTTTACGAAGTCGTTGAGCTAAAAAGCAGGCGGCTATTTCTTTCGCATTTCGGCCTGGCGCATAGGCATTTTGTCCACTGTGCCGAACAAATCGGTGGGCGGAATAGGGCGGCTGCTTTTCTCCTTCACGCCGCCGTCTTTGCCGATGAGTACGGCCGCGAACTGCGGGGGCGAAACCCCGATTTTCTTCGTCAAAAACTGCTGGTCGGTGGCGGAAAGCTGGTTGTAAAGCACTTCCAGCACAACGAAGTCGCGGGCCGTCATGCCGGCCTTTTCGGCGTTCAGCAGGGCTTTTTGGGTTTTGAAGTCGGCTTGTTCGGCCGTGGGCGCGGCTACTAGAAGCACGCGTTTCTTCCAGCGGTATTCGCGCAGGGTTTGTTCCAGCGGCATGGGTTTGGGGGTTTGGGCGGTGAACAGGAGCAGGCCAAGTAGCAGGAGCAAGGCCGGGGGCAAAAAGCGCAGTCGTTTCATACAGGGCGGATTAAAAGCGGCGTGTTGATAGTAACGGCAGGTCGCGTTAAATGTGCTGTATTTTGCACGTCCCCGCCACTTTCGCCGCCCTTCCTCCCAATGAAACCCACCGCCCTCGCCACCGGCTTCCTGTTCACCCTCGGCCTGCTCACGGCCTGCCAGACCACCAAGCCGGCCGCTCCTGCCACCACAACTGCTCCCGCCGTGCAAACTCCCATCTGGCAATCCGACACCTATAGCCTCTACCGCGACCATGTGACGCAGGGGCCGCACGAGGCCCGCGCCCTCTCCGCCACCGAGCTGGTGTCGAACTACGTGAGCCCGGCCAACGACCGGCAGAACCCGCGCGTCGAGTTCAAGTTCAGCATCAACGGCAAGGACAATGAGATGGCCCCCGGCCTCAACCACCTGCTGGTGGCCGTGCCCCGGCCGGGCGGCGGGGCCGTTGAGACGCCGCCCATCGTGTTCGGGCAGCGCTATGTAGATGCCACGCCGGCCACCGCCGATACTTACCTGGCCCCCAACACGCCGGTACGCATCCGGCTGGATTTGCGGCCGGTACTGGCGGCGTTTAAAAAGCAGGGCTTTTATACCACATTTAGGGGCGAGAAGCTGTACCAGCAGGATTTCAAGCACGTCTACATTGCCGGGGGCACCGCGCCGCTGAGCTGGGATTTCGACAACCTGACCAACAAGCCGGAGCTGGAAATGCAGGACCCGGACGGCGACGGCATCTACGAAGCCACGCTGACGCTGAACCAGCCCACTGCCGCCAAAACCACCGCTGCGAGCTGGAAAAAGACCATCAACACCGACGACTTCCCGCAATACGCCTCCGACTATCCGCTGGCCGATGCCCTCTACAACCTGGCCCTGGAGGAAGCCCGCCGCGCCGTGGAGCCGGACAGCACCTTCCGCACCGGCAAGGAGTGGGCCGGCGTCTGGACCCGTGATGTGAGCTACAGCATCATTCTGGCGCAGGCCAGTTTGCAGCCGAAGGTGGCCATGAACAGCCTCCTGCGCAAGGTGAGCCCCACGGGTCGCATCATTCAGGACACCGGCACGGGCGGGGCCTACCCGTGCTCCACCGACCGCGTTATCTGGGCGACGGCGGCTTGGGAAGTGTACCAGGCCACCGGCGACGAGGCCTGGCTGCGCAAGGTGTACCCCATCATCAAGCAGAGCCTGGCCGACGACCGGCAGAACGCCTACGACCCCGCCACCGGCCTGATGCGTGGCGAGTCGTCGTTCCTCGACTGGCGCGAGCAGACCTACCCGCGCTGGATGCAGCCGGTGGACATCTACCAAAGTGAAAACCTGGGCACCAATGCCGTGCATTACCAGGCCAATAGCGTGCTGGCCCGCATGGCCGCCCGCCTCGGCGACCCCGGCACCGCCGCGCAGCACCAGCGCCAGGCCGCCGGCATCAAAGCCGCCATCAACGAGCACCTCTGGCAGGCCGACAAGGGCTACTACGGCCAGTTCCTGTACGGCCGCACCGCCCTCACGCTCTCGCCCAAAGCCGAGGCGCTGGGGGAGGCCCTGTGCGTGCTCTTCGGCATTGCCGAGGGCGAGCGGGCGCAGCAGGTGGTGAGCAAAACGCCCACCGTACCCTTCGGCGTCCCGTGCATTTATCCGCAGATTCCGGGCATCCCGCCCTACCATAACGATGCCGTGTGGCCCTTTGTGCAGAGCTTTTGGGCGCTGGCGGCCGCGCAGGTCGGCAACGAGGCGTCGCTCACCGAAAGCATGGCCGCCATCTACCGGCCGGCGGCGCTATTCCTCACCAACAAGGAGAATTTCGTGGCCCGCACCGGCGACTACGCGGGCACCCAAATCAACTCCAGCAACATGCTCTGGAGCCTTTCGGGCAGCCTGGGGCTGGTGTATAAGGTGCTGTTTGGGCTGCGGTATGAGGACGAGCGGCTGGTGTTCCGGCCCTTCGTGCCGCAGGCGTTTCAGGGGGCGCGCCGCCTCAGCGGTTTCAAGTACCGGAAGGCCGTGCTCGATGTGGAAATGACGGGCTTTGGCAACGCCATTAAGAGTATCACGCTCGATGGCCAGCCGCTGGCCGATGCCGCCATTCCGGCCGGCCTCGGCGGGCGGCACGCGGTACGCATCGTGCTCAGCAGCGAAGCCCCCGCCGCCCAGCCCGTGAACCGCGTGGCCGATGCCGTGGCCCCCGAAACGCCCGTGGTGACCATCGCCAACGGTGAACTGCGCTGGGCGACCCAGCCCAATATCCGGGCCTATCAGGTGCTGCGCAACGGCCAGCCGCTGGGCCGCACCACCGTGCCGAAGTTTGCCCTCCCCGATGCCGATGGGAACAACGAATACCAGGTAGTTGCCGTGAGCACCGACGGCTTCGAGTCATTCGCCAGCGAACCGGGTACCGTAATAGCCGTAGGTCCCGGCGGAGCAGCCCAGCGCTTCGTGCAGCTCGAAACCCTGGCCCCCAAAGCCACTCAGCCCTACAAAGGCTACTCCGGCAAGGGCTTCGTCGAAATCTCGACCACCAAAAACCCGACCCTCACCATCCCCGTCACCGTGCCCGAAACCGGCGTGTACGCCCTCGATTTCCGCTACGCCAACGGCAACGGCCCCATCAACACCAACAACCAGTGCGCCATTCGCACGCTGCGGCGCGGGGCCACGCTGCTGGGCACCGTGGTGCTGCCCCAGCGCGGCGTGGCCGAGTGGAGCAGCTGGGGCTTCTCGAACCCCATCCGCGTGCGCCTCGAAAAGGGTACCACTGCCCTCACCCTGGCCTACGAGCCCGCCAACCAGAACATGAACGGCACCGTGAACCAGGCCATGCTGGACTACCTGCGCCTGCGCCGGGTAGAGTAGGGGGGCTGGCCCTACTTCGTACTTTGCCATATGCTTAAAACGACCGTCTATCCCGCAATAGCTGTTTTTCTGGTTGCCGAGCTTCTTTCACTTCGCCTGAATGGTATGGCGGATGGCTATACCACTGCAGGATTTCCAGTAATATTTCTGAAGTACAGCGAAGGCAAATGCGTCGCCTGCGACCATTTTCTCCGATTACCCGCTCTGGTTTTTGACCTCGCCATTGCTTTTTTGGTTTCGGTTGCTCTCATAAAAATTTGGAAGTATGCGTCTGCCAGAAAGGCCCATCCAGGCGATTGAACTATGCTGGCGGGTGCGCGTCGGCAAGGCGCGCCCGCATCGGGGCACCCGCCAGAAACTCCCCCAGCCTCGCAGCGCCAGCCTGCGACCCTGCGGGAAACTCCCCGCGCCCCAAAGCCCGGTGCTGCGGCCTCGGTAGAAACTCCCCCGGCCCCGCGCGCCGCGCTTTGCCCTCCGGGGAAGTATGCCGGCCGGGGCCACGGCATGGCCGGATATTGGGAGAAACCAATAGCTTTACAGCTCACTTAAACCTCCTTTGCTCAATGGATACGCCCATCCCCGCCGCTACCCCTGCGCCGGCTCCCCAGAAAACCCGCAATATTCCGCAGGACCAGGACGAAAAGGCCGACCTGGCCGTGCGCCTGGCCCAGGCCTGGAAGCTCAACCCCCAGCTCGTGTTCATCTGGACCACGCAGGCGGCCTACGAAGTGGTGGCCCTGGCCTACCAAAAGTCCATTCTCGACAAAGCGGCCGTCGACGTATTGCGCCCCGCCATCACGCTGAGCATGCAGGAGGCCGATGCCAAAATCGCCGAAGGCCTGCCCTACCTCAAAGCCGCCCTGCTCACCCGGTTCAAGAAGGGCAAGGACAAGGCCATGTACCCGCAGTTCGGCATCATCAGCCACAACAAGGGCTTCGAGCTGCCGCACGGCCAGACCGAGCGGCGCGATGCCCTGGCCCTGCTCGTGGCGGCCCTCGCCACCTACGACATCAAAGACGACGACTACGGCAGCAGTTTCTGGGAGCCCATCGAGGCTGCCTACCGGGAGGCCGCCCGCGATGCCAAAAAGCACGAGTCGGCCACGGGCACCCTCAAGGGCACCAAGGACACCCTCGAAACCCAGGTCGACAAGGTGCTCAGCAAGATGCTGGTGCTGCTCGAGGCCCAGTACGACGAGGCCGAGCTGCCCGCCAAGCGCCGCGAAATGGGCTACCTGAAGGAGTATAACTAAGCGAGCGGGCGACCATTCCGGCGGCCCCGTAGCCCGCCCCGCACCGCCGGGGCCGCTACGGGGCCTAATTTTGTCGCATCGGCCAATAGCAGTAGTTGCGAAGCGGCGCTTCGCAACTACTTTCCCCTTTATGAAAAAACCACTCCTCATTGCCCTTGCCCTGTTGCTGATTATCGGGGCCGTGGTGGGCCGCCGCTGGTGGTGGAAATCCACCGATGAAGTAGCGGCCCTGGCCGCCGGCCCCGCGCCCGCTGCCCTCATCCCCGACTCGACCACCGTGGTGCTCACGGGCCGGGTGGGGGCCGGCGGCACCGAGCCGGTGCTGGCCAAAAACCACGGCCGCATCCGCAGTATTTATTTCGATGCGGGCCAGTACGTGCGGCGCGGCACCATCATCGCCAAGCTGGCCGACTACAACTTCGTGACCGCCCCGCACGACGGCTTCCTGGGCGAGCGCCAGATTGCGGTGGGCGAGTACGTGAAGCCCCGCACCGTGGTCACGAGCATCACCCGGCGGGGCTACCTGCTGGTGCCCGTGGCCGTGCCCGCCGGCAGCCCCGCCCGCGTGCAGCCCGGCGACTCGGTGCGCGTGTGGGCCAGCAGCCGCCCCACCCGCGTGGTGACCGGCGTGGCCGCCCCCGCCAAAGACACCGCCGGCGGGTTTAATCTCGAAATCCAGCTCACCTCCCGCGCCCCGCTGCGCCTGGGCGAAGCCGCCAGCGTGCAGCTGAAGCGCTAGCGAAGCGGAAAAAGCAGGTAACTAAACGAAGCCTGAACGGCCCGGTTGCGGTAAACTACGCCACTGGACGAGATGGTCCGGTTGGGGCCGCCGTACTGCACGTCAGCGGCCAGGTTGCGCAGGCCCCAGCTGTAGCTCACCTGCGCCAGGGCCCTGCCAAAGCGGTAGCCCAGGCCGCCCTGGAGCCCGGCATCGAAATACCGCGAGTAGAAGTTGTTGGCAGAATAGCCGTAGATATTGCTGTTGTTCGGGAAGTAGTCCCCCGGGATTACCGCGCCGGATGTCGCTCCGCCGTTGCCATTGGCTCCCCCAGGAAAATGGGAAGAGAAACTGTATTTGTAGTCGTAATCGCCGCCGAGCAACAAGCCCAGGTAGCCGCCGCCAAAGACCTGGAGTCCCTGCCCATCGGCGCGCAGAAAATACATCAGATTGAGCGGCAGCGTGAGGTAATTGAGGCGGTATCTGGCCTTGACATAGGAATCGGAAACGCTCCCCCGGCCATCATCGCTGTGGTTTTCGTCATCAATGCCGAAGCCTTTCTGCGAGAGCAGCAGCGCCGCTTGCAAGCCAGCGTGCCGGCGACTGAGAATGGCCAGCACGCCCGCCTCAACCCCAACACTCGCGGTGGTGCGGTAAGTGTAGGTGTGGTGGCTGAAGGGAGCAGTTGAAACATTTAGGCCCAGACTGGGGCCGATGCTGAAGTGCGTTTGGGCCTGCGCCGGAGAGGACAGCATCAGTCCCGTCGCAAGGGCCGCGCCCCAGCTGCGGTATAGGTGTTTCATGGAAAGCAGGAAAAGGAGGTCACTAAGTTAGGCTGTGAACGTAAATACCCCGAGGCTCCCCAAATTAAACATTTGGCAGCCTCGGGGTATCAAATCAAAACGGAAGTTTCGTCTCGGCGCTACTTCACTGCCAGCTTGAAAGTAGCCGTCTGCACGTCGCGCGAGTTGCCGCCCACCATCACCTGGAAGTCGCCGGGCTCGGCCGCGAATTTCAGGTCGTTGTTGTAAAACTTGAGCGCATCAGGAGCGAGGCGGAAGGTGAGGGTCTTGCTCTCACCTTTCTTAAGCATCACCTTCTGGAACCCTTTCAACTCCGAAACCGGCCGCGAGATGGAGCCCACCAGGTCGCGCAGATACAGCTGGGCCACTTCTTCGCCGTCCATCTGCCCGGTGTTCTGCACGCTCACGCTCACGGTCAGGGTTTCGGCGGGGCCGATGGTGGCTTTGCTGACGGTGGGCTTGCCGTAGGTGAAGCTGGTGTAGCTCAGGCCGAAGCCGAAGGGGTAGAGTGGGTCGTTGGGCGCGTCGAGGTAGCGCGACTTGTACTTGTCGAGCTTCACGCCGCCGTAGGGCCGGCCGGTATTCTTGTGGTTGTAGTATATAGGTTCCTGGCCCACGGTCACGGGGAAGGAGGCCGTGATTTTACCGCTCGGGTTGTAGTCGCCAAACAGCACGTCGGCGATGGCATTGCCAGCCTGCGTGCCCGCAAACCACGTTTCGAGAATGGCGTCGGCATTCTGGTTTTCCCAGGGCAAGGCCAGGGGCCGGCCGTTCATCAGCACCAGCACCAGTGGCTTGCCGGTAGCTTTCAGGGCCTTCAGCAGGGCCAGCTGCTGGCCGGGCAGGCCGATGTCGGCGCGGGCGGCGGCCTCGCCGGTCATGCCCTGGCTTTCGCCCACCACGGCCACCACCACGTCGGCGCTTTGAGCCACCTGCACGGCTTCTTTTATCATGTCTTCCGAGGAGCGTTTGTCCAGCTCCAACTCGCCGCCGTGGGCTTGCAGGCGGTCGAGCATCTGCTGGTCGTCGGCAATGTTAGCGCCCTTGGCGTAGGTGATTTTCAGGCCAGGCGCAGCGGCGCGCAGGCCCTGCTCCACCGATACGGCCTGCTTCCAGTCGCCGGCCCCGCTCCAGCTGCCGATGACGTCGCGCTGCCGGTTGGCCAGCGGGCCGATGAGAGCGATGCTGCCGGTTTTCTTGAGCGGCAGGGCGTTGCGCTCGTTCTTCAACAGCACCATGCTGCGGCGAGCGATGTCGCGGGCAGCGGCGATGAATTCGGGTTTCATCAGGGTGCTGGTGGCGCGCTCGGCGCTCACCTTGCGGTAGGGGTCGGTGAAGAGTCCAAGCTTGTACTTGGCCTCCAGAATGCGGCGACAGGCGGCATCAAGCTGGGCCTTGCTCACGGCCCCGGATTGGATGTTTTTGGCGGTGTATTTCAGGAATTCCTCGCCCACCATGTCCTGGTCGATGCCCGCGTTCAGGGCCAGGGCGGCCACCTGTTCGGCGTTGCCCATGCCGTGGTCAATCAGCTCGGGAATGGCGGTGTAGTCCGTGGCCACGAAGCCTTGGAAACCCCATTGCTTGCGCAGCAGGTCGGTCATGAGCCACTTGTTGGCGGTGGCGGGCGTGCCGTTCACATCATTGAAAGACGACATCACGGAGCCCACGCCGGCATCCACGGCCGCTTTGTAGGGCGGCAGGTACTCGTTGTACATGCGCTGCTTGCTCATGTCGGTGGTGTTGTATTCGCGGCCGGCCTCAGCCGCGCCGTAGAGGGCGAAATGCTTGAGGCAGGCCATGACGCTGCTGGGCTGAGTGAGGTCATTATTCGGCCCCTGGTAGCCGCGCACCATGGCTTCGGCAATGCGGGAGCCGAGGTAGGGGTCTTCGCCCGCGCCTTCCGAAATGCGGCCCCAGCGGGCGTCGCGGGCAATGTCCACCATCGGCGAAAACACCCAGTCCAGCCCATCGGCCGAAGCCTCCTCGGCCGCGATGCGGGCGCTCTGCTCAATGGCCTTCAAATCCCAGCTCGCCGCGAGGCCCAGCGCAATCGGGAAAACGGTGCGGTGCCCGTGAATGACATCGTACCCAAACATGAGCGGAATGTGCAGCCGCGACTCCTTCAACGCCATTTCCTGGAGCTTGCGCACGGCAATGGGCGTGTAGGTATTGAACACGCCGCCCACCAGCCCTTTGCGGATGTTGGCGTCCACGTCCTTGCTCACCACCGGCCCGGTCACATCAAACCCCACCGACACGAGGTTGAGCTGCCCGATTTTCTCCTCCAGCGTCATCTTCGCCATCAGGCCGTCGATGTATTGCTTCATCTTCTGGTCGGAAGTGGTGGCGGCAGCTGGCGCGGGCTTTTTCTGGGCGTGGGCGGCGGGAGAAAGCGCGAGCGCGAGGAGGAGCAGGGGTAATCGTTTCATGCGGGAGGGAAGGGTAAGTAGGAGTTTTGGGGTTAGAGCGTCATGCAGAGCGCAGCGAAGCATCTTTACCGCAGTCACTAAATCAATCGAGTGGTGTACTTGCGGCGGGCAAGATGCCTCGCTGCGCTCTGCATGACGGGCTGCGGTAATTTTAACAGTTGTTTCTGGATTGCCGGGAGCTACTTCTTCAGCGCCGGGCTCTCAAAGCCCAGCTTGCCCAGGCCGCGCTGCATGTCGGGCGAGCTCATGAACAGCTTCCACAGCAGCCCCGTCCGGTAGTTCTCAATCATGCCCACAATGGGGCCCTGGTCGATGGCCAGGTAGGATTTGGCCTGCCAGTTGTGCTCCTCGCTGAAGCCATCGACAAAGCCGTATTCGCCCCAGATTTTATCGCCGAGGTCGAAGTAGAAATGCTTCAGCGCCCGCATCGACTGCTCGGGCGTGTAGGGGAAGGCCGAAAGCGCGGCGGTGGGCGAAATCACGCTCAAATCCTCCTTGGGGTTGTGGGCGGCGTAGCCCTGGTAGCTATCCGAAGCGGTGAGGCCCCAGGTGTTGGGGCCGTAGCCTTTGAAGTGCCTGGGGTTTTCGACGCAGTATTGGTAGTTGATGAGCGTGTGGTTCTGGTTTTGCTGCCAGTAGTCGGCGTACTGGTCCTTGAGGCCGTGCGGGTTCAGGCCCAGGAAGGAGTAGTGCGTGAAGAACAGCGGCCCGCCCAAGTCCGGCCCCAGCGGCAGCTTGATGCCGTAGTATTCCTTGCCGTTTTTGAACTCCGGCCCCACGGCCCAGCCCTGGTCATACACGGGCTTGTCGATGGCGTATTTTGGGGAGGACGCGGCCAGCACGTAGGTTATCAGGCACTCGTTCCAGCCGTGAATCTGGTGGTTCATGCTCCAGCCGTTGTTGGGGCTCCAGTGCCAGTAGAGCACGTTTTGGCCGCCCTGGGTTTGCCAGCTCCACTCCACGTTTTCCCACATCCAGCCAATGTGGTTGCGCAGGTCGCGCTCCACGGCGCTTTCGCCGGTGAAGTACTGGCGGGCGCAGATGAGGCCTTCCATCAGAAAGGAAGTTTCCACAATGTCGCCGCCGTCGTCCTTCGCCCCGAAGCGGATGACCTTGCCCGTTTCCCCATTCAGCCAGTGTGGAAACACGCCGTGGAACTGGTCGGCCTTCTCCAGGAAGCGCACCATTTTGTAGATGCGCGTGGCGGCCTGCTCGCGGGTAATCCACTTGCGGTCGGCCGCCACCACAATGGCCATGATGCCGAAGCCCGTGCCGCCGGTGGTCACCACCTCGTTGCCGTAGTCGTAGGCCACGTTGCTGCGCTCCCGCGCCATACCCGAAACCGGGTGGCCGAAATCCCAGAAGTAGCGGAAGGTTTGCTTCTGCACCAAGTCCAGCAGTTGGTCGTCGGTAAGGTTGCGGGGGCGTTGGCGCGGGTCGAACTTGGCGGCGGGCGCGGGGGCTTTTTTCGGCGCGGGCTTTTGCTGGGCGTGAAGGATGCCGGGCAGCAGGAACAGCCCGAGGAGCAGAGGTTTTGCGTTCATAGGCCAGCTACTTTGACCGTCATGCTGAGCGTAGTCGAAGCATCTCTACCGCGCAACCAATCCCAACCGTAAGGAATAGTATTGCGGTAAAGATGCTTCGACTACGCTCAGCATAACAACCTTTTTTTGAATGTTTTAATAATGCCAGTACCTAGTACCCCGGGTTCTGCTTCAGCAGGCCACCGCTCAGGTCAATCTGCGGCTGCGGAATGGGGAAAACCTCATTCTTGCCCTTGGTAAACGTTTTGCCCTGCGCAGCAAACAGCGGCACGATGCGGCCCGGCGTCACGCTTTCCTGGCGCACGAGGTCGAAGAACCGGTCGTGCTCCAGGGCCAGCTCCACGCGGCGCTCCAGCCAGATGTTGGGCACGGTAGCGGTGCGCGAGCCGGCCGTGAGCCCGGCCCGGACGCGCACGGCGTCGAGGTCGGTTTGGGCCGCGGCGGCGTTGCCGAGCTGGGCCGCCGCTTCGGCGTGGATGAGCAGCACCTCGCCGTAGCGCAGGATGCGGATGTTCTTGGGCAGGAAGTCGTTGTTGCCGCAGTTGGCCTCTTTGGTGCGGCTGTGGTAGGCCTTGTAGCTGTAGCGGAAGTTCTCCACCGAGTCCTTGCTCGGAATGCGGAAGCCGTCCCAGAGCACCGTGCCGGTAGAGCGCTGCCCGGCCGGAGCCGTGGGCTGAATGAAGATGATGCTGCCGGCCCGGCGCACATCGCCGGGCTCGTAGGCATTGGCCAGCTCAATGGTGGGGTTGTTGAAGCCGAAGCCCAAATCGGCCCAGCCGCCGCGGCCGCCGGAGCGCGGGCCCTGGCTCACCGTGTAGAGCTCCACGGCCGAGTTGTTGCAGCCCGCCGTAGTGCCCGTCTGCACTTCAAACAGCGACTCGACGCTGTTGGCCCCGGCCGTGCGCCAGATGTCGGCATAGGGCGTAAACAGGCCGTAAGCGCCCGATTTGCCCTTCACGATTTCATCGGTCAGGTCGTAGGCTTTCTGGTAGTTTTTCTGGTAGAGGTACACCTTGGCCAGCATGCCCTGCGCGGCGGCCTTGGTGGCGCGGCCCACGTCGGTAGCGCTTTTCAGGGGCAGGTTGTCCACGGCAAACTGCAGGTCGCTGATGACGAGATTATAAATTTCGGCGGCCGTGGCGCGCTGCTTGAATTCCGGGCTGTTGGCTTCGGAAGGCAGCGGCACGCGGTCGAGCTTGGGCACGCCGCCAAACAGGCGCACCAGGTTGAAGTAGAAGTAGCCGCGCAGGAAGCGCACCTCGCCAATCAGCCGGTTTTTGGTGGCCTCGGGGGCGGTGCTGAGCGGGATTTTATCGAGCGCCTGGTTGGCGGTGGCAATGGCCTGGTAGTAGCCCTTCCAGGCGTTGTTGACGTTGCCGTTGGAGGAGGTCAGCGTGAGGTTGTCCACGGCCAGGGCGTCGCCGTAGTCGGTGGGGGTGCTGCCCTTGTCGGCATCGTCGGAGGCAATGTCGGTGAGAATGACGAACTGCAGCCCGTGCACATCGTTGCCGAAACCGCCCAGGTACATGGAGTTGTACACGCCGTCGACCAGCTTCTGGGCCGTGCCGGGGTCAATAGTGTCGCCGCTGAGCTGGCCCTGGGGCGGCACGTCGAGGTAGTCTTTGCAGCCGCTGGCCACGGCCAGCGTCAGGGCCAGCGCGGCCGTGCCGGCGCGGCGGGAAATGGCGGAGAAATGAGGTTTCATCGGCGTAGCTTATTTGAAGTTGACGTTCAGCCCCAGGGTCACGGTGCGGCTGGTGGGGTAGGAGTTCAGCTCGATGCCCGAATCGAGCGGGCCGCCGGGCAGTTCCGGCGTGAAGCCGGAGTAGTTCGTGACCGTGAACACGTTCTGGGCGGCGGCAAACACGCGCACCGAGGCCAAATGGGCCTTTTCGAGGGCCGTGCCGGGCACGGTGTAGCCCAGCACCAGGTTGGTGAGGCGCAGGTAGGAGCCCGATTCGAGGAAGTACGTCGAGTTCGGCATGCCGCTAATCAGCGACTTGGGGTTGGTGTTGGAGGGGTTGGCCGCCGTCCAGCGGTCGGCGGCGAAGCTGGCCTCCACGTTGTCTTTCACATCGTTGCGAGCGCGCTTTTTGGCGTTGAACACCTTGTTGTTGAGGTTGCCCGAGAACACGAACGAGAAGTCCACGTTGCGGAAATTCAGCCCGCCGTTGATGCCGAAGTAAATCGGCGGCTGGTACGAGCCGAAGTACTGCCGGTCAGTCAGGTCAATCACCCCGTCGCCGTTGGTGTCCTGGTATTTCAGGGTGCCAATTTCGCGCGGCCCCACATTGGACGTGGGCGAGTTTTTGATTTCATCGGCGCTCTGGTACACCCCAATCACATTCAGCAGGTAGAAGCTGCCGGCGGCCACCCCGTTGTCGGATTTGGTCACCAGGTTGTCGCCGCCAAACAGGGCCTGCCCGCCGTTAAGGTTGGCAATGCGGTTGCGGTTGAAGGTCACGTTTGCCCCGATGTTGTAGCTCCAGTCGGTGCTGCTGCCGATGCTGGCGCGCCAGTTCAGGGCCGCTTCCACGCCCCGGTTGGTGATGTCGGCCGCGTTGGTGATATATTGGCCCTCGGGGTCGCCGAACACGGCCTGGATGTTCACCGGAATCAGCGCGTCGGTGGTGCGCTTGTCGTAGTAGGTTACTTCGCCGGTCAGGTGGTTGTCGAGCAGGCCGAATTCCAGGGCCGCATCATATTCCGTGGTGGTTTCCCAATGCACGTTGCGGTCCTTAATCTGCCGGATGGCCGCGCCCAGCACCGGCTTGCCATTAAAGACGTAGGGAATGTTGGAGTCCGTGGTCAGAATGTAGGTGTCGGCCGGAATCTGGTCGTTGCCGAGCTGGCCGTAGCTGGCGCGCAGCTTCAGGAAGCTCAAGGTCTTGTTATCCCGCAGAAATTCCTCCTGCGAAATCACCCAGCCCAGGCCCAGCGACGGGAAAAAGCCCCAGCGCTGGCTGCTGTTGAACTTCGACGTGCCGTCGTAGCGCAGGTTGGTAGTGAAGAGGTAGCGGTTGTCGTAGGCGTAGTTCACACGGCCCAGCAGCGAGAGGCGGCGGTCCTTGGCGGCGCTGGCGTCGTTCACGGCCGAGTTGGGGTCGCCCGTGTTGAGGTACCACAGGTTGGGGTCGGCGGGCACGTCCTTGCGGTTGCCCGAAAACTGGTTGCGCAGGCCTTCCTCGGTCACGGTGCCGGCCAGCAGCGTCAGGTTGTGCTTCTCGTTGAAGGTGCGCTGGTAGGTGGCCGTATTCTCCCACAGGTAGCGGTAGCCGTTCACCTGGGTCACGGCCAGGTTACTTTGCGGGTTGCGCTGGGCCCCGCCGGTGGTGAGGAAGGTGGCGTTGTCGTTGGCAAACTGGTACTGGTACACGCGGCGGTTGTCGGCATTCAAATCCACGTTGATGGCCGAGCGCAGCGTCAGGCCGTCCACGGGCCGCACATCGATGCCAATGTTGCCCTGCAAGCGGTTTTCCAGCGATTTGTTGTCGGTGTTCTCAATATCGAGCACGGGGTTGCCCACGCCGCCAAACGCCGACGTGTTGCCGTACAGGCTGCCCACTTTGGCCGGAATAACCGGGGCCGCGCGGTAGGCGTTGCCATACGCCGTGGCGATGTTCACGTCGCGCGTGTCGGCGTGGCTGAACGAGGCATTCGAGCTAATCGTGACCTTGTCCGATACCATGAACGAGGTATTCGAGCGAATGGTCAGCCGCTGAAACTTGTTGTTGATGACCGTGCCATCGTCCTGCAAGAGGTTGCCCGAGAAGTAGTATTTCACGTTCTCCGACGCGCCCGACACGGCCAGGTTGTGGTTCTGGTAAGTGCCGCGCTTCAGGATTTCATCGTACCAGTTGGTCGAGGCCCCGTAGTCCGGCAGCACCGTGGTGGGCGCGGTGTCCTTGATGTAGCTGGTGTACTGCCCGGCATCGGCCATTTTCACCAGATGCGCCGCCTCTTTGAAGCCCACCGTGCCGCTGTAGCTCAGCACCGGCTTGCCCACCTTGCCCTGCTTCGTGGTCACGATAATCACGCCGTTGGCCCCGCGCACACCATAAATGGCGGCGGCCGAAGCGTCCTTCAGCACGTCAATCGACGCAATGTCGGCATTGCTCAGGTTGCGGATGTCGGTGGTTTGCACGCCGTCCACCACGTACAGGGGCTCGGCCCCGCCCAACAGCGTGCCCGTGCCCCGAATCCGCACCTTGGGCTGCGAGTTCGGCGTACCGTCGCTGATGATTTGCACGCCGGCTATCTTGCCCTGCAGGGCCTGGGTGGCCGTTTGCACCGGCTGGTTCACAATCTCGGTGCCTTCCACGCGGGCCACGGCCCCGGTCAGGTCCTGCCGGCGCTGGGTGCCGTAGCCCACCACCACCACCTCGCTCAGCGCCTTAGTATCGGGCACCAGTGCCACGTTGATGGTCGTCTGGTTGCCCACTACTACTTCCTGCGCCGTGTAGCCCACGAAGCTGAAAACCAGCGTGGAGCCCTCGGGCACGGCCAGCGTGAACTTGCCGTCCATATCGGTCTGCGCGCCATTGGTGCCGCCTTTGATGACGACGTTGACGCCGGGCAGGCCCGCGCCTTTTTCGTCCACCACGCGGCCGGTCACGGTTGCATCAGCCCGGGTTTCGCCGGTAGTGGCCGCCAATGCCGGCCGCAGAATAATGCCGTCGTCAATCGCCTTATAGCTGATTTTCAGCGGCTCCAGTAACTGGGCCAGCAGTTGGGCCAGGGGTTGCCCCACGGCATCGACCGACACGCGCCGGCTGGCCCCGATGAGCTGCCGGCTGTACTGAAAATGCACGTTGGCCTGGGTCTCAATCTTGCTGAGCACGGTGGCCATGCGCTCGCCGCGGGCCTGTAACGTAATGGGTTGCTCCATAAAGGGCTGCCCCGCCGATGCCTGCGCTGGGCTAACATTCGCAAGCAGGCACAGCGCCAACCCGGGCACCAGCGCAAACCGCTGGCAGCGCCTCAGCAGCGGTGGGAATTGTAAGGGAGTGGGCATAAATGGGAATTGGTTTGGTGGGAATTATTGGATGATGGGGCGGCGGTCAGCCCTGGGTGTGGCATCGCTGAGGCCCGGTAGTGTCTCTGGAATCGATTGCGGGAGATGAAGGCATAGGCAGCAGATTTAGAGCGGATGATAAACGGGCTATTCGGCCTGGCAGGCCGGGCTGTGGAAGCGGAGGTGGTCGCCGGCCTTTTCGTAGGTCGCGCCCAGCGTTTCGCAGATGATGTCGAGCTTCGCAAACAAGGGCTCGTTGCCCAGACTCAGGTTCAGGGTGCAGTGGCGCACCGCCACCGTGTCGTACTCAATGCGCACGCCATACGCCTTTTCCAGGGCAGTCAGCACCTCGGCCACCGGCCGGTCCGCGAACACAAACGACTGCGGGGCCAGCAGCGCCGGCTGCGCCACCAGCTCGCGGCGCAGCTGCTGGCCGCCCGCCGAGTACACGGCCTGCTGGTTGGGCAGCACCATCACGGTGGCCGCCGCCGTGCCGGCCGGGGCGCGGCGCTGGCTCACCCGCACGGCCCCGGTGCGCACCTGCACCTGCACATCGGCCGGCCCGGCATACGCCTGCACCCGGAAGCTGGTGCCCAGCACGGTGGTCACCACCTTGTCGGTAAACACCGAAAACGGGTGCTGCTTGTCATGAAAAACATCGAAAAAAGCCGCTCCTGTGAGGTAGGCCTCCCGGCGGCCCTCGCGCAATGCCGACCGGTATTTCAGGGTACTGGCCGGGGCCAGCGTCACGGCGCTGCCGTCGGGCAGGGCCACATGGGTTTCGTAAGCCGACGTATTCGCGTAAACCTGCCATTTGGCCTGCGCAGTGGGGGCAGCCGGGGCCAGTGCGGCCCATTTCGCGGGTACGTGCGCCACCTGCAAGCCCACCAGACCCGCGCCCAGTATCAGCGCTGCTGCCGCCGCCCAGCGCACACTGACGGGCCACGACTGCCACCCGCCCGGTAAGGCCGCCTGTGGCCCGGAGCCTGGGGCCGTTTGCCGGCTGATGCGCTGCCACACCGTGGCCATCAGCGCATCCTTCTCGGTGGGGGAAAGGTTGAACTGCTGCTCGGCCCCGAGGTGGCGGTACCACGCCTCAATGCGCTGCTCTTCCGCCGGAGTGCAGTTGCCCTCCTGGTAGCGTTGCAGCAGCTGGCGGAATTCGGATTTGTCGGTGGCCATGCCTCAAAAGTGGTGCTTGAAATAGTAGTCAATCAACCAGCCCGCACCCCTAAACCTACCCGGAAAAATCCTGCGTCAGGGCCGCTGTTTATCAGAATACTTTGAGCAGTTAAGATACAAAACAATTGACAGGCAATTGCTTAGCAAAACATCAGTACAGTCAGCACCACCAGAAAATCTTTCAGCGAAACGCGCAGCTGCTTCAGGGCGCGGGTGATGTGGTACTCCACGGCTTTGGGGGAGAGCTTGAGCCGGCCGGCAATTTCCGGCACGGTTTGGTGCTCCAGCCGGCTGAGCTGAAAAATCTTCCGGGTGGGGGCCGGCAGGTGGGCCAGGCCTAGGCGCAGGGCTCCGGCCAGGTCGGCGGCGGCCAGCTCCTGCTCGGTGCGGTGGTCGGCGTGGTGGGCGTGGGTGCGGCAGTAGGCCAGGTAGCCCGCGTGGGTCAGCTTGGTTTTAATAAGATTGATGACGCGGTACTTCACGGCCGTGCCCAAGTATTCGGGCAGCTTCTGGATATCAATCCCATCGCGCTTGTGCCAAAGGGCGGCAAACAAATCCTGCACGATTTCCTCGGCCGCCTCGCGCGAGCCCACTTTGCGGTACGCCTGCTCGATGAGGCCGAAGCCGTAGCGCCGGTATATCTCGGCAAAGGCCGGCTCACTGCCGCCGCGCAAGGCCTGCACCAACGCCGCATCGTCCCAGCTGGCGCAGGGTTTCGGCTTTGAGGTCAATGGGTTGGCGGTGGATTGCATCGTCAGCAGATAAGCGTAGCAGCGCCGCCGAGAGCCAGCGCTGCCCTGGCAGCAACAGCAGATACGAGCTAAGGGCGCTCAACGATAAATGTGGCGCCTGATAAAGCCGGACCGGGCGGAATATTAGCGATTTTCCCGCCAATTGCGCGGCCGGCGGGCTCCTTCGCCGGTGCTTCGGCATCGTTTGTGGAAATGATTCCGGGAACGATGCCGGTATCGATTGCATGAATAAAAAGGCTCAGCCTGGCAGCTTGTGGGGTAGGTGGCCGGTAATATTGAGTGGGAATTCCCACCCTTCACCAATTCAACCACTTATGCAAGCTAACCTTACCCGCCCGATGCGGCAGGCCCTCTCCACCCGGTTCTGGGTGTTGCTGGGGTTTTTCGCATTCGCTTTTTCTTTCGGGTCTTACGCACAAACGTTTGACCTCACCGTAGCCCAGGACGGCACGGGCAACTACACCACCATCCAGGCGGCCATCAACGCCGCCCCCACCGGGCGCACCACGCCGTACCGCATTCTCATCAAGAACGGCACGTACACGGAGAAAGTGGCGGTGCCTTCCACCAAGCCGTTCTTGCACCTGATTGGGGAGAGCGTTGCGAACACCATCCTGACCTGGAATGATGGTGCCAGCACGGTGGTCAACGGCTCGGCCGTGGGCACCAGCGGCTCGTTCAGCTTTCAGAACAACGCCAACGACTTCCTGGCGATGAACATCACCTTCGTTAATGCGTTTGGCGATGGCTCGCAGGCCGTGGCCGTGAGCGCGGGGGGCGACCGGGTGGTGTTCAAAAACTGCCGCATGCTGGGCAACCAGGACACGCTGCTGACGAACAGCAACGGCCTGCAGTACTACAAAAACTGCTACATCGATGGCAACGTGGACTTCATCTTTGGGGCCAACCGCGCCGTTTTTGACAATTGCGTCATCTATGCCAAGTCCCGCACCAGCGCCGGCTCGTCGTTTATCACGGCGGCCAATACGCCGGCGGGGCAGGCGTTTGGCTACGTGTTTCGCAACACCATTCTGCCTGCCAACACCGGCGCGACGCAGTATTCCCTGGGCCGGCCCTGGCAGAATTCCGGGACGCCGAACACAAGCCCGGCCAACAACAAAGTGGTGTTTCTGAAAAGCCGCGTGGGCTTTGGCCTGCTGCAGCCCACGGGCTGGAGCGTGTGGGATACCGGCACCAATACCAGCGTGATTACCTACGCGGAGTTTCAGCCCAAGTACTTCAACGGCAACAACGTGAACACCAGCCAGCGCCTGGCCTGGACGCAGCAGCTGGCCCCGGCCGATACCACGCAGTACACCGTGGCCAATCTGTTTGGCACCTGGAACCCCTGCGCGGTGGCCGCCAACATCTGCACCTCCTTCGCGCCGGATATTGCGGTGTCGAACTTCCGCGCCGTGAAAAGCGGCACGCAAACCAGCCTGGACTGGAACATCAGCTGGGCCATGACGGGCATCCGCTACGAGGTGTTTCGCTCGACGGACAACGTAAACTTCACCTCGTTCTACAACACGACGGCCACCAACGACTCGACCTATAACTTCCGCACCACCGATGCCGTGCCGGCACCGGGCACGGCGTACTATTACTACCTGCGGGCCACCAAAGCCGGCCTGGCCACGCACCAGACGGCCACGGCCGTCATTTCCAGCGTGCCGACCATCACCGTGGCGGGCAACCTGGGGCCTTTTGCGCAGTACCTGACCGGCACCTCGGCCGTGCAGACCTACACCGTTTCGGGGGTGAACCTGACCAGCGACATTACCATCACGGCCCCCGCCAACTACGAGATATCGCCCAATGGCGGCACGCAGTGGTATTCGTCGGCCACGCCGGTGGTGCTGCCCCAAACGGGCAACGCGGTGGCGGCCACCACCATCAGCGTGCGGCTGAATGCAGCGGCGGCGGGCACGTATGCCGGCAACATCGGGCACGCCAGCGCCGGGGCGGTAGTCGCGAATGTGGCCGTGAGCGGCACGAAAGTGAACGTGACGGCCGACCCGACGGTGGTGCTGGAACAATGGGCGCTGACGACCGATGCCCAGCCGAACATCACCGCCACGGGGGTGACGCCGACTTCGCCGACGTTCACTGGGCTGGCCCTGTCGGACAACTCGACCGCGTCGGGCTCCATTCCGGGCTACTCGGCGACGCGCGGGCAGGCCTTTGCGCCGCTGGCCACCGGCGGCGGCTGGACCTCCGGCACGCTGAGCCGCAACCTGTATGAGGAGTTTACCGTGACCGCCGCAGCCACCCACACCCTGCGCGTGGACTCGCTGGTTTTTTCCTCGGCCTTTTATAACTCGGCCAACGGGGTAATCGGGGTTTCCTATTCCACGACCACGCCCTTCCCGGCTACGCCCAGCGAAGTGACCGGCGGCGTGCTGCCTCCCGGCGGCGACTACAGCGCCAGCCCGATTGCGCCGGTGGCGCAGCCCGCCGGGGCCACCGGCGCGTTTGCCACCACCACCACGGCCATGACCAAGGTGCCCCGCCGCAACAACGGCCCGATTATCAACACCAACACTTACCGCCTGGCCCTGAACAACACGACCGGGGTAACCCTGACGCCGGGCCAGACGCTGACCATGCGGCTGTACTATGCCCTGGGCTCCACCAGCACCCCGCGGCAGGCCTTCCTGCTCCAGGTTTCGGCCAAAGGCACCAGCACCAGCAACGCGGCCTGCAACGCGGCTTTCGCCTACCCCGCGGCCTCGTACTGTGCCAATGGCACCACCAATCCGCAGCCAACCATTACCGGCACCGCCGGGGGCACCTTCTCCGCTCCGGCGGGGCTGAGCATCAACCCCGGCACGGGCGTGGTTAATCTCGGCCTCAGCACGCCGGGCACCTACAGCGTGACCTACAGCGCCAGCAGCGCCTGCAGCAGCACGGCCACGGTCACCATCACCGCGCCGCAAACGGCCAACATCGGCTACGGCGCTACCAGCTACTGCACTACTACCACGGGTACGGTGGCCGTGGGCATTGGCACGGGCAGCACGGCCGGTACTTTCAGCTCGTCGGCCACGGGCCTGACGTTGAATGCCTCGACGGGGGCCATCACGCCTGCTACCTCGACGCCCGGCACGTATTTCGTAACCAATACGCTGGCGGCCAACGGCGGCTGCCCGGCCGCTACGGGCTCGACTACGGTCACCATTACGGCACCGGCCACGGCGGGCATCAGCTACGGCGCGGCTTCCTACTGCACCTCGGCCGCCACGGCGGCGCCCGTGGTGCTGGCGGCCGGCGCTACGGCGGGCACGTTCACGTCCTCGGCCACGGGCCTCACGCTCAATGCCGCGACGGGGGCCATCACGCCTGCTACCACGACGCCCGGCCCCTACACCGTGACCAACACGGTGGCGGCTTAGGGCTGCAGCGCGGCGGCTACGAGCACGGCTACCGTGACCGATCAGGCACCGGCCACG
>JAQBNT010000165.1 GCA_028288445.1 Hymenobacter sp. | reverse complement strand
GGCAAAAAAAATCCGGCAATATTTTTTGCCAGATTTTTTTGTCAGAAAATTTTGGCAAACTATTTTTTGTGGTGATTTTTGTCAAGTCCCGCTCACCGGTTGCGACCGGGGGCACTGTCCCTGACTCTACCGCTAATGCCCCGTCGATTCTCTCACCAAACCGGCCCCAGGGCCTACCAAACGGCCGGCCAGCTGCTGCGCGCCCATTACGGCCTCACGCAGCAATGGCTGGCCCACTACCTGCAAGTGCCGCGCTCTACCCTGGCGATGCAGG
The DNA here is from genome assembly GCA_028288445.1 of Hymenobacter sp. GTDB lineage: Bacteria > Bacteroidota > Bacteroidia > Cytophagales > Hymenobacteraceae > Hymenobacter. The sequence goes on along the minus strand of JAQBNT010000165.1, from coordinate 21,918 downwards.
AGCTGGACCGCGCCAGCCTGCCGCTGGCCAGCACCCTGCGCCTGGTGCCCCTGCTGCTGGGTGTGCCCGCGCCCGAAGGCCCCGCCCCCGAACCGGCGGCCACGCCCACGGCGGCGGGGCAGGCCGCCACGCTGGCCCTGCTGGCCGGGCGCCAGCGGGAGGTGGCGTACCAGCTGGTGCAGCTGGGCCGGCAGCAGGAGCAGCTGCGGGTGCGCCTGCGCCAGGTGCGCCTGCGGCTGCAAACCCTGCCGGCCCTGCTGGCCTCGCTGGCCCCCGCGCCGGCCGATGAGCCGCAGCGCCGCGTGCTGGGCTACTGGGCGGCCGATGCGCCCGCCCAGCTGCGCGACGACGAAGCCGCCCTGGCCGTGCTGGACCTGCGCCAGCGCGTGCTGGCCTTTGAGCTGGCGGAGCTGGAAACGCTGCTCGGCGGGCCGGCGGCGCCAACGCCTGAGCCGCTGCCTGAGTAGGGGGCACTTGCGGTAGAGACGCATACTTGCGTCTCGGCGTCCGCATCGTCCGCATCGTCCGCCCGATAACCGTTCAATCGAAGGGCAACGGTATGGACGGTGCGGATGGAGTAGAGACGCATACTTGCGTCTCGGCGTCCGCCCCGTTCGCCCGATAACCGTTCAATCGAAGGGCAACGGGGCGGACGAGGCGGACGCCGAGACGCAAGTATGCGTCTCTACACTGTTCGGACGGCTTTTACTCGACGACCAGCCGGCCCGATGCCGTGCCGCAGCGCAGCGCGTAGAGGCCGGGGGCGAGGCCGGTGAGGTCGAGGGTAGCGGTGGGGGCGTGGGCGGGCAGGGCGTAGGTGCGCACGGGGCGGCCCAAGGCGTCGGTGAGGGTGGCGGTGGCGGCTTCGGCCGGGGCGGGCAGGCGCAGGGTGGCGGCGGCGTGGGCCGGGTTGGGGTAGCAGGCCAGGGCCGGGGCGGCGGGGGCGGCGCGGCTGGCCAGGGCCGTGGCGTTGGTCAGGCGGAGCAGCACGGCATCGTAGCCGTGGGGAGTGGTAGCGTTGCCGTTGCTGGTGCCTTGCAGCGTGCCGGTGCCCACGGGCAGGCTGCCGCGCAGGGCCCCGCCCAGGTAGAGGTTGCCGCCGCCATCCAGCGCCATATCCGTGGGCTCGAACTGTCCACCGGCGGTCGGCGCGGGCACATCGGCGAGGTGTTGCCACTGCCCCGTACCCGTCAGGCGGGCCGCGAAGTAGAGAATTCCCGTCCCCGGCCCGAACAGCGTATGGCTACCCAGCTGCGCCTGTGTCGTTGCGCCGAGGCCCCGCAGCCCCCCCAGCACAAGGGCGTTGCCGGCGGCATCCGATTGCAGGTCCGTGAATACGGAGTAAGCGTTGCCGGAAGCCGCCAGCTGCTGCACCGTGCCCCATTGCCCGGTGGCCGAGAGCTGGCCCACAAACCCGGTTTGGCAGTCGGCGGCGGCGGGGGTGCCGGTGCTGAGCGTGGTGGGGCCCACCACGGTGCCGTCCATGCCGCTGCCGCTCACCCAGAGGGCCCCGGCAGGCGTGTAGGCCAGGGCGTAAATGCTGTTCAGGCGGCTGCCGCTGCCCCCGGCGGCCCACTGCCACACGTTGGCGGGGCTCAGCTGGGCCACGAAATACGAAGCGCCGTTGGGGGTGGTGCTGGTGAGCGTGGCGGAGCCAAAGGTGAGGCTGCCGGCCCGGCGGCTGCCCGCCACGGCCACCTGCCCGGCCGGCCCCACGGCCATGGTGTAGTAGCTGGTGAGGTTGGGCGTGCCCGTCGTGACCGCCGCGCCCGTCCATTGGCCGGTGGGGCTCAGGCGGGCCACAAACAGGGCCCCCGCCCCCGTGGGCAGCGTGACGGTGCCAAAGCTGGGGCTGTTGTCGTAGGTGCCGGCCAGCACCACCCCGCCCGTGCTGGGGTCGAAGGCGAGCAGGGGGTCGGTGTCGGCGCTTTCCACCGGCCGCAGCCACTGGCACACGCCGGCACTGCTGAACCGGGCCACGAAGACGGCCCGGCCGGAGCTGCCCAGGGGCTCGTTCACGCTGCCCACTTGCAGGGTAGCCGCGTCGGCATAGCCGGCCGCGTACACGTCGCCGGTGGGCGCAACCGCCACGGCCGTGACTTTGGCAAACTGGATGCCGACGCTGCTGCTGCCCAGGGGCTTCACGGCCGTGTACCAGGCCCAGCTGCCGGCCGCGGTGGCCTGCGCCACAAACCCGCCCTGGCCCGGCCCGAAGGTGCCGGCACTCCCAAAGCTGCGGGTAACGTTGATAACCGGCGTGCTCTGGAAGCTGAGGGTGCCGCCCACGTACGCCCGCCCGCTGGCATCGGCGGCTACGGCATAAGGCACGGTTTCGGTGCCGTCGAGGGGGGTGGGGTTGGTGGTTTGCAGGCCCCACTGCCAGGCGGGGGCTTGGGCGGCGGCGGGCAGTGCCAGTAGGGCGGTGAGGGCCGGCAGCAGCCAGCGGGTAAGCTTGCGGGGAGAAATGGGGCGCATGGGAAAGGGTTAAGTTGATGAACAAGCTAGTGAGCCCCGGGAGGTAGGCGGGGGTTGCATGCGCCCGGCAGTGGGGCGGCTGAGCAGGCCCGGCGAAGGGCTACTCAACCACCAGCCGGCCCGAGGCCGTGCCGCAGCGCACGCCGTAGAGGCCGGGGGCGAGGCCGGTGAGGTCGAGGGTAGCGGTGGCGGCGTGGGCGGGCACCCGGTAGGTGCGCACAGGGCGGCCCAGCGCATCGGTGAGGGTGGCCGTGGCGGCAGCGGCGGGCAGGCGCAGGGTGGCGGCGGTGCGGGCGGGGTTGGGGTAGCAGGCCAGGGCGGTAGCGGGGGAGGCGGCGCGGCTGGCCAGGGTGGTGGCGTTGGCCAGCTTGCCCAGCATCACATCGCCATAGTCGTTGCCCAGCAGCGGGGTGGTGCCCAGCGTGAGGCCGCCCTGCAGCTCGCCGGTCAGGTATAGGTTGCCCGCCCCATCCAGGGCCATATCGGTCGGGAATAACCCGTAGGGCACGGCCGCTTGCGGCACCGCCGCCACGTAGTGCCATTGCCCGGCCGCATCCAGGCCGGCCACGAAAAGCAGGATGCCCCCGGCGGGGGAGGTGAGGGACTGCCCGCCCAGGGAGGCCTGGGCCGCGCCCGAATAGGTGCGCAGGCTGCCCAGCATCACGGCATTGCCGGCCCCGTCCAGCCGCAGACTGAAAAACCCTACCAGGCTGCCGCTGCTGCCGGCCACCTGCCGCACCATGCTCCACTGCCCGGTGGCCGACACCTGCCCGGCAAACCCGGCGTAGCTTGGCTGCGTGGCACTGCCGCCGGGGGCCAGCAGCGTGGTGGCGCCGACCACGGTCCCGTTGGTGCCCCAGCCGTTGACCCACAGCGCGCCGCTGGCGGTGTAGGCCGCGCCAAAAGTCCCGCTGCTGGTGCTGCCCTGGCCACCCAGTGCCCATTGCCACTGGTTGGCCGGGCTGAGCTGGGCAATCATCAGCGCGTCGCTGGCGTTGGGCGAGGTGTAGAGGGTGGTGTTGCCAAAGGACATATCGCCCTGCCCGAAGCTGCCCGTGATGCCCACCTGCCCCGCCGCACCCACGGCCACGTTGAGGGACGCAATGTACCGGGCCCGGCCGCTGGCCGCCGTGGCGCTCAGCCATTGGCCCGCCGCCGTGAGGCGCGCCACCACTACGGCGGCGGTGCCCGCTGCCAGGGTGGTGCTGCCAAAGCTGGCCGGGCCCTGGTAGGAGCCCGCCACTACCACGCCGCCGGTGCTGGGGTCGGGGGCCACCTGTATCAGGTAAAAATTGCCTTCGGCCACTTGCAGTGCCTGGCACACGCCCGCGCTGTTGAGGCGGGCCACAAACATGCCCAGGCCCGAAGGCCCCAGGGCCCGGGACTGCGTGCCCACCCGCACACTGGCCCCCTCGGCCAGCCCCGTGGCGTAGATGTCGCCCGTGGGGGTGACGGTGATGCCCGTTACCGAAACAAACCCCGGATTGCCCGGCCCCGGCCCCGTGGGTGCCACTTCCACCACCCAGCTCCACTGCCCGGCGGCGCTGGCCTGGGCCACAAAGCCGCCCCGGCCCGCAGCCAGGGTGCCCGCGCTCCCAAAGCTGCGGCTGGCATTGTCCACGGCATTGCGCGACAGGTAGGAGCCCCCCACGTACACGCGGCCGGCCGCGTCGGTGGCTACGGCGTTGCCACGGGCCGTGCTTAGGTCGCTGGGGGCCGGGTTGGTGGTTTGCAGGCCCCATTGCCAGGCCGGTGCCTGGGCCCCAGCGGTACCAGTGAGGAACAGGATGCAGGCGGCCAGCAACAGGGCCTGGGGCCGGGCGAAGAGCTTGTAGAAAGAGCGCATAGGGGAAAGGGGGAGGGATGAACTATTGGAAGCGGTTTTGGGGTACGACCCCCGCCCCTTACTCGACCACCAGTCGGCCCGAGGCCGCGCCGCAGCGCACGCCGTAGAGGCCGGGGGCGAGGCCGGTGAGGTCGAGGAGGGCGGTGGGGGCGTGGGCGGGCAGGGCGTAGGTGCGCACGGGGCGGCCCAGGGCATCGAGCACCTGTACCGAACGGGCTTCGGTGGCGGCGGGCAGGCGCAGGGTGGCGGCGGCGTGGGCCGGGTTGGGGTAGCAGGCCAGGGCGGGCGGGGCGGGGGTGGGGCGGGTGGCCAGGGCCGTGGCGTTGGCCAGCTTGCCCAGGACGACATCCCCCCAATTGGTGCCTGATGCGCTGCCCGTGAGGGAGCTGCTGCCCAGGGAGAGTCCGCCCTTCAGGCCGCCCGTGAAGTAGAGGGCCCCGCTGCCATCGAGGGCCATGCCGGCGGGGTACAGCCCATCGGCCAGGGCCGGTTGGGGCACGGTGGCCACGTAGCGCCACTGCCCCGCACTGCTCAGGCTGGCGATGTACAGCAGCAAGCCCGCGGGCGGTGCCGTGAGCGTCTGGCTGCCAACAGTGGTTTGCACAGTGCCCGAAAACCCCCGCAGGCCGCCCATCGCTACGGCATTGCCCGCGGCATCGGCGGTGAGCCAACCCAGCACCGATAGCCCGGCGCTGCTGGGGGGCAGCGGCTGCACCGGGCCCCACTGCCCGGTGGCCGAGAGCTGCCCCAGGAAACCGGTGTAGCTGGTGGGGCCCGGCGTGGTGGGGGCGTTCAGGGTGATGGGGCCGACCACGCTGCCATCGACGCCCCGGCCACAAACCCACAGTGCCCCCGTGGCCGTGTAGGCGGCGCTAAGGGTGGCGCTGTTGTTGTAGCCCGCATTGCGGCCGCCTACGGCCCACTGCCACTGGTTGGCCGGGCTAAGCTGGGCCGCGATAAAGGACTCATCGGTGCCCGTGGGGGCCGTGAGGGCATTGGAGCCGAAAGCAATGGTGCCCGCCCCGTGGCTGCCCACTATGGCTACCTGGCCGGCCGGCCCCACCGCGGCATTCAGGCTGATAACGCCCACCGCGCCGGCCGAAGCGGTGGCGCTAAGCCACTGCCCGGCCGCGCTCAGGCGGGCAACATACACCGACCCGCTGCGGTAGAAATTGCTGGCCGGCAGCGCCGTGCCGCCAAAGCTGGGACTGCCTTGGTACGCGCCGGCCAGCACGGCCCCGCCCGTACCGGGGTCGATGGCCACTACGGGGGGCAGAAATGCCGTCAACTCGACCACCCGCACCCACTGGCACACCCCGGCGCTATTGAGGCGGGCCACAAAGACGCCCTGGCCAGTGCCGCCCAGCGCCTGGCTCTGGCTGCCCACCTGCACCCCGCTGCCCACCACAATGCCGGCTGCGTACACATCGCCGGCGGCGGTTACGGCCACGCTATTCACGGAAATATGCGGGGCTGCGCTGCCGGTGCCGCCGGGCACGACGGCCGTGGTCCAGGCCCATTGGCCGGCGGCCGTGGCCTGGGCAATAAAGCCGTTGCGGCCGGAGCCCACGGTACCAGCGCTGCCGAAGGTGCGGCTCACGGGGCCGGCCGTGGCACTTTCGTTAATGGCCCCGCCCACATACACCCGCCCGGCGGCATCGGCGGCCACGGCATACCCCATCGCGGTGCTGCCGTCGGTGGGGGCGGGGTTGGTGGTTTGCAGGCCCCACTGCCACCCTGGGGCCTGGGCCGCCGCCGGGCCCAGTATAAAAACGGAGACGGCCAGCAGCATGAGGCGGCGGGCTAGCACCGGGAGGAGTACACCAGACATAGCAGTATCAGCAAGCAAACAAGGATGGAATGGAGTAGCGGTGATGCAACTGCCAATAGCCGGGCTACTGCACCACCAGCCGGCCCGAGGCCGCGCCGCAGCGCACCACGTAGAGGCCGGGGGCGAGGCCGGTGAGGCCGAGGGAGACGGTGGGGGCGTGGGCGGGCAGGGCGTAGGTGCGCACGGGGCGGCCCAGGGCATCGAGCACCTGCACTGACCGGGCTTCGGCGGCGGCGGGCAGCGTGAGGGCCGTGGTACCGGTGGCCGGGTTTGGGACCAGCCCGATGACGGCCGCCTTCGCGGCTCCGGCGGTGCCCAGCGCGGGGCCACCCACCCGGGCCACAAACGCGGCGTTGGTAGCCGTAGTGGTCAGCGGAATGCTGCCGAAGGCCACATTGCCCCCAAAGAGGCCCGCTACCAGCGCCCCGCTGCCGTCCAGGGCCAGGGCGCTACTGACCACGCCCCCGGCCCGCCCGCCTGCAAGCCGTAGGTCCAGGCCCCGGCGCTGTTGAGGCGGGCCAGGAAAATATCGGCCGACGGGCTGGCCCCGGCGGCCGTAACGTTGGGGAAGGTGGTGCCCCCCAGCGTGAGGGACGCGCCCTGAAAGTAGCCCGTCACCAGCACGTTGCCGGCCAGGTCGAAGGCCAGGGCGGAGGCATCGGCATCGCTGGTGCCGGTGGCCTGGGCGGCGTAGGTCCAGGTGCCGGTGTTGCTCAGCCGGGCCACAAACAGGTTCCGGGAGCTCTGGCCGGTGCCGCTGTTGAACGTGCCGCTGTAGGTGAGCGTGGCCGCGCCGAAGCGGATGCTGTTGTCGAAGAACGTGCCGCCGATGGCCACGTTGCCGGCCGCATCCACCGCAATAGGGCCGGAGTAGGCGAAGCCGCCGCTGTTGAGGCTCTGCGCGGTCAGGGTCCAGGCCCCGGCGCGGCTCAGGCGGGCCACGTACACAATGGTAGAAGCCGTGAAGTTGCTCACCGTGCTGCCGCCCAGCGTGAGCGTGCCCGTGCTATAGAGGTAGCCGCAGACCAGGGCATTGCCGCTGGCATCGACGGCCACGCCGGTGAGGTAGTGGGGCGAGCCGTTGCTGGTGGGGGTCAGGGCCTGGGTCCAGGTGCCGGTGCTGCCCAGGCGGGCCACGAAGCCCGCGCCGCTGGAGGCCAGCGAAGTAAGCGCGATGGTGCCGAAGCTGGCCGCCCCGCCCACAAACGAGCCCACCACCACGGTGCTGCCGTTCGGGTCGAGGGCGACGTCTTCGGCCTGGTCGTAGGAGGGGCCGCCGGCGCGCACGGCCTGCACCCACTGCCCGGCCGCGCTCAGGCGGGCCACCAGCACGTCGGAGCTGGACGGGCTGCCGGCCGCCGCCGCGTTGGTGAGCGTGGTGGAGCCGAAGGCAATGCTGGGGCTGGCAAAATCGCCCACGATGGTAACGGTGCCGCTGGCATCGAGGGCCAGGGCGGCGGCGCGGTCGTAGCCCGTGCCGCCCACGCGCACGGCTTGGGTGCATTGGTTGGCGGCATCGAAGCGCGCCACAAAAATATCCTGGTTGCCCGCGCTGGTCAGCACCGTGCTCCCCAGCGTGAGGGTGCGGGTGAAGCCGCCCGTGACCACGTAGCCGCCCGCCCCGTCGGGGGCAATGTCCGTGATATTGGACATGTACCCCGCCGCTGTGGGCAGGGCCATCGCCGCCTGCCAGCTCTGGGCCGACGACAGGAAAGGGGCAAGGAAAAGCAGCAGTGCTGAGCACCGCGTCAGGCGTGAAAGAGTAGAAGACATACCAGTAGCGAATGAAAAGGGAAAGGAAATGACCTGTTGGGTAGCAGCCGGGCTTTGTTAGCGCCCCACGTAGCTGTGCGGCGTGATGCCGCGCAGCTCGGCTTTCACGGCCTCGCTCACCTCCAGCCCCTCGATAAACGCGCCGATGCTGGCGGCCGAAATGGCCTCGCCGGTGCGGGTTAGGGCTTTAAGGGCGTTGTAGGGGTCGGGGTAGGCTTCGCGGCGCAGGATGGTCTGGATGCCTTCGGCCACCACGGCCCAGTTGGCTTCCAGGTCGCGGTGCAACGCCGATTCATCCAGGGCCAGCTTGCCCAGGCCACGCTGCAAGGCCGCGAGGGCGATGAGGATGTGGCCCAACGGCACGCCCAGGTTGCGCAGCACCGTGGAGTCGGTGAGGTCGCGCTGGAGGCGGGAGATGGGCAGCTTGGCGGCGAAGTGCTCCAGCAGGGCATTGGCCACGCCGAAGTTGCCCTCCGCGTTCTCGAAATCGATGGGGTTCACCTTGTGCGGCATGGCCGAGGAGCCCACTTCGCCCGCCTTGATGGTCTGCTTGAAATACCCCAGCGAGATGTACTGCCACACGTCGCGGGCCAGGTCAAGCAGGATGGTGTTGAGGCGCTTCAGCGCGTCGCAATGCGCCGCCAGGTGGTCGTAGTGCTCAATCTGGGTGGTGGGGAAGGAGCGGTGCAGGCCCAGCCGGTCGTTCACGAACGTGGCGGCGAAGGCGTGCCAGTCGGTACCGGGGTAGGCCACGTAGTGCGCGTTGAAGTTGCCGGTAGCCCCGCCAAACTTGGCCCCAAAGGGCACCTGGGCCAGCAGCGCCACCTGCGCGTCGAGCCGGGCCACAAACACCTCAATCTCCGTGCCCAGCCGCGTGGGCGAGGCCGGCTGCCCGTGGGTGCGGGCCAGCATGGGAATGGCGTCCCACTCCTGAGCGCGGGCCGCCAGGGCGTTGCGCACCTGCGCATAAGCCGGCAGCAGCACCCCCATGAGCGCATCGCGCAGGCTGAGCGGGATGGCCGTGTTGTTGATGTCCTGCGAGGTGAGGCCGAAGTGGATGAACTCAATAAAATCGCCCAGACCCAGCCGGGTGAACTCCTCGCGCAGCCAGTATTCCACGGCTTTCACGTCGTGGTTGGTCACCGCCTCGTGGGCCTTGATGGCCTCGGCATTGGCTTCGGTGAAGCTCTCGTAGAGGCCGCGCAGCGGTGCGAAAGCCTCGGCCGATACGCCCGCGAGCTGGGGCAGCGGCAGTTCGGCCAGGGCAATGAAGTACTCGACTTCGACCAGCACGCGGTAGCGTATCAGGGCCATTTCGGAGAAGCGCGAGGCCAGGGGGGCGGTGGCACGGGCGTAGCGCCCGTCGAGGGGCGAGAGGGCGAGGAGGGGGCTGGGCATGGGACAAAAGTACGGGCCGAATGAGCGGGATAGCACGAAAAACTCCCCTCCTTACCAAGGAGGGGACGCGGCCGCGTAGCGGACGCTGGGGTGGTTAGGGGCGTTGGGAGGCGTTGGGGGGCGTTGAACGATGGCCGCCCAACAGGCATTTAGCCTTCCGGCCCTTTGTTCAACGTCCCCTGCGGTGCCACCACCCCCGTTTTCGCTGGCGCGGAAACATCCCCTCCCTGGTAAGGAGGGGAGTTGTGGCCATTCCTCAACCCACATGCGTATTCCCTCTACTTTCGTTGTTCTTACCTTTGGCGCTGGCCAGGCCAACCACCTCATTGATATCCGTGCGCATTTCCCCCTCCACCAAACGTCTTCTTATTGGCATTGCCAGCAGCTTAGCGGCGGTGCTGCTGCTGGCCTTTGCCGTGTTTCAGTGGAAGCGCCAGCAGCTGCTGGACTATGCTTTGAAAGAAGTGAAGGCCAAAATCGAGCGCAAGTACCCGGTGATTCTCACGCTGGGGCCGGCCAAGTTCGCGGGCTTCAAGACCGTTGAAATCCAGGGCATGAGCATCGTGCCCAGCGCCGCTCCGACGGACACCCTGCTCACCGCCAAGCGGCTGCAGGCCAGCCTGAGCGTGCGCTCGCTGTTTGCCGGCCGGCCGGTGTTCAGCGGGCTTGAAATCATGACGGCCCGTCTCACGGCCCGCAAAACGGCTACTTCCGACAACTTCGGCTTCCTGGCCAAAAAGCAGAAGGCCAGCACCGTGCCCCAGGACACCACCAAGGGCACCAACTACGGCCTGCTGCTGAACCGCGCCCTCGAAACGGCCTTCGACAACGTGCCCGGCGAGGCCAATTTCACGAATTTCTACGTGAGCTACGCCGGCCCGCGCCATACGGCGCTGCTGACGCTGCCGCAGCTCAAGATTCAGGACGGCGACATCTCGGGCCGTCTCACGGCCACCATCGATTCGGTGTCGAACGAGCTAGGCATCAGCGGCCACATCGAGCCCGGCGACTACGCCCTCACGGCCCGGATATTCGGGGTGGGCGGCTCGGTGCAGCTGCCCTACGTGCCGCGCCGCTTCGGCGCGCTGGTGAGCTTCGACACGGTGCAGGTGCGGCTCGACAGCAAAGACTTTGACGATGACGACACCGGCGGGCGTCTCACGGTGCGCGGCTCGCTGGCGGCGCGGGGCTTCAGCCTCTACCACCCCAAGCTGGCCTCCAACGAGATTGAGGTGAAGCGCGGCTCGCTCGACTTTGTGGCCACGCTGGGCCGGGGCACCGTGGCGCTGGAAAAAGGCAGCCAGATTACGCTGAATAAGCTGGTGCTCTACCCCGAAATCAGCGTGCGCATGAAGCCCAGCCGCGCCGTGAGCATCCGCGTGAAATCGGCCGAAACCCAGGCCAACGACTTCTTCTCGTCGCTGCCCACGGGCATTTTCGACGAGGTGCGCGGTACCACCGGCACCGGCACGCTCACCTACCACCTCAACGCCAGCCTCGACCTGGCCCGCGTGGACAGCCTGAAGTTCGATTCGGGCCTGCGGGGCAAGGATTTCCACCTCACCGGCTTTGGCGAAGAAGACCTGAACAAGCTGAACACGGCCTTCCAATACACGGCCTACAACGACAAGGGCGACTCGCTGCGCACCTTCGCCGTGGGCCCTCCGAACCCGGATTTCGTGCCGTATAACAACGTGTCGCCCTACCTCATCCACGCCATTACCACGGCCGAGGACCCGCGCTTTTTCTCGCACCACGGCTTCATGGAGCAGGCGTTTGTGAAGTCGGCCATCCAGAACATCAAGGAGCGGCGCTTTGCCCGGGGCGGCAGCACCATCTCGATGCAGCTGGTGAAAAATGTGTTTCTGAGCCGCCAGAAAACCGTGGGCCGCAAGGCCGAGGAAGCCCTCATCGTGTGGCTGCTCGAAAATGCCCACCTCGCCAGCAAGCAGCGCATGTTCGAGGTCTACCTCAACATCATCGAGTGGGGCCCCAGCAAGTACCGCTGGCCCAGCGGCAAGCGCGGCGTATACGGCGTGAAGGACGCCGCCCTGTTCTACTACGGCAAGCGCCCCGACGAGCTCAACCTGCCCGAGAGCCTGTACCTGGCCAGCATCATCCCCAAGCCCAAATTCGCCCGCTACTCCTTCGATTCCTACGGCGACCTGCGCCGCAGCACCCGCTACTTCTTCCGCCTCATTGCCGACATCATGGCCACCCGCGGCCTCATCACCGGCAACGACCGCGAAAACCTGCCCTACTCGCTGCACCTCGGCGGCCCGGCGCGCCAGTACATGGCCTTCGCCACCCGCCCCGACACCACCCGCGCCACCGTCCAGGCCGATTCGAGCCAGTTTGAGCCCCTCAACCTGATTGACCTGCTCAACACCGGTGCCGCCCCCGATGCTGGCGTGAACACCAACGTGCCCGATACCGAGCCGGCCAAAGCCCCGAAGTAAAGAGGTAGCCTGCTTGCCGATAAAACAAACAGGGGAAGCGCCGCGTGGCGCTTCCCCTGTTTGCTGCGCCTTGCGCGAGGGCGCTACTGCACGGCCACGCGGCGCGTGACGGTGCCGGTCGCGTAGGTCACGCGCAACAGGTACACACCGGTGGGCAGGTTGGCCACGGTCATCGTTTGCTCGGGGGCGCTGGTGGCGGGCTGCTGGCGCACCGGGCGGCCCAAGGCATCGAGCAGCTCTAGCGTGAGGGGGTGGGCGCTGAAATCCGGGGCAATGTGCAGCTGGTCGTGGGCCGGCACCGGCCAGGCGGCGGTGCGGGCGGCCACGGCGGCCGGCGCGGCTACGTGCAGCACGTTGGGAGCCGTGATGCGGGCCACGCCCACCCGGGCCTGCCCGCCCACGGTGGTGAAGGAGCCCGCCAGCAGAATGGCCCCGTCGGGCTGCACCGCCACGGCCCGCACCTGGCTGTTGGTATTGGCTGTAGCACCGAACGTGGCGTCCAGCTGCCCGTCGGCGAGCACCCGTGCCAGGTTGTTGCGCGTTGGCGTGCTGCTCATGAAGAAGTTGCCGCCCAGCAGCACCCGGCCGTTGGGCTGAATGGTCAGCACCCGCACGGCCCCGGACATGGGCACCAAGGAAATAAAGCTCGCATCCAACGCCCCGGTAGTGGTCAGGCGAGCCACGTTATAGCGCTGCACCCCATCAATCTGGTTGAAGCTGCCCCCCACCAGCAGCTTGCCGTCGGCTTGCTGGGCCAGGGCCAGCACGCGGCCGACGGCCGTGGAGCCGGAATAATTGTAGGTCGCGGTATTGTTAAAAGTCGCATCGAGGGCCCCGGTGCTGCCGTAGCGCACCACGCGATAGATGGAAGCGGCCCCAACCCGAAACCGACTCGCCAGCACAATGCGGCCGTCGGCCTGCACCAGCACGGCATCGGCCCCGACGGCAGTTCCCACCACCGGGTCGTTGGCGTTGCGCACGAAGCTGGGGTCTACGGCCCCGGTGGTCGTCAGCCGCGCCAGAGCACTGATTACGGTGCCGTTGACCGTGCCATTCAGGCCGCCGGCCACCAGCACGCGGCCATCGGCCTGCAGGGCCAGCGCCGCAATGCCGCCCGCGTAATACCCGGTGCCACTCACAAACGGCGTGAAGCCGGCATCGGGGCTGCCGCTGGCTTCGTAGCGCGACACGCCCTCGTTGGTGCCCACCACCACCTTGCCATTGGGCTGCAACGCCAGGCACGTCACCGTGCTGGGCAATACGCCGGTAGCCGCCGAAAAACCAGCGTCCAACGCACCACCGGGCTGTAGTCGTACCAGGCGATGCACGGCCTGGCCGTTTATTTCCGTAAAATCGCCCCCGAGCAATACTTTGCCATCGGGTTGCAGGGCCAGGGCCGAGGCGCTGCCCACATTTTGCAGCCGGGGGGAAAACGCGGCATCGAGCCCGCCGGCAGCCGTGAGGCGCACCAGAGGCTGCTCCACGTCGTTGAACGCGCCAAAGCTGCCGCCCACCAGCACGGTGCCGTTGGCTTGCAGGCCCAGCGTGCCCGGCGCGATGTTGGGACCCGTACCCACCTGAAAGGTGAGGTCCGAGGTGCCGTCCGAATTGAGGCGGGCCACCCGGTTGCCCGCGGCGTTGGTGAAGTTGCCGCCCACGATGATTTTTCCGTCGGGTTGCAGCAGCATGGCCGGCTGGCCGTTCGTCGTCTGCACATCACCGTCGAGAAAATTCGACGTAACAAAGTTGGGGTCGAGCGTACCGTTGGGCAGCAGGCGCGCCACGCCCGCGTACTGAGGGGGGTTGCCCGGCAGGTTCAGAAACCCGTTGAACAGCACTTTGCCGTCGGGCTGCACAATCAGGCCTTCCACGTAGCTATAGCGCATCAGCGGCGGCGCAAACGACGCGTCCACGCTGCCGTTGGCATTCAGCCGCACCACCCCGGCGGCGGGTTGGCCATTGAAGGCGTCAAACTCGCCGCCCAGCAGAATTTTGCCATCGGCCTGCACGGCCAGCGCGGCCGGGTAGGCAGTGGTGGGGTCGAGGCCGGTGCCGACGTTGAAGGTGGGGTCCACGCTGCCGTTGGCATTCAGCCGCACCACCCCGGCGGCGGGCACGTTGTTGTACTGCTCGAAAGAGCCCGCCACCAGGATTTTGCCATCGGCCTGCACCGCGAAGGCCTGGCCGTAGGCGTAGCTGCCCGCGCTGGACGAAGGCCCCGCGCCCGCGCTGAACGAGGCATCGGCGGTGCCATTGGCGTTCAGGCGCAGCAGCTCGGTGCGCGTGAGGCCCCCGGCGGTGAGCGTGTTGCCGCCCCCGGCCAGCAGGTACTGGCCCGTGGGCAGGCCCAGCACCTGCGCCGCGCCGCTGGCCGTGCCCACGTTTTGCGAAAAAGCCGCGTCGACTACGCCCGCGTCGTCCAGCCGGATGAGGTTGGAAGTAGCTGCCGCGCCATTCACCCGGCTAAAAAAGCCGCCCACCACGCGCTTGCCGTCGGCCTGCTGGGGCCCAAGGTAGTACACCTGCCCGGTGGTGTAGAGGGAGAGGGGCGACGTGAAAGCTGGGTCGGGGGTTTGGGCGCGGGCTGGGCGGGTAGTGCCGGTGGCCAGCAGCAGGCCAACGGCCAGGAGTCGAAGTGTTTTCATGAGCACAGGAGGGACAAAAGGTGGAAAAGGTTGCCTGCGCAAGCTACACTGCATTGGGGCTGGTGCCGAAAAGAAAATTGCCTTATGCGCTTTTCTTCGGCCATATCAGCGACGCCACCACGCTCAACACCAGCAGGCTGCCCACCACGCCCAGCGCCACCGGCATGGGAATGCGCACCATGTTTTCCAGCAGAATCTTGGCCCCGATGAACACCAGAATCAGCGACAGGCCATAGTGCAGGTGATGGAACAGGCGCATCATGCTGGCCAGGGCAAAGAACATGGCCCGCAGCCCCAACAAAGCAAACACGTTGGAAGTAAAGACAATAAACGTGTCGCGCGTGATGGCCAGAATGGCTGGGATGGAGTCGACCGCAAACACTACATCGGTGGTTTCCACCATCACCAGCACCACGAACAGCGGCGTGGCAAAGCGCACCCCGTCTCTCCGAACGAAGAATTTGCCCTCCTCCAACTGCCGCGTGATGGGCAGGTGGCGGCTCAGGAAGCGCACCACCGGGTTGTTTTCGGGGTCGATGTTGGGGTCGGCGCTGCTCAGGCCCATCCGAATGCCCGTGTACACGAGGAACACCCCAAGCGGGTAAATCAGGAAGTGGAACCGGGCCAGCAGCGCCCCGCCCACCAGAATGAAAATGGCCCGCAGCAGCAAGGCCCCCAGCACGCCCCAGAACAATATGCGGTGCTGGTACTGCGGCGGCACCTTAAAGTAGTTGAAAATGAGTAAAAAAACGAAGAGGTTGTCAACACTCAACGCTTTCTCGACCAGGTAGCCGGTCATCCATTGCACGCCCGCATGGTGGCCCATGGTGCGGTACACCAGCCCATTAAAGCCCAGCGACAGGACTACCCAGAAGGCACTCCAGCCCAGCGCTTCGCGCAGCCGTATCTCGTGCGCCTGCCGGTTGAAAACCAGCAGGTCGAGCAGCAGCAGGGCCACCACGAAAACCGTGAAAGCCAACCAGAACAGGGGAGTGTTTGCCATGCGTACGGTAAGATACGCCGGAGCGGCCGGCCGGTTGGCGCAAGGGAGCGCAGCGGGGTAAAATGCTTGCCCTTAGGACCTGTCCACCGGTTTGAGTGGGCGCAGCCAACTGCTGGCCTTCATTTGCAGCACCCCGAAAAAGGCTTCCTGCACAATGCCTTTCGACATTTTGGAAGTGCCCCGGGTGCGGTCGGTGAAAATGATGGGCACTTCCTTGATGCGGAAGCCCAGCTGGTAGGCCAGCCACTTCATCTCAATCTGAAAGGCATAGCCCACAAAGTGGATGTTGGCCAAATCGATGGCGCGCAGCACCCGCGCCGTGTAGCACTTAAAGCCCGCCGTGGCGTCGCTGATGGGCATGCCCGTGATGAGGCGCACGTACCAGGAGGCGAAATACGACATCAGCACCCGCGACATGGGCCAGTTCACCACGTTCACGCCCTGAATGTAGCGCGAGCCGATGGCCAGGTCGTAGCCCTCCAGGGCGCAGGCGTCGTGCAGGCGCAGCAGGTCCTCGGGGTTGTGCGAAAAGTCGGCGTCCATCTCAAACACGTACTCGTAGTTGTGCGCCAGCGCCCAGCGGAAACCGTGTAGGTAAGCCGTGCCCAGCCCTTGCTTGCCGCTGCGCTCCTCCAGAAAGAGACGGCCCGGAAACACGGTTTGCAGGTCGCGCACGATGGCGGCCGTGCCGTCGGGCGAGCCGTCGTCGATAATCAGCACGTCGAATTCCCGGGCCAACGACATCACCTTGCGGATAATCAGCTCCGCATTTTCGCGCTCGTTGTAGGTAGGAATCAGGACGAGGCCTTCGCTCATGGAATACAAATTGACCCCAAAGATAGGGTTTCGGGGCGCGAAGCTGCACCGGGCGCTACGCTTGGTGAAGAATGAGGAGTGAAGAATTGGGCCTGCCTGTCATCCTGAGCTTGCGAAGGACCTTATCACCGTTGAACGGTTTACCAATCAGCCCAAGCGTGATAAGGTCCTTCGCAAGCTCAGGATGACAACTATTCATTCTTCCTTCAGCGCAGCGTTTCGGCAACGCGCCGGGCCTGGCGGATGCAATCGGGCACGCTCACGCCCACGCGCCAGTTGGCCACGGCCACAATATGTTCGGCTTCGAGAGCATCGGCGGCGTGGTGGGCATCCACAATGCGCGCATCAAACTGCGGAATGCTGCGCGGCCACGCATAGCGCCCCTGCCAGCGCGGCGCGCCCGTGATGCCGTAAAATTTGCTCAATTCGGCGTGTACGGCGGCTTTTTGCGCTTCCTCGGGCTGGCGGGCGGCGGCCTCGTACTGCGTGCCGCCCACAAACGTGGTGAACAGCACCTGACCGGCCGGCACCCGGTTGGGGTAGATGCTGCTGGTCCAGACGGAGCCGGCCGCGTAGGTGCCTTCCACTTTGGGGTGCAGCGCCCCGAAGCCATTAAGCGGGTGCGCCACGGCCGCGCGGTCGTAGGCCGAAAACACGGCCGCCATCGGCGGATAATGCACGGCGGCCAGCGCGGCGGCTGCCTGCGGAAACAGCGGCTCCAGCAGTGGCGCGGCGGCGTAGGCGGGCAGCGCCAGGGCCAGATGCGAGTAACCGGGCGCGGCTTCCAGGCCCTGTGGCCCCTTCAACTCCAGCTGGTACGTGCCGTCGGTGGCGCGGGAAATAGCCGTGACGGTGGTGCTATGCTGGTAACTGGTGAGCTTGGCCGCCAGCGTGTCGGTAATGGTTTGAACGCCGTTTTTGAGGTTGATGATGCGGCGGCGGCCCGCGCCTTTGCCGCCTTTCATCAGTCCGCGCAACACTGAGCCGTACTGTTGCTCCAGCGCCGGCAGCTGCTTGAATGTTTTGTTGATGAGCAGATGCTCGGGGTCGCCGGCGTAAATGCCGGCCATGAAGGGATTGACGGCGTAATCCACGATTTCGGGGCCGAAGCGGCGGCGGAAAAAGTGCGCTACAGTTTCCGTTGGGTCGATGGGCGCGGCGGGCTGGCGGAATTCTTTCAGCAGTTGCCACTTCGCTTTCAGACTGAAAAAGCCGTTGGTGAGCAGGCTGGGGGGCGAGCCGGGCATAATCTGGTAGCGGCCGTCGCGTAGCACGTAGCGGTGCTGGCTCACGGTGGCAGCGTCCTGAATCTGGTCGGTGAGGCCGAGGTCGGCCAGCAGCTCTTCCAGCTCGGGGCTTAATTGCAGGGAGTTGGGGCCGGTTTCGAGCAGGTAGCCTTCGGGCGTGGCCCAGCTGCGCAGGTTGCCGCCGGGCCGGGCGTCGGCCTCGAACAGGTTGTAGGCCACGCCGCGTTGTTGCAGGTACCAAGCCAGGGTGAGGCCGCTGATGCCGCCGCCGATGATGGCAATTTTCATGGTGTCGTTGCGCAAAGGGAAGGGACAAAGGTACCGTCGGTATCCTGCGGGGCACCCGTAGCTTTGTCGCAATGACAACAAAAAACAAAGCCGTATTTCTGGACCGCGACGGCGTGCTGAATGAGGAAATCGGAACCTACGTGTGGCAGCCCGAGAAATTCATCATCATCCCCGGCGTGCCCGAGAGCCTGGCCCGCCTCAAAGCTGCCGGCTACCTGCTCATCGTCGTCACCAATCAGGCCGGCATCGCCAAAAAACTCTACACCGCTGCCGAGGTCCGCGCTTGCCACGCCAAGCTGCAAGCCGCCTGCGATAATGTGATTGATGCGCTCTATTTCAGCAACGCCCACCCCAGCGTGAGCGAATCCATCCTGCGCAAGCCCGGCTCCGGCATGCTGGAAAAAGCCGTGGCCCGCTTCAATCTCGACCCCGCGCAATGCTGGATAGTGGGCGACCGCCTCCGCGACATGGAGGCCGGGGCCAACATCGGCATACGTGGCATCCTGGTGGGGGAGGAGGACGTAGATTTTGCGCCCCACGTTGCGGACTTGCAGGCGGCCACGGATATTATCTTAGGCGAATGACAGTCACCGACAACAAGCCCGGCTGGCTAGCCAAAAACCGCAACATGTTGTTTTTGCTGGCCTGCGTTATTCTGGGCCAGATGGTTTTTTACTTCACCACTACCGCCAACAGCAAGCGCGAAATCGAACGCTACAAAGCCCTGCAACTGGCCAGCCGCGTGGACAAAGTCCTGTCCTATTCCCACGGAATTCAAAAGGTGAAGCTGGCCACCGGCGAAACGCAGGCCCTGGCCCTGACCGCCGCCGGGCAGCAATATATTCAGGTGGGCGACTCGGTGGTAAAGGCCGCGGGCAGCGAGAATATCACCACGTACCGCCGGTTTCCGACCTACACGGAGGTGTCGGTTTTCGGCCCGAATTCAATGGATAAAACGGGCTTCATCAGGCGCTACCAAATTAAGAGGCCATAAAAAAAGGCCGGCCTCCCATGTGGGAAGCCGGCCTTTTTTACATCGAAAACCGAACGCGCTACTGGCGGGCAGCCGGCGTAGCAGCACTGGCCGTGATGGGCGAGGAAACGCGGTTGGCTTCCTTGGTGCTGCTGTAGGCGGGGCACTTCTGGCGGTTGCAGGCGCCCAGGGAGAGGGCCGCGAAGCCGGCGGCGAGCAGAACGTACTTTTTCATAATGATATAAAAACGGGTGAGGGGTTGCGGGGTTGGGCTTCAAAGATAAGCAGGCAGCCTAATATTTCGCTACAACTCCTTAACGCCGAAATTGAATTATTCGTATCCGAGGATGCGCATCATGCTGCCGGCTTCCTGCTGGGGCGCGAAAACGGTATCGGTGAGGGTGCCGTCTTCGGCGCGGTCGAGGATGATGTGCTGCGGGGCGGGGATGAGGCAGTGCTTGATGCCGCCGTAGCCGCTGAGGCTCTCCTGATACGCGCCGGTGTGGAAGAAGCCCACGTAGAGCGGCTGGGCATCGGCGGGCTTGCGCTCGGGCAGGAAGGTTTGGTAGATGTGCTTCTCGGAGTTGTAGTAGTCCTGCGAGTCGCAGGTGAGGCCGCCGAGCTGGATTTTCTTGTACTGCTTCTCCCAGCCGTTGAGGGCCAGCATGATGAAGCGCTGGTTGAGGGCCCAGGTGTCGGGCAGGTTGGTGATGAAGGAGCCGTCAATCATGTACCAGAGCTCCTTGTCGTTCTGCAGCTTTTCGTCGAGAATGCTGTAGATGGTGGCCCCGCTTTCGCCCACGGTGAAGATGCCGAACTCGGTGAAAATATTGGGCTCAGGCACGCCTTCCTGGGCGCAGATGCGCTGGATGGTGCGCAGGATTTCGGCCACCATGTAGGGGTAGTCGTAGTCGGGCTGGATGCTGGTTTGGATGGGCAGCCCGCCGCCGATGTCGATGGTGGTGAGAGTGGGGCACACCTTGCGCAGCTCGCAGTACTTGTGCACGAAGCGGCTGAGCTCGGACCAGTAATAGGACGTGTCCTTGATGCCCGTGCTGATGAAGTAGTGCAGCATGGTGAGCGTGAAGCGCGGGTCGTCCTTGATGCGCTGCTCGTAGATGGGAATGGCATCGGCGTAGCGCACGCCCAGGCGCGAGGTGTAGAACTGGAAGCGCGGCTCCTCATCCGAGGCCAGGCGCATGCCCATGTTCACTTTCTCGTTGACATGGTCGTGGTAGTATTCGATTTCGTTGGGCGAATCGATGATGGGCATGCAGTTCACGAACCCGTCGTTGATGAGGTCGGCGATTTCCTTTTTGTAGGCCTCGGGCTTGAAGCCGTTGCAGATGATGTGCTTCTGCTTGTCGACCTTGCCCTGGGCGTGCAGGTTGCGGATGATGCTGATGTCGAACCACGACGAGGTTTCGAGGTGGATGTCGTTTTTCAGGGCCTCTTCGAGCACGAAGCGGAAGTGCGACGACTTGGTGCAGTAGGCGTAGGAGTAGGAGCCGGTGTAGCCCGTCTGGGCGATGCCGTCGGCAAACCATTTCTTCGCCCGCTGAATCTGGGAGCTGATTTTGGGCAGGTAGGTGAGGCGGAGCGGGGTGCCGTATTTCTCGACGAGGCCCATGAGGTCGATGTCATGGAAGCGGAGCTCGTGGTCCTGCACGGTAAAGTCGGCCGTGGGAAAGTCGAAGGTTTGGGAGATGAGGTCGTGGTACGTATCCATTCGGTTTTGAAAACGGCGAAAAAGCCCGACCTTTGCGGCGGGCCGTACAAAAGTACCGCCGGGGTCAGGATAACGGCCGGGAACCGAATGTTGTTCTTGCCTTATCCCGCCTCGCATCGTGACGATGGAATATTAGCGACTTGGCTACGGCAGATTCTTCTGCCGCAAGGCAGCGCTCGAAGTCAGTTGTCAGTGAACAGTGAACAGTTAACAGTGACCAATCAACGGTCCACTGATAACTACTAACTGCTCACTGCTAACTGATTTAGAACGATGCCGCCAGCGTGCTTACCCAAAATCCCACCCTCCGATGAAACGCATTAAATTACTGGAAGTCCGCTCCGAACTGGGGGCGGGTACCCGAGGCTCCGGCATGGGCATCGACGCGCTGCGCGTGGCCTGCCTGAATAAAGGCTCCGACTATTTCCGCCGGTTCAACTCGGTGGTGGTGCCCGATTTGAACCACGTTTTGTTCGACAAAACGCCGTTTCCCTTCGCCAAGCACATTGATGCGATTTATACGGTGCAGAAGGGCATTGCCCAGGCCGTGGAGCAGACGCTGCGCTTCGGCGAGTTTCCGCTGGTGCTGGCCGGCGACCACAGCAGCGCCAACGCCACCATTGCCGGCATCAAGGCGGCGTACCCGGCCAAGACGCTGGGCGTGATTTGGATTGATGCCCACGCCGACATCCACTCGCCCTACACCACGCCCAGCGGCAACGTGCACGGCATGCCCCTGGCCGCCGCGCTCGGCGTGGACAACCTGAAGCATCAGCGCAACATCCCCGACGCGGAAACGGAGTTTTTCTGGCGGCGGCTGCAAAACCTGAGCGAGCCCGGCCCCAAGCTGCTGCCCGAGCACCTGGTGTACGTGGTGGTGCGCGACACCGAGGAGGAGGAAGAAGCCCTCATCGCCGACCTCGGCATCAAGTGGATAAAGCTGCCCGAAATCAAGGAAAAAGGCTCCCGCCAGCTCACCCGCGAGATTTACGAGCACCTGCGCTTCTGCGACATGGTCTACATTTCCTTCGATGTGGACAGCCTCGATTCGAGCTTCAGCATCGGCACGGGCACGCCCGTGGAGGACGGGCTTTATTTGTCCGAAGCGGAAAACCTGTGCCAGGACCTGCTGGAAAACGAGCGGGTGGTGTGCTTCGAGATGGTCGAAATCAACCCCACGCTGGACAACGGGAATACGATGGCGAAGAATGCCTTCAATATTCTGGAGAAGGCGACGGACGCCATTGAGCGGCGGCTAAGGCTGGAGGAAGTGGTGAGTAGGTAGGGCTGGCACCGCTTATAATTGCGGCTCTTAAGTATTCACTGAAGCGGTTTA
Organism: Hymenobacter sp.; assembly: GCA_028288445.1. Lineage (GTDB taxonomy): Bacteria > Bacteroidota > Bacteroidia > Cytophagales > Hymenobacteraceae > Hymenobacter. The sequence continues at coordinate 99 of JAQBNT010000165.1, read as the reverse complement.
GAACGTCGAAAAACGGCTGTCATCCTCATCTGGCGTCCGCGCAGCGAAGGACCTTATCACGTTTAAACAACTTGTTCAGACGTGATAAGGTCCTTCGCT
>JAQBNT010000161.1 GCA_028288445.1 Hymenobacter sp. | reverse complement strand
AGCGAAGGACCTTATCCCGTTCGCATTGGCTGAAATTGCTGCAAGCAGTTCCGGCGTGAGAAGGTCCTTCGCTGCGCTCAGGATGACAAAAGCTCATTCCCGCGCACCCTGCGCCCGCTAACACCCTCCCTCCAAATCCCACCCGCATGCCCTCTTTCCAACACCTGCTGCTCAAGCAGTTCCTCACTGCGGCAGCCGTCCCGCTGGCCCGTCGCAAGCCCAGCGTAGGAGCCATGCGCCTGGCCATGGAGGCCGGCTCCCTTTTCCAGTTCATGCCCTGGAAAGTGAATCTGGAGAGCTTCAAGCTCGATAACCGCCTCGAAGCCGAGTGGCTGCGGCCCCGCGCCGCGCACCCCACGCGGGCGCTGCTCTACCTGCACGGCGGCGGCTACGTGCTCGGCTCGCTCAATACCCACCGCAGCCTGGTGGGCAGCCTGGCCCAGCGCACGGGCCTCAACGTGCTCACCATCAACTACCGCAAAGCGCCCGACCACCCGTTCCCCGCCGCGCTCGACGATGCCCGCCGGGCCTACCGCTGGCTGCTGCGCCATGGCCACCAGCCGCACGACATTGTGGTAAGCGGCGACTCCGCCGGCGGCGGCCTGGCCCTCGCGCTGCTCCTGGCCCTGCGCGATGCCGGCGAAGCCCTGCCCGCCGCCGGCATCGGCCTCTCGCCCTGGACCGACCTCAACCTGCCCATCACCGCTCTGCGCCGTGTGGCCCGCGAAGAAGGCCTCCTGCTTGAAGCCCTGCAAATGCGCACCTGGGGGCCGCTCTACGCCCATAAAACGCCCCTCACGCACCCGTTGCTCTCACCCGCGCAAGCCGATTTGCACGGCCTGCCGCCGCTACTCATCCAGGTTTCCACGGCCGAGGTACTGTACAATGACGTGGTAAAATTCACTCGTAAAGCCCGCGCCGCTGGCGTGCCCGTCACCTTGCAACCATTTGAGGGTCTGGTGCATTGGTGGCACCTGTTCTGGCGCGTGGTGCCCGAAGCCCGGCAGGCGCTCGACCAGGTCGCGGCCTTCCTGACGGAAATGTGGGCCCGGCCAATTGCCGCGCCCGTGCACCTGCCGCTGGTCGAACGGCGTTTGCCCGTACGCCGCCGCGCCGCATAAGCTGTCGCTGAAAGCGTTACGAAAAGGAACGGCCGGTATTAAATATTCAGGAAATCGAAAAAATAAATTCTCTTTTTGATGATTTTAGGCCACTTTTGGAGAAATCCGGCGTACACGGGTCAACTATGTTGGCGAGTGTTCGTAGGTTTGCATCGAATTTAGTCGGCTTGCATACTACTTTGGTATGGCAATGGGCTCTTCTACAGTAAGTTCCCTTTTTTCTTTCACCCCAACCCGTTTCCTGCACCATGGAAGATTTGTTTAAAAAGTTCGTAAATGCTGGCGTCGGCTACATCGCCCAAGGCAGCAAGTCGGTTCAAAGCACCATTGATAAATTGGTGAAGGACAACAAAATGACCCAAGCCGAGGGCAAGAAAATTGTGGATGAACTGCTAAAAAGCGGCGAAACCAAGCGCGCCGAGCTCGAAAAGCAGTTCCAGGGCATCGTGGACCGTGCCAAAAGCACCGTGGGCCTCGCCGATTCCAAGCCCGCCAAGGGCAAAGCCGCCGCCAAAAAGCCCGCCGCCAAGCCGGCTGCTAAAGCCGCCAGCGTAGTAAGCGCCGCCAAAACCACGGCTAACCAAGCTGCCAGCCGCGCCGCCGGTGCCGTGAAAAACGTAGCCGACCGCGTGAGCGCCGCCGCTGGTACCGCCCAGAAATCTGCCGCCGCTACGGCTGCTGCCGCTTCCAAACCCGCTGCTAAGCCCGCTGCCAAAGCTGCCACCAAACCTGCTGCAACGGCTGCCAAACCGGTTGCTAAAGCTCCGGCCGCAAAAGCTGCCGCTAAGCCCGCTACCAAACCTGCCTCAAAACCAGCCGCTAAGCCTGCTTCTGCGGGTGCGTCGGCTTCTGCGGGTGGCGAAGGCAACGCGTAAGCGCCGTCTTGTTATCAAGCAAAAACCCCGTTTGCTACGCGCAAACGGGGTTTTTTAGCGTAATAAATTGGCTCTTGAAAAGGCTTGGTGGCTGTGTTAGCCGGCCAAAATCTGTGAAATCAGATTAATCTGCGTAAATCTGCGGTTGATGTTTAAAAATACGATTTCCAACCTCTCCCGCATTCGGCAGGTGGCCGAGGTGCTGTTGCGCTACGGGTTCGAGGATGTGGTGACGACCACGCCGCTACGCCGCCTCGTGAGCCAGGCACGCCGCCTGAGCTGGCAGCGGGCCGACCGGCAGGTGTTTGAAACTACGCGCTGGGAGCGGGTGCGCCTGATTATCGAGGAGTTAGGGCCGACGTTTATCAAGCTGGCCCAGGCCATGAGCAACCGGGCCGACTTGCTGCCCGAAGCGCTGATTGACGAGTTTGAGAAGCTGCAAAGCAACGTGCCGCCCTTCGAGACGGCCGTGGCCCGCCAGATTATTGAGGAGGAGCTGGGCCGGCCGATTTCGGAGGTATTCAGCGAGTTTGATGATGTGACGCTGGGCTCGGCCAGCATCGGGCAGGTACACCGGGCGCGGCTGCTCACGGGCGAGGAAGTGGTGGTGAAAGTGCAGCGCCCCGGCGTGCGCGAAAAGGTGCGCTCCGACTTGGCGCTGCTGCACGAACTAGTGCGTCTCACGGCCGGATTCCTGCAAAAGCAGGGGCTGGCCAACCCGCAGGACATCGTGGATGCGTTTGAGCGGAGCATGAGCAAGGAGCTGGACTACACGGCCGAAGCCCGCTCGATGGAGCAGTTTCGCAAGCTCTACGAGGACTATACCACCTTCTACGTGCCCAAGCCCTACCGCGAGCTGAGCACGGCGCGCATCTTGGTGATTGAATTCGTGAGCGGCTGCAAGATTACCGACAAGGTGCAGCTGCAGGAGTGGGGCCTGAGCCCCGCCGCCGTGGCCGAAAACGGCATGGACATCTACCTGACCCAGATTTTTGAGTTCGGGATTTTCCACGCTGACCCGCACCCCGGCAACGTGCTGGTGCGGCCCGATGGCACCATCGTTCTCATCGATTTCGGCATGGTGGGCCGCCTCACCAAGCAGCAGAAATACGCGTTTGCGGGCGTGTTCATTGGCATGGCGCGGCAGGATGCGCGCAGCATGGCCCTGAACTTCCGCCGGCTGGCCCTCACGGCCGAAATCCCGGACATGCGCGCCTTCGAGTCGGACCTCAGCCAGCTGATTGAGGATTTCGCCCTGCTCGACGTGAAGGAAATGAGCATGAGCGACCTGGCCGACGCGCTCCAGAACATCATCTACACCTACAAATTGCAGGTGCCGGGCGCGGTGTTCCTCATCCTGCGGGCGCTGGTGATTCTGGAAGGTATCGGCAAAGTGTTGCACCCGAATTTCAATACGTTTGAGTTCGTGGCACCCTACGGGGCCAAGATTATCCGCGAGCAATACTCGCGCGAAAACCTCCTCACCGAAGCCGAATACACCGGTACCCAGCTGCTGGCCCTGCTCCAAACCCTGCCCGCCGACGTGCGCCAGATTGTACGCAAAATCAGCAAGGGCGAGTTGCGACTGAAGTTTGAACTGGTGGGCTACCAGACCCTGCTGCGCAAGGCCGACCAGTTGGTGAGCCGCACCATTCTGGCGCTGCTGAGCGTGGGCGGGCTGCTGTTTTCGGGGCTGTCGCTGCTGGGCCGCTACTCGCCCGATATGCCCTACCACCGTGGCGTGCCCGAAATAACGTGGTGGAGCCTGGGCGCTACCGGCTTCCTGCTGCTGATACTGCTGCTGCTGGGCACCCGGCGGCGCGAGAAATCCTAGCGCGTACGGTTGGTTTCTGGTTGCGTACGCTGGGTTTTGTGCTATTTACCACGTGTTTTTGGCTGCGTACATCGGATGGTTGGTCGTGTACAGCAAGTATTTGGTCGCGTACACAATATTTTTCCCTATTTACACTGGGTTTTATCCAAGTGGCGCACTGATTTTGGGCGGTGACGCTGGCGTGGTGAACATGAACAATGGATTTGGAACCGAGTACGGCTGATTTTTACCTCGTATCCATAAAAAATGCCATTTGTTCGTTACCTGAAAGGGTAGCGCCAGGGCGACTGCCACCTAAAAAGGCCCGGTTTCTGCCCGCGAAGGGGGCGAAACCGGGCCTTTTCGCCTCCTAACTGGCTCCCTCAAGGGTCGCAAAGGCTTCTCCAAAACCCCAAGCGGCCGCGCCCGTTGGCCAATCACCCGAACGAGGCCCGAAATTCCAGCGGCGACTGGCTGGTCTTGGCCTTGAACAGCTTGCTGAACGAGGGCGCGTGCTCGAACCCCAGCGCGTAGGCAATTTCGCTCACGGTGAGGGCGGTAGTCGAGAGCTTTTCCTTGGCCGTGGCAATGAGTTGGGCGTGGATGTGCTGCTGGGTGTTTTGGCCGGTGAGCACGCGCAGCAGGTTGCCGAGGTACTTGGGCGAGAGCTGGAGTGCATCGGCCACGTGCTGCACGGTGGGCAGGCCCCTTTCCGCCAGGTTATTGCCGGCGAAGTAGGCGCGCAGCAGGGTTTCGAGCCGGTCGAGCACCTCGTGGTTGGCCTTTTCGCGGGTCAGGAACTGGCGGTGGTAGTAGCGGTCGGCGTATTGCAGCAGGCTTTCGATGTGTGAGACGATAATCGGCTTGCTGAACCGGTCGATGGCGGACTGATATTCCTGCCCGATGGCGAGGATGACGGCCAGCATGGCCGCCTCCTCCCGCGCCGACAGGAACAGGCCCTCCCGGAGCGAATAGTCCCAGAAATCGTGCTGCCGGATGGTTTTGGCCAGCGGCGTATTCCACAGAAAATCGGGGTGGAGGTAGATAACCCAGCCCGCTTTTTCCACCGCCTCGGCCGGGTTGGCCACCGCCATACCGAACACCTGGTTGGGGGCCATGAAGGACATGATGCCTTCGTTGAAATCGAACGAATGCTGCCCGTAGCGGTGGTTCACGTTGTGCATCCGCTTCATCGAGATGGAGTAGAAGTCGAAGACCATGCTGGCGGGCTCCGGGCCGTAGCGGTGGGGCACGGTGCCCACGTCTACCACGCTCAGCAGCGGGTGCTGGGGCGGGGGCAGCTGCACAAATTCGTGAAACTCGCTGATGGTGGTGAAGCGCTTCATGCCGGTTCGTCGTTGGGGCGGATTTGCAGCACCAACTTACCTTGTACGTGCCAGGTCTGGCTTTCGCGGTGGGCGTCGGCCACCTGCGCCAGCGGATACACCCGGCTGATAAGCACCTTCACCCGGCCCGCGTCAATCAGCTGGGCCATTTCCCGGAGCCAGTCCTGCCGGGGCTCGTTGGCGGCCAGCGCCCCCGTGGCCTGCCGGGCCGCCAGCGCCGCCTGCACCGCGTCATCGAAGGGAAAATCGGTATTGACGCTCACGAAAATGCCGCCGGCCTTCAGCACCGACACGGCCTTCACGCGTGCGGCGTTGTCGCGCAGCGGCGAGGCTTCCAGCACCACGTCCACGTTGCGCACCAGCTCCTCCCACGGCTGGCTCCGGTAGTCAATGGCCTCGTCGGCTCCCAGCTCCCGCACATAGTCCAGGTTGCCCGCTGAGGCAGTGCCGATGACGTAGGCCCCCTTCGCCTTGGCAAACTGCACCGCAAAACCGCCCACCCCGCCCGAAGCCCCCTGAATTAGGACGCGCTGGCCGGCCTGCACCTGACCGTGCCCGAAGAGGCCCGTCCAGGCCGTGAGGCCGGCCAGCGGCACCCCCGCCGCCTCGGCAAAGCTGAGGCTTGTGGGCTTGCGCGCAAACTGGCTGGCTTTGGCCGCGCAATACTCGGCGTAGCTGCCATTGCCGGGGAAATTGGGCACGCCGTACACCGCGTCGCCTACCTGAAATTCGGTGACGTCGCGGCCCACTTCGGCCACCACGCCGGCCGCGTCCCAGCCCAGGGTCAGCGGCAGGGTCAGGTAGGCCCGCATCGGCTCGGGGCCGCCTTCCCGAATGGCCCAGTCCACGGGGTTTACGCCGCTGGCGTACACTTCCACGAGGATTTCGTCGGCGGCCGGCACCGGCCGCGCCACCTCTTCCAGCTTCAGGACCTCGGGCCCGCCAAAGGCGTAAATTCTTACTGCTTTCATCAGGAATTATGTTGGGTTTGTTGACCATGCAAAGGTCCCCACTGCCCGAAAAGCAGGCTTAACCAAAACGCCTTTTGTCTTAGCCAAAACGGCCACCCCTTCCGCCTACCCCTGCCGCCCCGACTGCCGCCGGTGCCGGAACAGGTTCACGAGCTCCGGCACGAAATCGCCCTCCGTGCTCAGGGCCAGGAAGCCGGTGCGGTGGCGGCGGCAGATGTTCAGCAGCTCGGCCTCCTGGCGCTCGGCCTGGGCCTCCATGCGGGCCCGGAAATCGGGGCTGGATGTGTTCACCCAGCGCACCTGGCCGGTTTCGGCGTCCCGCAGCGGGATGATGCCCAGGGCCGGAAAAGTGCGCTCGCGCGGGGCCTGCAGCTGCACCACAATCAGGTCGTGGCGCTGGGCCAGCATGGTGAGTTCCCGCTCGTAGTTGCCGTCGATAAAGTCCGACACCAGCACCACCAGGCTGCGACGCTTGAGCAGCCCCAGCGCCTGCCGGATGCCCGCCCCCACCCCTGTGCGGGCCGACACCGGCACCAGCGAGTACAGCCGGCTGATGAGCGCATACGCCGCCCGTGGCCCTTTGCCGGGCGGCAGATACAGCTCCTTCTGGTCCGAAAACGCAAACAGGCCCAGCGCCGAGCCCTGCCGGGCGGCCGAGAGCGCCAGCAGCCCCGCGATGTCGCGGGCCACGTCGAGCTTGCGGCGCTGGCCGTCGCCCACGTCCAGCGAGCCGCTCACGTCCAGCAGCACCAGCACCTGCTGCTCCTTTTCCTCCTTGTAGGTTTTCACGAAGGTGCCGTGGCCCTTGCTGCTCACGTTCCAGTCGATGGCGCGCACCTCGTCGCCGTACTGGTAGAGGCGCACGTCGTCGAATTCGAGGCCCGTGCCTTTGAACACGGAGTGAAAATCGCCCTGGAGCTGGGCCTCCACCGCCTTGCGAATGCGGATTTCGAGGTGGCGCAGGCGGCGCACCAGGTCGGTGAGGGCCGAGGGCACGGAGGGGTTCATGGCGGCGAAGCTACGGCGCGGGACTAACTTTGCGGCGTGAACTCATTCCGCCGCCGCTGCCTGGGCCTGGTGCTGGCCCCCCTCCTGCTCGCCTTGCCCGCCTGCCAGCGCCCCGAAGAAGCCCCCAAACCGCTCGACCTGGTGCCCCGCGAGCACATGGCCCAGATGCTGGCCGACCTGCACCAACTCGAAGCCCAGGTGGAAAACAGCCGCCTCCCGCCCGATTCGGCCCGGGCGCTGTTCCTAGCCCAGCAAAAAAGCCTGTACTGGAAGCACGAAGTCTCCGACTCCACTTTCCAGCGCAGCTACCGCTACTACGGCATCCACGGCAAAGACCTGAACGAAATCTACGCCGCCGTTATCGACACGCTCAGCAAGCGCGAAGCCCGGCTCAACCCCGCCACCGCCAACCAGCCCCCCGCCGACCAGTGGGGCCCGCCCCCCAAAACCAACTAAACCAGCCGCTGCCCATTGGGCACCGCCCCGGCCACGGCGGCCAGCACAATGTGCCCGTCGGCATCGGCAAAGCCGGTTACCAGCACCTCAGAGCGGAATTTCCCAATCTGCTTGGGCGGAAAGTTGACCACGGCCAGCACCTGCCGGCCCACCAGCTCCTCCGGCGTGTAGTGGTGCGTGATTTGGGCGCTGGACTTTTTCAAACCGATTTCCGGCCCGAAATCAATGAGCAATTGATACGCCGGCCGCCGCGCCTCCGGGAAAGCCCGCGCCTCCCGGATGGTGCCCACGCGCAGGTCCACGCGCTCGAAATCGGCCCAGGTGATGGTGGTAGGAGGAATTGGGGAAGTCATAGGTTGGGGATGTAAATCGAGACACAAAAAAGCCTGTCATGCCGAGCGCAGCGAAGCATCTTTACCGCAATACTAAATCCTGTCGATTGGATTACTACTGCGGTAAAGATGCTTCGCTGCGCTCTGCATGACGGCCTTTTTCTACAGCAAGCCCCAAAAACCTGCCTCTACTGCACCGCAAATGCCTTCAGCTGCTCCAGCTTCACCTGCGTCTGCTTTTCCCAGGCGGCCTGGCGCACGGCGTTCAGGCCGTGGCCGGTTTCCTGGTCGTAGCGGTTCTGCTCATTGTCCCAGGCCGCGTACACGGCTTTGGTCACGTTGTTGAACGCCGGCTGGAGCTTGTTGCAATCGGCCTTGGCCGAAAAGATGGCCAGCTTCTGGCGCATGAGACGGGCGTAGGCTTCGGTGATGTCGAAGTGCAGCTGCTCGTGGCGCAGCAGGGCTTCGGAAGCCATTTTAGGGTTTTGAAACCACGAGGTATTGGGGTCGAACGTGGCCGTCACGGTGGCGCTGAACACGAAGTCGCGGCAGGCCGCGTTGGACTTGATATCGGCCGAGGTAAGGGCCGCTAGCCGGTCCGACGGCCCGGGCCGGCCCTGGAAGTCGGCCATCGTGAGCCGCCGCGTGGCCGACCACGGAATGGGTGGCGCGGGGGCCGGCTTGGCGGCGGCAGTGGCAGGCTGGGGTTTCACGGCCGGGCCTTGCAGCAGCGCGGCGGCCGTTAAGAGCGAAGTCAGAAGAGAAAGCATGGGCTGAATGAGGGTTGTGCGCGGCCAGTGCAAATTACCGGCCACCATACCGCGAACCGTAGCGCGAACTTTCCAGTTCGCGGCCCCGCGCCGCTGGCAAAGTTCCGGGACGCGGACTACAAAGTTCGCGCTACAGCGTCGGCATCTTCATCTGGCACCAACACAAAGCCCGGCGCGGTTTCGCGACGGAAGCGTACGATGAGCACGCCCGCCACGATGGTGAGCCCCAGCAGCAGCCCCGTCCACACGCCCGGCGCGCCGTAGTGCAGCCGGAACCCCAGGAAATAGCCCAGCGGCAGCGCCACCGCCCAATACGCCAGCAAGGCCACTACGGAGGGCACCTTCACATCCTCCAGCCCGCGCAATGCGCCCAGCCCCATCACCTGCAAGCCATCGGACACCTGAAACAGGGCCGCGATGAGCAGCAGCGTGCCGGCCTGCGCTACCACGGCCGCATCGCGGCTATACAGCAGCGGGGCCTGATGCCGCAGGGCAATAAACAGCGCCCCCATCGTAGCCATAAACCCGAAGCCCAGCACGTAGGCCGCAAACCCGGCCTGCCGGGCCGCCGGCATGTCGCCGCCGCCCATCAGCTTGCCCACCCGGATGGTGGCCGCCGCCGCAATGCCGCTGGCCGCCATGTAGGTTATCGAAGCCAGATTGATGGCCACCTGATGCGCCGCCAGCGGCACCGCGCCGAGCCAGCCAATCATAATGGCCGCCGTGGCAAAGGCCCCTACTTCAAACGCCATCTGCACGCCGATGGGCGCGCCGATATCGAACAGCCGGGCCAGCGTGGCCCAGTCGGGCAGCCAGCTGCGCACGGCGGCGCGGTACGGGTGCAGGCGCTGGGCCAGCAGCACATACGCCGCCATGAGGCCGGCCATGAGCGTGCGGGCAATAAGCGTGGCCCAGGCCGAGCCCATCAGGCCCATTTGGGGCGCGCCCCAGTGGCCGAACACCAGCGCGTAGCACAGGGCGGCGTTCACCACATTAGCCAGTACCGAAAGCCACATGGCCTGCCGGGTGAGCCCCAGCCCCTCGGCAAACTCGCGGAAGCCCTGAAAAATCATCAGCGGCAGAAACGAACAGCTGATGACCCGTACCCAGGGCGCGGCCATGGCCTCCACGGCCGGGGCCTGGCCGAGGTAGTGCATGAGCGGCGGCACCAGCTGGCCCAGCCCGGCCAGCGCCAGCCCGGCCAGCACGCTCAGCCACACCGACGACACCAGCAGGCGGGCCAGGTCGGGCAGGTCGCGGCGGCCGTCGGCGGCAGCCACCAGCGGCACGCTGCCCATGCTCAGGCCAATGCCCAGAATCATGATGACGTTGGTGCTGTTCACGCCCAGGCTCACGGCGGCCAGCGGCACGGTGCCCGTGCGCCCCACCAGCACCGAATCAACAAAACTCACCATGATGTGCCCTAGCTGCGACAGCACCACCGGATACGCCAGCAGCAGCGTAGGCCGCAAATGAGGACGGATTTTACTAAACATATATTCCCTGAAAAAGCCCGGCAAAGGTACGGGCAGGCTGCTCGCAGGCCGTTGAAACGACCTCGCAAGCCCGTGGTAGAGACGCATATTTGCGTATCGTCGTTGTTTAGAACGCGCCGCTGGTGCCGTTCGACGACGAGACGCAAATATGCGTCTCTACCCTTCCACCACGCTTCGTATAATGGCCAGCGCCCGCCGCAAATCGGACTCCGCCACGGCGTAGGAAAGGCGCACGAAGCCGGGCGCGCCGCAGGTGGCCCCGTCCACCACTTCCACGCCGGCTTCGGCCAGCTGCCGTACCAGCGTGGCCGAGGCCTCCAGCGCCGGCAAACCAGGCGCGAGGAAGCGGGTGAAATCAGCAAAAACGTAGTAGGTGCCTTCGGGCGCGGCCACGGCGGGTGCGCCGGGCAGGGCCGCCAACCCATCGAGCAGCAGCTGCCGGGTGGGCTGCAGTTGCGCGCACAGCGCCGCGCCAATGGCTTCGGCGTGCTGCGTGGCGGCCAACGCGGCCCGCTGGGCCGGCACCGGCACCGCTAGGCCGGTGCTGAACACCCGCGCCGCCACGGCCTGCGCCAGCGCGGGCGGGGCCACCAGGCAGCCCACGCCCCACCCCGCCAGCGCCAGCGACTTCGAGAACCCGCTCACCACCACATGCCGCTCGTGCGGGCCGGGCAGGGCCAGCAGCGTAGGCACCAGTTCCGCCCCGAAGCTGATGCCTTCGTAAATCTCGTCGCTGAGCACCCAAAGGTTCGGGAAGTCGGCCGTCACGGCCAGCAGCGCCGCCCACTCGGCCCGCGCATACACGCGGCCGGTGGGGTTGTTGGGGTTGCTAATGATGAGCAGCCGCGTGGTCTGCGTGAGGGCCGCCCGCAGCGTTTCAGGCGTGAGGGCGTAGTTGTCGGCCGCGCTGAGCGGCAAGGGGCGTAGCGCGCTGCCCGCTCGCCGCACTAGGTCGTAGAACCCGAACCAGTTGGGCGTGGGCAGCAGCACGTCGTCGCCGGGCCGCAGCATTTCGCTGAGCAGGGCAAACAGGCCGGCTTTGGTGCCGGCCGTCACCACCACTTGCTCGGCCGTGACGTGGGTAGCGCCGCGCTGGCGGTAGCGCAGGGCCAGGGCCTCGCGCAGTTCGGGCAGGCCAGCCACGGGGCTCACGGGCAACGGCTGGCCGTGCTGCCGGGCGGGGCGCAGGGCTTCGTCGGCAGCGGCAAGGGCTACGGCGGGCACGGCAAAATTTCCGTAGCCGGAAGCGAGGCTGAGCATAAGTGGTAAGTTAGATGTAGTGCGAACCGGTGGTTCGCACCCTCGAATGAGCTAGCGGGGACGCGAATGGGCCGTTCGCGCTACTGAGCAGCCAGCACCACATCGGCAAAATCGGTGGCCGCGTCGGTGAAATATTCCACCACCCGCAGGCCGGCTTCGGCGGCCAGGGCCTCAATCTGGGGCAGGGTGAATTTATAGGAGTTTTCGGTATGAATCACCTCCCAGGCCGCAAAATCGAAGACTTCATCGAGGGCCGCCACGCGCACTTTCTGGGCGCGGGTGCTCACCAGGAAGGAGCGCACGGCTCCGTTCAGGGGGTTGTAATCGGTGTAGTGCTGCCAGTGGGCGAGGTCAAAATCAGCCCCCAGCTCGCGGTTGAGGCGCGTGAGCAGGTTGAGGTTGAAGGCGGCCGTCACACCCTGCGCATCGTCGTAAGCCGCCCGGATGCGGCGCGGGTCCTTCTGCAAATCGAAGCCGATGAGTAGGCGGTCGGCAGGGGCGAGGGGCGCGGCCAGCTGCCGCAGGAAATCCAGCCGCTCGGCCGGGCCGAAGTTGCCGATGTTCGAGCCCAGAAACAGCACCGCCTTGCTGCCCGGCCGGGTGCGCAGCTGGGTGAGGGCCGTGGCGTAGTCCTCCACCACAGGGGCTACGTTCAGGGCCGGCAACTCCTGCGTAAGGGCAGCCACCAGCCCCGTCATCGCTCCCGCCGAAATATCCACCGGGGCGTAGGTAAACGGGCTGCCGGCGGCCAGCAATTCGCGGAGCAGCAGCTTGGTTTTGGCCCCGTCGCCAGCCCCCAGCTCCACCAGCGCAAAATCGCCGCCCCCTACCGGGCTCAGGGCCGCCGCAATGGCCGCGCCGTGCTCCCGGAAAATAGCAAACTCGGCCCGCGTGGGGTAATACTCCGGCAAATCCATGATTTGCTGAAACAAACGGCTGCCCGCGTCGTCGTAGAAATACATCGACGACAAGGCTTTGGGCGAGCGGTGCAGGCCATCGGTCACATGCCGTGCCAGCTCAGTTGCGGTGGGGCTCAGGATAGAAGAAATGGGCATCTGGGAATTCTGAAAGACAAGAAATAATATACAACCGCCTAGCGCGCCAGGCGAATGCCCGTGAACTGCCAGCGCTTGTCGGCGTGGAAAAAATTACGGTAGCTGACGCGAATGTGGTTTTCGGGGGTAGCGCAGGAGCCGCCCCGCAACACCAGCTGGTTCACCATGAACTTGCCATTGTATTCGCCCAGCGCCCCGGCGGCGCGGGCGTAGCCGGGGTAGGCATGGTAGGCCGAGTAAGTCCACTCCCAGCAGTCGCCCAGCAACTGGTGGCACTGGGCGGGGTCGGCGTCGGCGGGCAGGGGCTGCGGGTCGAAGAGGGTGCTTTCGAGCCAGGTGCCGGCGCTGGTGGTGGCCCCGAAGTGGCGGGCGGCGGTTTCCCACTCGGCCTCGGTGGGCAGGCGCGCGCCGGCCCAGTTGGCATAGGCATCGGCCTCGTAAAAGCTGATGTGGGTAACCGGGGCCTCGGGCACCGCCTCCTGTAGGCCGTGGTGCGTGAAGCGGTGCCAGCCATCGGCGTGCCGCACCCAGTACAGGGGCGCTTCCCAGCCCTGGGCCTGCGCCAGGTCCCAGCCCTCGCCCATCCAGTAGCGGAAATTACGGTAGCCGCCGGCCTCAATGAAGGCCTGGTACTCGGCATTGGTCACCAGGCGGTTTTGCAGTTCGAAGGGAGCCAGCAGTACGTCGTGCGCCGCCAGCTCATTATCAAAGCAAAAGCCGCTTTCCTGAAAGCCAACCCGGTGTACACCGCCGGGCACCGGCAACCAGGACGCTTTGCTTAATGAAGAATTGGGAATGAGGAATGAGGAATTACCTTCTGATAATTCTTCATTCCTCATTCCCAATTCTTCATTCAAATAAGCCGGGGCCAGCGGGCTGGTGCTGAGGATGTATTTGATATCGGTAGCCAGCAGTTCCTGGTGCTGCTGCTCATGCTGGAGGCCCAGCTCCAGCAGTTCGAAGAAGGCCGGGGGCAGGTCGCGCCGCTCGGCGAGGAGCTGCGCGAAAGCGGCGTCGACGTGGGCGCGGTAGGCCAGCACGTCGGCCAGGGCCGGCCGCGAGAGCGTGCCCCGGTCGGCCCGGTTCACCCGCGAGCCCAGCGAGTTATAGTAGGAATTGAACAGGTACGCATAGTCTGGGTGAAACAGCTGGTAGCCGGGCGCGTACTCCTTCAGCAGGAAGGTTTCCCAAAACCAGGTGGTGTGGGCCAGGTGCCACTTGGGCGGGCTCACATCGAGCATGGGCTGCACCACGGTGTCTTCGGGCAGCAGCGGCGCGCACAGGGCCTGGCTTTGAGCGCGCACGGCGCGGTAGCGGGCCAGCCAGGCGGGTGCCACGCGGAGGACGGCTGGTGAAACGGGGGCGGAAGTCATAACAAAAGAGCCGTGAAAATAGTCGGGCCTGCATCACTAACCGTATTAGCAGTTCGGAGGTTGTGTGGGTGCTCAAAAATCACGGGGACGGTTGAGATGATTTTGCCCGGATTAAACACGTAGAAACAAGTAAAACTACGTAGAAACTCCTCAGTAAAAAGCGGTATTTACGCGTTATTTCAGCAATAAAGGCAACAATTAGGGGTAATAAAGGTAGGTAATGTTGGTTATCCACGTTACCATTGCAACATACAAAAGCTTCTTCCCTTAATCATATGAAAACCGCTGCCTTAACCGCCGAGCTAACCGTTGCGCCGGCCCTGAAAAACAATACTCGCCCTGCTAACCGCGTGGGCACCAAAAGCCGTCGCGGCTTTGCTGCCATGAGCCCCGAAACCCAGCGCCGCATTGCCAGCGAAGGCGGCAAAGCCTCGCACGCCAGCGGCCGCGGCCACCGCTTCTCGGCCGATGAGGCCCGCGATGCCGGCCGCAAGGGTGGCCTTGTAAGCCGGCGCGGCAAAAGCGTCCAGGTCAAATAAACGCCCCCGCGAAATAAATCCGCAATTAACCACCGATGAGGCATGGCGCGCATCTTTGCGCCATGCTTAATCTCCGCTTTTCGCAGCGTGCGCTGCGCTTCAACTTTTCGGCCCGCACTTCGCGCGGTGCCCTGGCCGAGCATGCGGCCTGGTACCTGCACCTGGCCGATGACACCTTGCCAGATGTGGAGGGCATTGGGGAGGCTGCCCCCTTGGCGGGCCTCAGTCCTGATTACGGCCCGGATTTTCCCAAGGTCATTGCCGGTTTATGCGAACGCTTCAACGCCGGGGCATTGACTGCTTTCACGGCGGCCGATGCCCCGGCGTTTGTAGGTTTGGGCCTACCGGCGCTCACGTTTGCCCTCGAAACCGCCGCGCTCGACTTGGCTCGGGGCGGCCGGCATGAACTCTATTCCAACGCTTTCAGCCGGGGTGAAGCCGCTTTGCCCATCAATGGCTTGGTGTGGATGGGCGACGCGGCCTTCATGCGAGAGCAAATTCAGCAAAAGCTGGTGGCGGGCTACTCCTGCCTGAAACTCAAAATAGGGGGGTTGGATTTTGTTACCGAACTGAGCCTGCTGGCCGAAATAAGGGCCGTAGCGCCGCCCGAACGGCTTACGCTGCGCGTGGATGCCAACGGGGCTTTCGCGCCGGCCGAGGCGTTGGCCAAGCTGGCGCAGCTGGCGGCGTTCGACATTCATTCCATCGAGCAGCCCATCGCGGCGGGCCAGGCAGCGGCTCTGGCCGCGCTGTGCCGCACTTCTCCCATCCCCATTGCCCTCGATGAGGAGTTGATTGGCGTGACCAAGCCCGCCCAGCAAGCGGCGCTGCTCGATGCGGTGCGGCCGGCCTACATCGTGCTCAAGCCCACGCTGCTGGGCGGCCATGCTGCCACGCGCCAGTGGATTGCCCTGGCCGAGGCACGCGGCATCGGCTGGTGGATTACTTCGGCTCTGGAATCGAATGTTGGGTTGAACGCCGTGGCCCAACTCACGGGCGAGTACGATGTGCGCGGCTTTGCCCAGGGCCTGGGCACGGGCCAACTCTACCACAACAACTTAGCTGCGCCGCTGCACATCAGTGGCGGAGCGTTGCGCTATGCGCCCGAGGGCACCTGGGAGACTCCCGGATAGGCGCGAACGAGCGGGCGACGTTGCAGATTCGACGACAGTTTGCACCCTATGTAAATAATGGCGTGTCTTTTCGCTTTATTTACCGGACTGCTTGAGTTGTCCCGATTATGCGTAGCCTGCACTTGGTGTATTTGCTGGTTGCCTGGGCCCTTTGCGGGGGGCTGCGTGCGCCCGTTTGCGCCCAGGCAGTGCCCGTGCCGCCCGGCCCTTTCGTCTTTGCCCGTGCCAACGACCATCATACCACGCTGAATTTCCAGGTGCAGCGCAACCTGCTGGTGGTGCAACTGCGCCTGAACGGGGCCGGGCCCTTCAACTTCCTGCTCGACTCCGGCGTGGGCATGTCCATCATTACCTCGCCGCTGCTGGCCGACTCGCTGCGCCTGCACCGGGGGGAATATTTTCGGGTAGTGGGCATGGGCGGCACCGATACCGGTCTGCTTGCTTACCAGGCCGACAATGTGCGCGTGGAGCTGCCGGACGTAGTGGCCCCCCGCATGAGCTGGCTGGTGATGTCGGAAGACGTGCTCAACCTTTCGGGCTACGTGGGCGTGCCCATCGCCGGCATTCTGGGCTCCGAGCTATTTCGCAGCTTCGTGGTCACCATTCATTCGGAAACGGCCTCCCTGGTGCTCGCTGACCCGGCTACCTACCGCGCGCCCCGCGGCAAGCGCTGGTCGAGCCTGCCGCTCTCGCTGGAAAACAACAAGGCGTATTTCACGGCCCCCGTGCAGCTCAACGACTCGCTCACCATGCCGCTCAAGCTGGTGCTTGATACCGGGGCCAGCCACGCCCTCTCCCTGGAGCTGGACTCGGACCCGCGCATGGCGGCCCCCACCCACCGCCTGCCGGCCGACCTGGGCCGGGGGCTTTCGGGCACGGTGCGCGGCTTTCTGGGGCGGGTGCCCACCCTGCACCTCGGCCGCTACGCCATGCGCGCGGTTCTCACCTCCTTCCCCGATGCTGGCGACGTGCACCGGCGCATTGATGTGCCGCGCAACGGCAACATCGGCTACGAGCTCCTGAAACGGTTTGCCCTCGTCATCGACTACCCTCACCGCCGGCTGCTGCTGCGTCCCAATACCAAATTCCGCGAGCCATTCGAGCACGACATGTCCGGGCTCGACCTGCTGGCGACCGGCGAGGACTACCGTCGGTTTGTAGTACTCCACGTTGTACCCGACTCGCCGGCGGCCACTGCCGGCATCGAAGCTGACGAAGAGCTAATCAGCGTCAATTTTTTACCGGTCAATGTTTTCTCGCTGACGCAGCTCGACCGCATGCTGCATTCCGAAGACGGCCGCGTACTCCTGCTCGTCCTGCGGCGGCCCGATGGCAACATCCACACCGCCACCCTGCGCCTCAAGCGGCAAATCTGACGCCCGGGCTTGCGGGCCGGTGGGCTACCTTCGTGCGTTCATTCTCCCCTATTCATCTTTATGACAGCACGACTTTTGATTCAGCTGGCCGCCGTGTTTGGCGGTCTGGGCGTGGCCATTGGGGCCTTCGGGGCGCACGCCCTGCACGATATGCTGGTGAAAGCCGGCCGCGCCGACACCTTCGAAACTGCCGTGCGCTACCAGTTCTACCACGCGCTAGCGGCCCTAGCCGTGGGCGTACTCTGGGCCGCCCGGCCCGAACTGCGCAGCCTAGGCACCACGGGCGCACTCTGGTTGGGCGGCATCGTGGTGTTCAGCGGCTCGCTGTATGCGCTGTGCTTCACGGGCGTGACCAAGCTGGGCGCGGTGGCACCGCTGGGCGGGCTGCTATTTCTGGCGGGCTGGGTGAGCCTGGCGCTGGCCGTGCGCGAGCTGTAAGAAACCTATCGAAAAGCAAAAAAGGCCGTCTGCTTGCGCAGACGGCCTTGTTCAGGGGGTTTCTATCTCTGGCGAAAGCTTATTTCACTTTGGCTTTCAGCTTGGTGTCGCCCACTTTTTCTTTTACCTTCTTACCGTTGTCTTTCATGGTGGTCATCGGCGTGGTGTCGGTCACGCTCATGCCGGGGGTGGCGTTGACAGCGGCCGTGGTGGCCTCTTTCACTTCGCCAACCAGCGAAACGGTGGTGCTGCCGGCGGTGGCGTTCGACTCAATGGTCAGCACCTTGTTCTGCATGCCCATTTTGCCGGCCGAGTTGAAGTGAGCGGCGATGGTGCCTGTTTTGCCGGGCGCAATCGGGGCTTTGGTCCACTCCGGGGTGGTGCAGCCGCAGCTCACGCCAATGTTGGAGATGACGAGGGGAGCCGTGCCGGTGTTCTTGAACTTGAACGTGTGGTCGACGGTGCCGCCCTGCACCACGGAACCGAAGTCGTACTTCACTTCTTCAAACGTGATGGCGGGGCCGGCCGTGGTGGCGGCTTTGACAGCCGGAGCCTGGGCCTGGGCGGAGTAGGCGGCAGCGGTCAGGCTCAGGGCGAGAAGCAGGGTTTTTTTCATAAAATTCAAAAAGAAGAAACGTTGATGGGCTGAGGGATGAACAAATTTAGTGCTTTCGGGCGCACTCACAAATTTCTGACCAAACTAGCCAGCCGAACCTGAAGAAACGGTGAAGCCAACTAAACGAAGCCGCCTGCCGGAAGATTCCGCCGCGCAAAAACCACTTATTCCTCTTCCACCGGGTCGCTTATCAGCTTCTGCTGAAAATTGAGCAGAAACAGCCGCTCCGAAGCCCGCGTAATGGCCGTGTAGAGCCAGCGCGCAAACTCGCCCGCCAGCGGCTCGTCGGGCTTCAGAAAGCCGTGGTCCACGAACACGGCCTGCCACTGCCCGCCCTGAGCCTTGTGGCACGTCAGGGCGTAGGCGAATTTTATTTGCAGGGCATTGAGGTAGGGGTCTTTGCGCATTTCCTTATAGCGCTCTGATTTGGTTTTGAGGTGGACGTAATCCTCGCTCACGGCCATGTACAGGGCATTATTGCGGTCCGAAGGCAGGGCCGGGCTTTCGGTGTGCAGCGTATCGAGCAACAGCTTGACTTCGATTTCGGGCTCGTCGGGATAATCCACGAGTCGCACCTGGGCCTGCGCGAAGTGGAAGCCGTACATCTCCTCGCGCCGCACCACTTTCGTGATTTGCAGGAAGTCGCCGTTGGCCAAGAAGCCGATTTCAGAGTCCTTTGGCAGCCAGTAATAGTTGTTGCGCACCACCATCAGGTAGTCGCCGCCCTCAATTTCCTCCTCGGCATCGAACAACGCCCGCCGGATGAGCTGGTTGTATTGATTAGCGTTGCGGTTGGAACGGCAGATAATGGTGGTGTTTTCGTGGCCGTACTGGCGGTAGGCCCAGCGCAAGCCGTTCTCCAGCTTGTCGCCGCCCATCTTGAAAATATCGCGGAAGCCCTTGGTGTGCAGCTGAATATTGGGCGCTTCCTCGCGCAATTCTTCGCGCAGTTCGGTAGCATTCACCAGAATGCCCGACTGTTGGGCCTGGCGCATCACCTGGCGCAGCTCCACACTGCCCACCTCGGCCCGAAAGCGGTGGGCCAGCAGCTCCGGGTCGAGGGCCGGGCTCAGGAGCTGGCCCACCGGCGGCAGCTGCGCCGTATCGCCGATGACGAGGAGCTTGTTGCTGGTTTTCTCGAACACGAAGCCCATCAAATCATCCAGCAAGCCGTTCTCGCCGAAGGCTTTCTCGTCCGAAATCATCGAGGCTTCGTCCACGATGTAGAGCGTTTGCTCGGCGCGGTTGGGCTGGCGCTGGAAGTTGAGCCGCTCGGAGGGCGAGCCGCTGGTTTGGCGGTAAATCTTTTTGTGGATGGTGCTGGCGGCCACGCCCGCGTAGCCGGCCATCACCTTGGCGGCGCGGCCGGTGGGGGCCATCAGGGTGTATTTGCGCTGCATTTTGTGCAGCCACTGCACCAGGGCGCTCACCACGGTGGTTTTGCCGGTGCCCGCGTAGCCGCGTAGCACAAACACTTTGCGCCCGGGCAGCTGGTCGCGCAAAAACGCGTCGAGCTGCGTGAAGAGCAGGGCTTGGTCGTCGGTGGGCTCGTAAGGGAAATAGTCGCGGACGGATGGGGTGCGGAGGGAGAGCATTATTTCATTCGGTACAAATCACCACTTTCAAAGCCAGTATAAACAGGAATAGTGCCTCCTAAAAAGAGCGTTGCATTGGCATTTTTCTTAACGCTCTACCTAGCACATAAATAACCTCCAGAAGTATCCAGTACCATTCCCGTTCTTCATCCCCTGAAATGATAAGTTCTTTCGCAGCAAGAAATTCTGGAGGATTAGCGGCCCATTAGTCATCTTCTTTATCGTAGACTTTCGAACCAGCCAGGTAGAGAACATAGCCCTCTTCCACTTCACCAAGCCCAAAACGATAAGCAGAAATTCCACCAAGTGGTTTTTCACTCGTCAAAATCTCATGCAGCCAAGTTTCTACCTCAGCTTGCAAGGCAGTTGTGTCTCCCATCATTGTTTTTGGCGTAAAACTCAAATCTAAACCGGTTCAACTACCACCATCGTAGCGCTGGCTTTGGCAATCATCAGGTCATCGCACCACACCTCGGCCTCGCAGAAGTGCAGGCGGCGGCCGGGTTTCAGCACCCAGCCGATGGCGCGGAGCTGGCGGCCCACGCCGGGGTGCAGGTAGGAAATTTTCAAATCCGAGGTAACCACCCCGAAGGTATCTGGCACCAGCGTCACGGCCGCGAAGCCGGCCACCAAATCGGCCAGCGTGGCACTGAGGCCGCCGTGCGCAAAGCCGCGCTGTTGCAGATGCTGGTTGGCCAGGGTGAGCTCGGCCTCGACGCGGCCGGGGGTAATGACCGTCAAATCGGCCCCGATGAGGTGCATGAAGCCCTGCCCCAGCAGCTTGCGGCGGATGCGGGTTTCGAGGTCGGCCGTGGTAGCGGAAGCGGAAGCATGGTTTTCTGAAGACATCCCTCAAAGGTACTGGCGTACGCCCCGCGCCCGTATCTTTCGGCGGCACAATTCAGCTTTCGAAATGGTCATGGAACAGGTACCGGCAATGCAGTTTCTGGTGGCGGGCGCGCTGGGTCTGGGGCTGGCGGCATGCAGCGGGTTTCGGGTATTTGTGCCGCTGCTGGCGGCCAGCATTGCCTACCACACTGGCTACATGGCCCCGGCGGCGGGCTTTGCCTGGCTGGGCACCTGGGCGGCGTTGCTCACGCTGGCTACCGCTACGGTGGTGGAAGTGGCGGGCTACTACATTCCGCTGGTCGACCACCTGCTGGATACGCTGACCACGCCGGCTTCCTTCGTCGCCGGCACTATCCTGATGACTTCAGCCCTCCCCCACCTCGACCCTACGCTGCGCTGGACGCTGGGCATATTGGTGGGCGGCGGCACGGCCGGACTTGTGCAAACCGGCACCGCGCTGCTGCGGGGCGCGTCCACGGCCACCACCGGCGGCCTGGCCAACCCCGTGCTGGCCACCGCCGAAAATACGCTGGCCGTGGGCGGCGTGGCCATTACGCTGCTGCTGCCGTTGGTGGCGGCGGGGCTGGTGGTGTTGCTCTTGGTGTTCATCCTGACCCGGCTGCGGCGCTGGCGGATGCGCCGCCGCGCGGCGGCCGCAAGCCGGTTGGAGCAGAATCAGCGCTAGACAGGCATATAACCTACTTGTTAGTAAACCCTTACTTCCGGGCAGCTATTACCCGTGAAACAATGTCGTTTTGCAGGCGTTTGCCGTACAAGGCTGCCATCTGATACTCGACGGCCTTTCACCCTTCCCACCGAGCTATGCCTGATTCGCCGAATATTTCCCCCGACACGCTGCTTCAGGCCTATTCCGGTAAAGTAAGGGTGCGGGTTGGCGGGCTGCTGGTGCGCGATGGCGGCATGCTGCTAGCGGCCCACCGCGGCCTGCTACCGAAGGACGCGCCGTTCTGGTCGCCGCCCGGCGGGGGCTGGCAGTTTGGGGAAAGCCTGAAGGAAGCCCTGGTGCGGGAATTCCGGGAAGAAACCGGCCTCACGGTGCGCGTGGGTCGCTTTTTGCATCTGAACGAATTCAGCACTGATAAGCTCCAGGCCCTGGAGCTCTTCTTTGAAGTAGTGGCCGATGCCGACGACCAACCCACCCTGGGCCACGACCCCGAACACGCCGCCGACCGCCAGTTGCTCACCGAGCTGCAGTGGTTTACACCCCGGCAGCTGCTCCAGGTACCCCCGGCCCAGGTGCATCCGCTGCTGCGCATGGTGCTGAGTCCCGATGACTTATTCGTGCCTCAGATACGCTTCGTCTGATTTAATCTCCGGCAGCCTAAACGGGATGAGGACGGCAATCAGCGGAGTTGGCCCGTCCCGATTTTCACGGCTTCCCCAAGTGCGGCCTTATCTTTAGCCCCGGCCGTTGGCCTGCTTAGCTTCGATTCGTGCCTGCTCCTACTACTTCAGCTTCTTCCGCGTCGGCGGTGGCGTTGCCGCCCCTTTTACGCCTGCGCGATGAAACCTTCGACCCCGCCAATCTGGGGGCCTACAATCTGTACCTGCTGGCCAGTCCCGCCCGCCTGCACCTAGCCGTGGCCGATGTGGAACGGCGAAAATTCGTAGTGCTCGAAGATTACCAGCTGCCCACCGGCGGCGTGCCGACCCTAGCCGCTCAGCACGATTTTCTGGACCTGCGGGGGTGGAACGCGGTGCGGCTGGCCGTCACGGGCCGGGCCTTCACGCTGCTACCGGCCCCATTGTTCCGGGCCGGCGACGAGGCCGCCACCCTGCGCCTGCATCACACCCCTACCCCCACCGAAGTGGTGCGCCACACCACCCACCCCGGCCTGGAGCTGGTGAACGTATTTGCCGCCGATGCCGCCCTGGCCGAGTGGCTGACGGCCACGTACGGAGCCACCGGCCGCCTACTGCACCACACCAGCGCCCTGCTGGCGGGCTTGGTGCACCAGCGCGGCGCGGCCTCGCCCCGCCGCCTATACCTCAACCCCGGCCCGCAGGAACTGACGCTGGTGGTGCTGGGCCAGCACCTCGAATACTGCAACGTATTCCCCTGCTCCACCGCCGAGGACGTGGTGTACTACACCATCCTCGTGATGCAGGAGCTGGCCCTTGACCCCGACCAGGACGACGTGACCGTGTGGGGCGAGCTCACGCCCGATTCGGCCGTGTTCAGCCTGCTGCGCACCTACGTGCGCAACGTGCATTTTGGCACCCGGCCCGGCAACGTGCAGTACAGCTACCGGCTCAACGACGTGTTTGAATACCGTTATTTCGACCTATTCAGCCTGCATTTTGCCTGATAGCGCCATGCCCCGCACCGCCCTTTTCCCCGGTTCCTTCGACCCCTTTACCAATGGCCACCTCGACATTGTGCAGCGCGGGCTGGCGCTGTTCGACCACGTCATTATTGCCATTGGCACCAACAGCAGCAAGCAGCGCTACCTGCCGGTTGAGCAGATGCAGGGCCTGATTGCCGGGCTTTTTGAGCATGAGCCCCGGGTTTCGGTGCGCACCTTCAAAGGCCTAACGGCAGAATTTGCCCGCGAAACCGGCGCAGGATTTCTATTGCGCGGCCTGCGCAACAGCCCCGATTTCGAGTACGAAAAGCCCATTGCTTACGGCAACCAGCACATCAATACCGGCCTGGAAACGGTATTTCTATTGACCTCGCCCACGCTCGGGGCCGTCAGCAGCACCATAATCCGAGACATCCACCGCTTTGGGGGCAATGTGGATGCGTTCCTGCCGTTTCCACTGCCACCAGTGGCGCAGTAGCGCGGCGGCTACTGGCTGAGGGCCAGCGCCAGCACCCGCAGGCCCATGAGCTGCGTGGGTTGCTGGCGCTGAAAGAACGGGAGCACCAGATAATCCGGGGAGTTAAGTTGCAGGCCACTACGGGTCATCAGCTCGTTTTCGTTGCTGCCCATCAGCAGCACCTCATTCACGCGGCGCGTGCGGGCATCGTAGGCCACTACCATAGTCAGGCCCCGGCTCTGGAATAACACAGTTGAATCCGGTCGCTCGTCGGAGTGAATTGAAGGCACCCGCGTAGGGTCCACAAAATTATCCGGGACTGGCAGGCCCGGCCCCAGCTGCCGGCTTATCGCATCGATGGACAGCGGCAGCAGGGCCGACACATTTAGTTGCGGCAGTTTCAGGGCCGGCGCGGCCACGGCGGGTGCGGGGCGGTCATGGTTGGGCTCGTGAGCCCCCGAACAGGCACCCACTCCAACCACAAGCGTACCAACTATAATTATCTGAAACCACTGCATAGCCCGGCAATGTACAGTTATTTTCCGCTCGCCGGTTCTTTGGTGGGCTTGGGCTTGCCGGCCATCTCGCTCAGGTAGTGGCGCACCACCAGCGCAATGGAAGCGTAGGAATCTTCCAGCTTGGCCAGGGCCTCCTGCGGCGACATCCAGCGCACTTCCTCGATGTACTCCTCGGTCTGGGGCTTCATCAGGCTGTCGTCGAGGCACTTCATGAGGTACCAACTGGTTTTCTTCAGCATCTTGTTGCCTTTGTAGGCGTAGCTGTGCCAGGTGCTGGGCAATTCTTCGCCGAGCTCCAGCTTGATGTTCGTTTCTTCCTCCACTTCGCGCAGGGCACCAGCGGCCTGGTCCTCGTCGCTCTTGAGCTTGCCCTTGGGCAGGTCCCACTTGCCGAGGCGGTAAATCATCAGCACTTGGTCGCCTTTCACCACCAGTCCGCCGCCGGCTTTGGCGATTTTGAACTGGTCTTTGAAGTGCAGGGTGATGAATTTTTTCTTTTTGACCAGCATGGTCAGCGACTTCAGCTTTTTCAGCTTCTTCACCTCCATCAGGCGCAGCAGACGGTCGATGAACAGCGGGCCGGCGTCGCGCACCAGCACGTCGCCCACCAGGTCCTTCGACGTGAAATCGTCGTCGGGGCTGAGAATGAGGTCAAACTTGTGCTTGTACACTTTTTCGCTGAGTTTCTTGATAACCAGCGGAATGTCGTTGATGAAAATGTTCATCGGGAGAAGCGAATTGAGAGAAGACGTCGGGCAAAAGCAACCCGCCGACGTCAGGAAAAAAAATTAAGAGGCTGGTCGGTGGCAGCGGCTGCAAGATACGGGAATGGGCTGATTTGCCGGCCGCCCCCATCTTTGCGGCATGACACGTATTGGCCTGCTTTCCGACACCCACGGCTACCTCGACGAGCGAATTGCGCATCATCTGCGCGATTGCGACGAAATATGGCACGCCGGCGATTTCGGCGACGCCCGCGTGGTGGACGAATTGCAGGCCTTGGCGCCGCGCTTTCGGGGCGTGTACGGCAATATCGACGGCACGGACGTACGGCGCACCCAGCCCTTGGTCCAAGACTTTGAAATTGAGGGGCTGCGCGTCTTAATTACCCACATTGGCGGCTATCCGGGGCACTACGCACCCGCCGCCCGGCCCCTGCTCGATAGTGTGCGGCCGGGGCTGTTCATCACCGGGCACTCGCACATTTTGCGGGTAATGCCCGACCCACGTCGGCACCTGCTGCACCTGAACCCCGGCGCGGCTGGGCGGCACGGTTTTCACCAAGTGCGCACGCTGCTGCGTTTTGGTATTGAGGCCGGCAAGGTGGTGGATTTGCAGGCCGTGGAACTGGGCAAGCGCGGCAGCTAGCGCAGTCTGTCATTGCGAGTGGAGCGCAGCGCAACTCGCCGCCCGAAGGGCAGCCGACACCCGCGCCGCCCATGAGAAAGCCAACAAGCCCCGCGACCTGCAAAACAGGAAACGGGGCTTGTCGAATTTTTGGGCTTGCCAACAGAACCGGCCGAATTACTCCGGCCCGGCACGATGACAAACGGAAAATTACTTACAGAGCAATTTCAGGCTTGGGGTGCTCACCTTCCTGACCGTCGGCGTTTACCGGCTTGGTTTCGGCATCGGCGGCATCGAAAGCGGCGGCGTTGTCAGCCTTTTCGTCGGAACCGGAAACGGCTTCCTTCACGGAATCAACGGCGTCGGCTACTACTTCTTTCACTTTGTCGACGGCAGCGGTGGCTGTTTTCTTCACGGCGGCTACGGCACCGGCTACGCCCGTAGGGGCAAAGCGCGACTTCAGCTCGTCCAGGTCCACGTTTTTCAGAACGGGCGTACGGAGCAACTCCTTAATGATGTGCTGCTTGTTGTTGGCGCGGGCAATGTTCTTGCGGTGCTTGCGCTTGAGGCGGGTAACGGTCATGGTGCCGGAATGATTAGAGTCTAGGGCTTACGAAACGGAGGGCAAAAGTAGGGCTTTCATTTTGAAAGTGCAAGCCCACAAGGCATTTTGCTGAATTACTGCGTATTCGGGCGGGGTATGGCTGCCGGGTTTCGGGCGCTACTTTTGCCTTGGCCGCTTGGCCCGGCCCGGAGTACTTAGCAGCGCCGGTTTGCCGCGCGGGAGCTTCCCGGGCGGCTTTTGCTGCCTTCTTTTCCACTGGTTCCTTCCTAATTGTTACAACTTATGCCTGCTGAAACCCCAGAATTGCCCCTCGTTGATTTGCGCTCCGATACCGTGACGCGCCCCACGCCTGCTATGCTGGCCGCCATGTGGGCCGCGCCCGTGGGCGACGATGTGTATGAGGAAGACCCCACCGTGCGCCGCCTCGAAGAAGCCGCCGCGGCCCGCTTCGGCCTGGAAGCCGGCCTGTTTTGCCCCTCGGGCACGATGACCAACCAGATTGCCATCAAGGCCCACACCGAGCCGCTGAGCGAGGTAATTTGCGAGCAGACGGCCCACGTTTATCTGTGGGAGGTGGGCGGCATTGCTTTCCATTCGGGGGCGTCGGTGGCGCTGCTGGCGGGCGACCGGGGCCGCCTCACCGCCGCGCAGGTGGAAGCCGCCATCCGGCCCGAAAACGTGCATTATCCCACCACCCGCCTCGTGTGCCTGGAGAACACCCACAACCGCGGCGGCGGCAGCTGCTACAGCTGGAACGACATGGCCGCCATCAGCGCAGTGGCGAAAAAGCACGGCATTGCGCGGCACCTGGACGGGGCGCGCATCTTCAATGCGCTGGTAGCCACTGGGCAGCGTAGCGAGGATTATGGGCAGCTATTTGATTCGATTTCGGTATGCTTGAGTAAGGGGCTGGGCGCGCCGGTGGGTTCGGTGCTGCTGGGCTCGAAGGCTTTTATTCAAAAGTGCAAGCGCATCCGCAAGGTGATGGGCGGCGGGTGGCGGCAGGCGGGCTACCTGGCCGCCGCTGGCCTTTTTGCGCTCGAAAACCACGTCGACCGCCTAGCCGATGACCACCGCCGCGCCGCCCAGTTGGCCGCGACCCTCCGCCTGCAACCCTACGTGGCCGAGGTGCTGAATCCGGAAACCAACCTCGTCATCTTCCGCTTGCATGATTCACAACCCGCCGCCGATTTCCTGGCCGCGCTGGAGGCGCAGGGCATCCGGGCCAGCAGCTTCGGGCCGCAGTGGATTCGGTTTGTGACGCACCTGGATGTGGACGATGCGATGGTGGCGCGCATTGAGACGGCACTTTTATCAATGAAGAATTAAGAATGAGGAATGAAGAATTGGGAAGGTGATTCCGCCCGTTTCATTCCTCATTCTTAATTCTTCATTCCTCATTCCTTCTTCAAAACAATGGCCCTCTACACCGCCCTTGCGCTCCTGCTCGTTATCGCGGCGGCTTTTGCCTACGTCAATCTGCGTTTTCTCAAAATGCCCACTGCTATTGGGCTGATGGTGCTGGGGCTGGTGGCGTCGCTGGGGCTGGTGGGGCTGGCGCAGTTTGAGGTGAAGCCTGTGCTGGAGTTTGCCAGGCTGGTGAACCGGCTGGATTTTAGCACCATCGTGATGCAGGTGATGCTGGGGTTTCTGCTGTTTGCGGGGGCTATTCACGTTGATACCCGGCGTCTGGGGCGGCTGCGCTGGCCGGTGGGCGTGCTGGCGCTGGTGGGCACGCCGCTGAGCACGGGCCTGGTGGCGGGGGCCATGTATTTGCTGCTGCCGTGGTTTGGGCTGCCCACGCCGTTTATTTACTGCCTGCTGTTTGGGGCGTTGATTTCACCCACCGACCCGGTGGCGGTGCTGAGCATTCTAACCAAAGCCAACATCCCGAAATCATTGGAAACGAAGATTGTGGGCGAGTCGCTGTTCAATGATGGCGTGGGCGTGGTGCTGTTTGTGGTGACGCTGGAAGTGGCCCTGCTGGGGCCGGGCGACGTGACGCTGCCCCACGCCCTCGGCATTTTTCTACGCGAGACGGTGGGCGGGCTGGCCCTGGGGACGGCCCTGGGGCTGGGCACGGGCTGGCTGCTGCGCACCATTGATAACTACCAGGTGGAGGTACTCATTACGCTGGCACTGGTGGCGGGCGGCACGGCCCTGGCCACGCAGCTGCATACCTCGGGGCCGCTGGCCATGGTGATGGCCGGCTTGCTGGTGGGCCATTTCAGCCGCAGCGGCGGGATGCTTTCGGATGCGTCGCAGGACTACGTGGACAAGTTCTGGGAGCTGATTGACGAGGTGTTGAATGCGCTGCTCTTTGTGCTGATGGGGCTCGAAGTGCTGGTGCTGCACATTCCCGGGCGCACGGTGCTGGCGGGGCTAGCGGCTATTGGGGTGGTGCTGGTGGCGCGGCTGGCGGCGGTGGCCCTGCCGCTGGGGCTGCTACGCATCGGCGGCACGTTCCGGGCTTCCGACCATAGTTTGGCCGTATTAACGTGGGGCGGGCTGCGCGGGGGGCTGTCGGTGGCGCTGGCCCTGAGCCTGCCCGCTACCATGCCGCGCGAGCTGCTGGTGGGCATCACCTACGTGGTGGTGGTGTTCTCGATTATCGGCCAGGGTCTTACTATTGGGCCGCTGGTGCGCTGGCTGGGCGTGGCGCAGCCGGATACGGGCGAAGCAAAAAAACACGCTTAAAACGCTTCCAACAGGACCTTTCCACTCCCCTTTCACTGTTTTTAAAGCCATGAATCTATTCATCATCGGCGATGTGCACGGCTGCTTTCACACCTTCAGCGAAATGCTGAAGCGCTGGGACCCTGCTACCGACCACCTCATTCAGGTAGGCGATTTGGTGGACCGGGGCGCCCACATTCCCGAAACCGTGGAGCTGGCCCGCCAGCTGAATGCGCAGTACCCGGACTCGACCACCTTCCTGATGGGCAACCACGAGGACGCGCTGCTGCACCACTTTAGCCCCAACGGCCCTTACCCCGGCTGGCTGAACTGGGGTGGCCGCAGCACCACCGAGCAGTACAAGCTACAGCCCAAGCTGCTGGCCCGGCACCTGCCGTGGCTGGAGCAACGCCCGCTGCTGTGGCAAAACGACCACGTGCTGGTAAGCCACGCCGGCCTGGCCGATATCCCGCTGGACGTGGCCATGGACCGCGACAGCTCCGACGGCATCCTGTGGCGGCGTGGGCCGCTGCGGCTGCTTCCGCAGCTGCAAGTGGTGGGCCACACGCCCATGGACGACGGCGACCCGGTATTCGACCGCGCCACCAACACCATGTACATCGACACGGGGGCGGTGTTCGGGCGCAACCTCACGGGCCTGCGCCTCTCCCCCACCGGCGACGTGCTCGACATCATTATGCTCCCCGCTAACCCCGACGACTTGCCGGAGAAGTATCGCTCCACTCACCTCACGCCTCGCTAATACATGCTCAACCAAGCCGCCATCGAACACCTTTCGGCCGCCGACCCGATTCTGGGGGCCGTCATCGCCAACGGCCGCGACATCCACCCGCGCCCCCACGAAGACCTGTACCTGTCGCTGCTGCGCGCCATCGTGAGCCAGCAGATTTCGACTAAAGCCGCTGCCGCCATCTGGAAGCGCTTCCAAAGCCTGTTTCCGCCCGAGGGCTACCCCGAGCCCCGCGAAGTGCTGGCCCTGAGCGAGGACGAGTTGCGCGCCGTGGGCCTTTCGCGCCAGAAAGCCGGCTACCTCAAGGCCATTGCCGAATACAACGAGCGCGGCCTGCTCAATTACGAGCACCTCACCAGCCTCTCGGAAGAAGCCTTCACCCTGCACCTCACCGCCATCAAAGGCGTGGGCCGCTGGACCGCCCAGATGCTGCAAATGTTCGCCCTGGACCAGCCCGATGTGTTTGCCGAAGGCGACCTGGGCGTGCAAAACGCCATGCGCAAGCACTACGGCCTGGAAGAAACCGGCCGCGCCCTGCAAAAGCGCATGCTGCTCATTGCCGAGCCCTGGCGGCCCTACCGCTCCCTGGCCTGCAAATACCTGTGGCAAAGCCTGGACAACGGCACCCAGATACCGCCCACCGCCTGAGGGTTGGTAGAACTGAAATCGGCCGTCATCCTGAGCGCAGCGAAGGACCTTATCACGTCAGCGCGATTTGTGCGAACGTGATAAGGTCCTTCGCTGCGCTCAGGATGACAGACAGGCACAAAAACCGGCCTTCTAATAGGCCCTAAATAAAAAACTCCCCGAGCCTCGATTTTCAAAAATCAAGGTCCGGGGAGTTTCCCCGAGCCCCGAAAAGCGAAAATCGAGGCTCGGGGAGTTTCCCCCGGCCTCGAAAAGCAAAAATCAGGGCCCGGGGAGTTTCCCCGAGCCCCGAAAAGCGAAAATTAAGGTCCGGGGAGTTTCCCCCGAAGGCGGAATCAGGATTTCGAGGTCCGGGGAGTTTCTCTGGCTTGGCGGCCGGGCTCGCCCACGGCCAGCTCCGGGCCCAGCTGAAACGTTTCTTCCTGGAGGAATAAGTCGCCCTGCTGGCGCAGGATGGCAATGTTGTTTATCTCGATTTTCAGGTTGTAGGTTTCCTCGTTGAGGAAGTTCAGGACCGGGCCGAGCAGGTCGGCGGTGGTGTCGTGCAGGGCCAGGGAGATGTGCGGCAGCCAGCAATCGGGCGTGCTGAACTTGTCGGTGCGCAGGCACAGCGGCGCGGTGGCCTCGATGATGCGGTGGTGCAGGGCGTTGAGGGCATCGGAGCGCAGCACGGGGATGTAGATGACCGGCCGCTCGCCCGGAAACACGCCCAGGCCGGTGGTGAAGGCCGCAAAGGGCTCGGTGGTGGCGGCCACGTCGGCCAGCACTTCCTTCAGGGCCGAGAGCTTGTGCACGCCGGCCAGCTGGTAGGTCAGGTGCGGGTCGGGGGTGGCCTGCACGTCGTCGAGGCCGAATTTCTTCTCCAGCTTCTTGATGATGCGGTTGATGAGCGCGGCGTGGGGGGCCGTGAGCAGGGTGGTAATGGCAAGCATATGGGGCGGGGGCCAATCAAGGTTTTCGGCGGGGCAGCCGGCCAGAAAATCAGGCTGAGTCATCGGTATGCTGCTTACGGGAGTGCGGCCAAGTAGATGCACGGGCGGGGTTATTTACGGTCCTGCATGGTTTGATTGAACTGCTGGCTCTGGCCGCGCGGGATGCTCAGGGACTGAAAATCCTCGCCCCGAATGATTTTGGCCAGCTGCACCACCTGCCCCACGTGGTAGGCATAGTGGGCCACCTGGCGCTGCACGGCTTCCAGCACCGTGTGCGCCTCGCCCCGGATGGTGACGGTGCGCAGCAAATCGGCGGGTTGCAGCTCGTTCAGCAACCCGAACAGGACCTGCCACGCGGCGTCCCACTCCTGCCGCAGCGCCGGAATGCCGGCCGCATCGCGGGGCTCCTCGAATTCCTGGTCGCGCTGGCGGGTGGGCTTTTCGCCGTCGGTGGTCAGAAAATCGGTGAAGCGCGAGCGCAGGTTGCCCGCCATGTGCTGCACGATGACGGCGGCGCTGTTGCTGCCCGGGGCGGGC
This sequence comes from Hymenobacter sp., assembly GCA_028288445.1. Classification (GTDB taxonomy): domain Bacteria; phylum Bacteroidota; class Bacteroidia; order Cytophagales; family Hymenobacteraceae; genus Hymenobacter. Next base: position 3,552 of record JAQBNT010000161.1, on the reverse strand, counting down.
CGGTGCAGCCACTCGGCCTCGCTGAGTTGGGCCAGGGCACGGTCGGCCAGGGTTTTATACTGCTGAAATGTCTGGCGGAAAGAAGCCAGCAGGGCCGCGCCCAGGGCGTCGGCAGCGGAGGGGGTAGGCATGGATTAAAAGTAATAATTCCGGCCGAAGTAACACGCATTCGGCGGGTCTTTTTAACCGGTGTTCTGGTCGGGAGAATGCGCCTGTTCATCGACTCGGTTAGCGAAGGCACAACCCTGACCGGGCTTTTTTTCGTTATCAGCTTTCTGTCTTTTGCCGTGTCTGAAACAACAAAATCGCCTGTCGGTTTGCCGCTGTCCGTGCCGGCGGCCTCCACTACGTCCACGCCCCGGCGGCGCTGGGTTTGGTGGCTGCTGGGTGTAGCCGTGCTCCTATTGGTGCTCTCCCTGATAGCCCAGCGCCTGCTCGACCCGTGGCTGCGCCGCAAGCTGGAGCAGCAGGTGACCACTCAAACCCACGGCCAATACCGCCTGCAAGTGGGCGCACTGCACACCAGCCTGTGGCAACGCGCCATCCGGCTTAGTGGCCTGCGCCTGCGCCCCGCCCCCACCGTGGCCGATACGCTGCCCCGCGTCCGGCTCGATGTGGCGCAGCTTGATGTCACGGGCATTGACCTGCTGGCCCTGCTGCGCAAGGGCGTGGTGCCCATTGATAGCGTGGTGCTGGATTCGGCCCGGATTGAGGTGCTGGCCTTAGCTCAAAAACCCACCCGCAACGCCGGCAAGCCATTGCACGAACAATTACCGCTTAAGCTTAAAGGGCTGGACATTGGCTATTTCGGCCTGCTGCATACCCAGGCCAGCTACCAGCCTGACGGAGCGCAGGCCCAGCCCACGGCCCGGTTCCGCCGCGCCGATTTGAGTGCGCAAAACCTGCTCATCAGCCCGGCCGGTGCGGCCGACTCGCAGCGCCTGGGCTACGCCATTGGCTGGAACTTGCGGCTGCAGCACGCGCAGGGGCAGGCGGCCGGCCACCAGCTGGCCGTGGCCGGGCTGACTATTTCCACCGCCGACCAACTCATCCAGCTCGACTCCGGCCGGGTGCGGCCGTTGGGTACCACTAGCACCGGCCAGCCCCGCGTCGATTTGGCGCTGCCGCGCCTGCGCCTCACGGGGCTGCGGGCGGCGGCCTTGCAGCACCAGCGCCGGTTTAGGGCCGATTCGCTGCTGATTCAGCAGCCGCAATTCACTGCCAGCTTGCCCGCCATGGGCTCGGACAAAAAACCAAAGGCAGCCTCTGACTACCTCAAAAGTCTGGATTTAGCCCACCTGGCCGTGCGGGGCGGCTACGTGCGGGTGCGGGGTGCAGCTGCAAATCCCGTCATTAATGGGCTAGAATTGGCGGGCACGGCCATTCATTTCGATTCGGTAAATGCGCCCGACGCGCAACGCATTTTCTTCGCCAAAGCCTGGAAAGTAGCCCTAGGCCGCAGCCAGGCCACCGTGGCGGCGCACGCGCTGGCGCTGGGCAGCCTGCATCTATCAACCTCGAAAGGCACGTTTGACCTGCGCTCGGTGCGCATTCGGCCGCCCGCGGCCGGCCAGGGCAAGCCCGGCGGCGTGCGCGTCGATTTGGCAATGCCCGGTTTATCATTAACCGGGCTCGATGCGAAAGCCTTGCAGCAACGGCATTTCAAAGCTCAAAGCCTCGTGCTGGACCGGCCCAACCTCGACTTCACCCCGCCCGTGCAGCCGCCCCCGCCTTTCTGGAAGCTGCTCTCGAAGCAGCTGGGGTGCTCGGATTTGGCGTTGGTGCGCGTGAACCACGCCGACGTGCGCTTCGGCCGCTGGCGGCACGCACCTCATGTGAACGACCTGAACGCGACCGGAAAATCTATTCGCATCGACTCGGCGGCCAATATCGACCCGCGCCGCATTGCCTACGCCCGCGCCTGGGAGCTGAATACGGGCCGCTTTTCCGCACCGTTCGACCCGCCCTACTACCGGGCCAGCAGCGAGCACGTGCACCTCGATACCGACGCCCACCAGCTGGTTTTCACCGACATGCTGCTGCGCCCCCGGTTCTCGCCCATCGGCATGAACCTGCGAAAAGGCTACCAGGCCCCCGCCGTCACCGTCAAAGTGAAGGCCCTGACCTTGGCCGGGCTCGATTTCGTGGGGCTGGTGAACCACGGCGATTTCCGCATGAAGCGCGCCACCGTGCAAAGCCCCGTCGCCACCATCGCCTCCGACGGCCGCGGCCCCATCAACCCGAACCGCTCCAAAATATCGCCCGAGGAAATGCTCAACCTGCCCGTCATCGTCGACGTGCCCCGGGTCGACCTTGTGAACGGCAACCTCTACACCACCTACCGCAGCCCGCTCACGCCCCTCACCGGCACCATGCGCATTACCCGGTTCAACGGCACGTTCCTCAACCTGAGCAACGACCGCCGCCACCAAACGCCAGCCACGCCCCTCACCGGCCGGGCCACTACCTACCTCCAGAACCAGTGCCGGCTCGATGCCCAGGTGTCCATGTATTTGCTCGACCCCAAGGGCCGCCACCGCATCTGGGGCGCGTTTGGCCCTGGCTCGTTCGCCATGCTCAACTCCATGACCGTGCCCACCAAGCTGGTCGAATTCAAGCGCGGCAACGCCCAGCGCATCCGCTTCGATATGCGGGTAGACCGCCAGGGCACCACCGGCACCATGACCACCGAATACACCGGCCTGCAGATGGAGCTGCTGGGCTACAAAGACGAAGAAGTCAAGAAAACCCTCCTCAAGCGCGTCATCTCGAAGGCCGTGAACGTCATCGTGGTCCGGGACCAGAACCCCCGCAAGCGCGGCGAGCTGGTGACCGGCGAAATGAAGAGCACCCGCGAGCCGCGCTTTTCGGTGTTCGCCCTCTGGCGGCAGGGCGTGGTGAGCGGCCTGTTCAACAACGTGGGCGTGCCCCAGAAAATCGCCCAGAAGCTGAGCGAAGCCCAGGACCAGGCTCCGCTGCCGAAGAGCCCATCCAAGTAGGGTACGAAGCAGAAAGCGACGACCGGAAAGCCGGTCATGCAGAGCGCAGCGAAGCATCTTGCCCGCCACCACTAATCATTTACTATTGCGGTAAAGATGCTTCGCTGCGCTCTGCATGACCGTTCCATTTAAATGTCTTTCAAGAAGCGATGTCAGCCCAAACGAGCCATTCCGGTTTCGCACTTTCCGGCCCCATTCGGCGGTTGCATAATCCGGTAGCACGGTTTTTTAGCCGGCGGCCCCGGCCTCGGCCGTACCTTTGCGCTTGAATACCCCGCGACCCCATGATTTCAATCTCCGACCTCGACTTCCACTTCGGTTCCCGTGCGCTGTACGACAACGCCAGCCTGCACATCAAGCCCAAGGATAAAATCGGCCTCATCGGCCTCAACGGCACCGGCAAATCGACCCTGTTGCGCCTGCTGGTGGGCGAGTACAAGGCCGACGGCGGCTCGATTTCGATGAGCAAGGACGTGAGCCTGGGCTTCCTCAACCAGGATTTGCTGAGCTACGACACGCACGAAAGCATTCTGCACGTGGCCATGCAGGCCTT
>JAQBNT010000306.1 GCA_028288445.1 Hymenobacter sp. | reverse complement strand
CTTGTCGCTGGCCCACTTCGGCTTGCCTGCTGCATGGCAAAAGCGTGAAAACTGGCCATCATTGCCAATCGCAAGCAGCATGGCGCTGTCGCTCGTCGGGAAATCCTGGTAGGGCGCCAGGCTCGGGTGAGAGTTGCCCTGGCGCTGTGGCACTGCGCCAGTGTTCAGGTATCCCCCGGCCTGGTTCGCAAGCACGGCCATGCCGACATCGAGCAAGGCCATGTCGATGTGCTGGCCCAGTCCGGTTCGGTGGCGCGCTTCCAGCGCCGTGAGGATAGCGGTGGAGGCATAGATACCGGTGAACAGGTCGGTGATGGCGACTCCGACACGCAGGGGACCGCCCCCAGGCTCCTCGTCGGCACGGCCCGTGATGCTCATCATGCCGCTCATGGCCTGAATCATCAGGTCGTAGCCGGCGCGTTCGGCATAGGGACCGTCCTGGCCAAAACCAGTGACCGAGCAGTAAATAAGCCGGGGATTCAACGCACGCAAACTCTCAACATCAAGACCATATTTCTTGAGTCCACCTACCTTGAAGTTCTCCACCAGCACATCACTGACGGCTGCCATTTCCCGGATCAACGCCTGACCCTCGGGGGTGGCAATGTCGATGGTGACCGAACGTTTATTACGATTGCAGGCGGTGTAATAGCTGGCCTGTGCCGTGGGCCTGCCGCTCGAATCGTTCAGGAACGGCGGCCCCCAGCGGCGGGTGTCATCGCCTTCCCCAGGAATTTCCACCTTGATTACATCCGCCCCCATGTCCGCCAGGATCTGTGTGCACCAAGGTCCGGCCAGAACGCGGGACAAATCTAGCACGCGCAAGTGGCTCAAAGCACCGGTCCCAGGCGAAGTAGAGGCAACGGGAGGCATAGGCTTGTCTGTTGCCAATGGTGTTTGATCCATTAATGGCCCTTAAAAAATGTAATACAAATATACAGATGGAATTTTAGAGACACAGGCGCGCGACAGCTTCCAATCTGCGAAAGGTGCTGTTCCAATCCGCGAGCAGACAAGGCCGGTACCTGTGCTGAAAACCTTCAGGCCTGTGCCCTACAATTGAATTATGACCATGCACTTTGACCTTTTTGATTTGCGCTTAATGGCAAATATTGCAGAGGCGGACAGCATGACCAAAGGCGCGGAAGCGTCTTTTATCTCTCTTCCAGCGGCCAGCACCCGCATCAAAAATCTGGAAGAGGGAATTGGTGCAAAGCTGCTCAATCGTACAAGCCAGGGTGTCACGCTCACCCCTCCGGGGCAGGCCTTCGTGCACCACGCACGCATGGTGCTGGGTCAACTCGAGCATCTGCGTGGCGACTTGCAAGAATACGCAAGCGGTATCAAAGGCCATGTACGTGTATTTGCCAATACCACTGCACTGGGCGAATTTTTGCCACCGGTGCTGCGCAGCTACCTTCTAAGACATCCAGATATCAATATTGACCTGCGGGAGCGCCTGTCCAACGACATCGTGCGGGCCGTCACTGAAGGTCAAACGGACATCGGTATTGTGGCTGGACAGGTGCGCACGGAAAGCCTGCAAACCATCCCCTACCGGCGTGACAGCCTTGTGCTGGTCGTTCCACAAGGGCATGTGCTGGCCGATCGGGGAATAGTCGCATTCACGGATACGCTGGAATATGACCATGTAGGCATGCAAGAATCCAGTGCCATCCATGGATTTTTGCGCCAGATTTGTGACCAACTCCATCGCCCCATCAAGCAACGCATACAGGTCGGCAACTTTGAAGCAGCCTGTCGAATGATTGATGCCGGCGTGGGTATTGGGATTGTGCCGGAATCTGCTGCCAGCCGACACGCGCGCATCATGGCTATTGAGATAGTTCCATTGTCGGATTCTTGGGCAATTCGCGAGATGCTAATCTGTGTGCAGTCCCTCAAAGCATTACCGGGGTTTGCGCGCGAGCTTGTCGATTTGTTGGTTGAAGACGCACATCAGGCCGAATTGAGCTGATGGAATTGTCATATTATTGATTCGGCCCGATGAAGTTTTAAACGGCATACCTGTCCCGCTGGTCTTGGAAGTAGCTGCGCACGCGCTGGGGTGAGCGCTCCAGCAGGGCCATGTGATCATTGGCTGCATCGCGCAGCCTGGCAGTGGTGCGCACCGGCACCCTTTTGCCCATCGCTTGTTTCAGATCCGCGTTTAGCCGCTCCCTGGGATTGAGTTCCGGGCTGTAGCTGGGCAGGTAAAACAGATCGATCCTGTCGCCTCGCTCTGCCACCCAGGCCTTGACCGGCTGGCTGTGATGTACGCGCAAATTGTCCAGAATCAGCAGAACCTTGTCCTGCACGCCGTGCTCAGCGCAGCGTTTCTGGCTATACGCTCACTGCCATGCAAGCGATTTTCCAGGGTCGCTTCTACACTGAACTTGCGGCACAGTAATGCGGAGAAACCCTGGGTTTTGTAAACCGGAATATTGCCTTCAGTAATTACAAATATCAGTGTGAGTACGACCTTACTACACTTTCGCCTATGCTGATGCTGAGGGGTGGAAAGTTACTCGGCATCACCCCCATGCCTCACCTTGACCCAAGGACAACATGCTGTACAGCGCGTCTTGCGAGAAGATTTCTTTATCCATTGACTGACCTATAGGGTCTGTTACGACTCCACCCGGCCGCCCGATTTTTCCTTTACTAACCCCCAAGAGAGACAAAACCATGATTAAGAACTACCTTTATATGACGGCACTGTGCGTCTTCGGTAATGCTCAGGCAGCTTCTCCAGCAACTGTGAAAGTCTCGGATGACAAAGTCGTCATTGGCGTGCTTTCGGATATGGCCACGTTGTACGCCGATACCGCTGGTAAAGGCTCGGTTGAGGCCGCACGCATGGCGATTGAGGACTTTGGCGGCAAGGTGCTGGGCAAGCCTGTTGAATTGGTGTCGGGCGACCATCAGAACAAAGCCGATGTGGGGGCCTCTCTGGCGCGCAGGTGGTATGACCGCGACGGTGTGGACGCCGTTTTCGACGTGAACAACTCTTCTGTGGCAGTGGCCGTTGGCAATCTCGCGCGGGAGCGCAACAAGATGCTCATCATGACTGGTACGGCATCGATTGCGATGACCAACGAGAACTGTGGCCCGACCAGCGTCCATTACGTTTACGACACTTATGCGCTGGCCAATGGCGCTGCCCAGGGCATGGCTGGCCGGGGCGTCAAAACCTGGTACGTCGTTGGCACCGACTACGCCTTTGGCAAGGCGATGGCGGCGAGCATCACCGAGTTCGTCGGCGCCAGCGGTGGCAAGGTTCTCGGCAGCGTGTTTCATCCGCTCAACGCCAGCGATTTTTCATCCTTCCTGCTACAGGCCCAGGCGTCAAAAGCGGATGCCATCGCGCTGGCCAACGCCACCAGCGACACCGTCAATGCCATCAAGACGGCACGCCAGTTCGGCATCACGAAGAATCAGGCCATCGTGCCGCTGCTGATGTTCATCAACGATGTGCATGCACTGGGCCTGCAGGAGGCCCAGGACATGACCTTCACCAGCGGCTTCTACTGGGACCGCACGCCCGAGACACGCGCCTGGTCGCGGCGCTACTTTGATCGCATGAAGAAGATGCCTTCGATGATCCAGGCTGGAACCTATTCGGCCGTGACGACCTATCTCAAGGCGATCCAGGCCGCAGGCACTGATGACGGAGCCACCGTGGCAACGAAGATGAAGGAATTGCCGATCAACGACTTTTTTGCCAAGGGCGGCAAGATCCGTGCGGATGGCCGCATGGTGCACGACATGTACCTGGTACAGGTCAAGAAGCCGGCAGAGTCGCAATATCCGTGGGACTACTACAAGGTGGTGGCGACCATTCCCGGTGAGCAGGCGTTCCAGCCGCTTTCCAAGAGCAAATGCTCCCTGGTCAGTAAACTTTAAGGAATGAATGACCATGAAAGTTCGCGCCGCCATCCTGACTCGCATCGGTGCACCTGCGCCCTACGCTGAAAGCCGCCCACTGGAGATGACCGAAATCGAACTCGCGCCGCCCGGACCGGGCGAGGTGCTGGTGCGTATCGTCGCCGCCGGTCTGTGCCACTCCGACCTGTCCATCATCAACGGCGACCGGCCGCGGCGCACCCCGGTCGTGCTTGGGCACGAGGCGGCCGGTGTTGTCGAGGCGCTGGGCGAGGGCGTGACCGACCTTGTGCCGGGCGACCATGTGATCCTGGTCTTTGTGCCCAGTTGCGGCCATTGCGCGCCTTGCGCCGAGGGGCGGCCCGTATTGTGTGAGCCTGCTGCCGCAGCGAACGCTGCAGGTACGCTGCTCGGGGGCGGGCGGCGCATCACGTACCAAGGTGAAGTCATTGACCATTTCGTTGGCGTTTCGGCCTTTGCCGAGTACGCTGTGGTGTCGCGTCGCGGGGTGCAGAAAGTCGACCGTAATTTGCCGCTGGAGATCGCAGCGCTGTTTGGCTGCGCCGTGATGACGGGGGTCGGCGCTGTCGTCAATACCGCGCAGGTGCGACCAGGCCAAAGCGTAGCGGTCATTGGTTTGGGCGGGGTCGGCCTGTCGGCCCTGATGGGCGCGCTGGCCGCTGGTGCGGCGCGTGTGGTGGCCGTCGATCTGGTGGACGAAAAACTCGCGTTCGCCAAATCCCTTGGCGCGACCGACGTTGTCAATGCTGGCAGCGAAAATGCGGTCGAGCAGCTGCGTGAGTTGACTTGCGGAGGTGTTGACCATGCGCTGGAGATGGTGGGTTCGGCCAAGGCATTGGAATTCGCCTATAGGGTGACACGGCGCGGTGGCACTACAGTCACAGTCGGCCTGCCAGCCTCCAGTCAGAACCTTACGACGCCGGTCTGGCATCTGGTAGCCGAGGAACGCACGCTCAAGGGTAGTTACCTTGGCAGTTGTGTGCCGCGGCGCGACATCGGGCGTTTTGTCGCGCTCTATCGAAACGGCCGCCTGCCGATAGATCGGCTGCTCACCGGCAGCCTCAGGCTGGACCAGATCAACGAGGGCTTCGACCGGCTGCACCGCGGCGAGGCCATTCGCCAAGTCATTTTGATGAACCCATAAGCGATAAATTCCCATGTCTGTTTCCTACAATCAACCGCAACTCTACATTGACGGCCAGTGGCTAAGCGGCGATGGCCGGTGCTCTGAGCCTGTCATCGACCCGGCGACCGAACAAGTGCTGGCCGATCTGCCCCATGCCTCACAAACCGATCTTGACAACGCGCTGGGTGCGGCGGCGCGCGCCTTTCCGGCCTGGCGCGACACGGCGCCACTGGAGCGTGCCCGCTTGCTGCGCCAAGCCGCGACCCTGCTACGCGAGCGAGTGGATGACATAGCGCGGCAAACCACGCTGGAGCAGGGCAAGCCTGTGCGCGAGGCCCGGCTGGAGATACTGGCAAGCGCCGATACGTTCGACTGGTATGCCGAGGAAGGTCGTCGCAGCTACGGTCGCATTGTTCCTGGGCGTCACCCAGGCAACCGTATTTCTGTCATGCAGGAACCCGTGGGCGTGGTCGCCGCGTTTGCACCCTGGAACTTCCCGGCCATTACACCGGCGCGCAAGATTGCCGGTGCGCTGGCCGCTGGTTGCACACTGATTCTCAAGCCCTCGGAAGAAACGCCAAATACAGCGCTGGCACTCGCACGAGCGCTGCATGACGCTGGGTTGCCGGCCGGTGTCCTGAACGTCGTGTTTGGTGTGCCGACCGAAGTGTCCGAGTACCTGATTGCGTCGCCGGTGGTGGCCAAGATATCGCTTACCGGCTCCACGATTGTCGGCAAGCTGGTCGCGCAGCAAGCGGCGCGCAGCTTGAAGCGCACGACGCTTGAACTTGGCGGTCACGGCCCGGTGATCGTCTGTGCTGACGCCGATATCGACAGGGCTGCCGATCTGCTGGTGGCCGGAAAATACCGCAATGCCGGCCAGATCTGCATCGCACCAACGCGTTTTTACGTTCACGAGTCTCGCTATGCAGCTTTTGTGCAGGCTTTCGTGCAGCGAACGCGCGCACTTCTGGTCGGCAACGGCCTGGACGAGCGCAGCACGATGGGCCCCCTGGCCAACCCGCGCCGCGCCGCAGCGATGGAACGGTTGCTTGCCGACGCTGCCAACTGCGGCGCCACGCTGCAGACCGGCGGTGAGC